>DATBLC010000001.1:0-21437 GCA_036555515.1 Binatia bacterium
GCTCTGCCGCAGAGCCTCGAGCCGAAGTTCGATGCCGCGCCGGATGCTCTCTTCCTTGCGCGCTTTGTTCCAACGGCCGATTTTATCGAGGGCCGGACCCGGTTCAACAAGGGAGGCCTGCGCTCTTGCCCATCTGGGGCGCCCGACGGGCTGCTTGAGCAGCGCGTCGATCTCCTCCTCGGAAATATACAGGCCGCGAAATTGCTCATCGTCAGCGTGGAGCCGGCGCGCGCGGGCCACTTGGGCGGCAATGAGCAAATCGATCCGCTCCAATTCGGCGAGGAGGTGTTGCAGCGAATTTTCGAAGGAAACCGTTGTGGCGCCGCTCTTGCGCTCCACTTCATGCGGAGTTTCCATCGGCTTAAACTTCCTAATTTTCTAATTCGCGGTCCGGAGACCCGCTTTGCGCCGTCATTCCGTTTGACGGCGCTTATCTCGCACCCGTCGTAGCCGGAGTTCCAGTGGGAGCTTTGGTGGGTGTCTCCTGTTGTGCGGGTGTTTCCTTATTGGCGTTTGTAAGGCTCTCAAGCCGCTTCTTGGCTTCCTGCAACTCGCGTTCCTTACTATCCAACTTTTGCCTCAAATCCCTCACTTCCGTCAAGGCTTTTTCTTTGGCGGCATCGGCGGCTTGCAGTTGCTTCTGCATTTTTTCGGCGCTTGCCTTCGCCGATTGTTTGGCAGTGGCCAGTTGTTTCTTCAATTCCTCTCCATCTTTTAACGCTTTCTCTTTGTCGGCATTGGCAGTCCGCAGTTCTTTTTTCAAGTTGTCCGTGTTCGTCTTGGCAGATTGGCCGGCAGCCCGTAGTTCTTCCCTCAATATCTCCGCTTGCTTTACGGCGTCATCCTTGTCCGCGTCGGCGGCTTGGAGTTTTTGCTCCAACGATTTTGTGTCTTCACCCGCAGATTGAGGCTCCCCTGTATTCTTAGGGTACCAAAAGAAGAACAGGGCAACGGCGCCGGCCGCCAGTATTCCGGCGATTGCGAAGGCTGCCAGAGTTCTCCGTGGCGGGCCTTCCCGCTGCGCCGGCGCGGCTTTCGGCATCTGCTTCACCGGTTGCGTCTGCCGCGCCGCTTGCGTCTCTCTTCGCGTGCCGTACTGGATGAGCTGCACGGTTACATTGTCTTGCCCGCCGTTTTCCAAAGCCAATTTAACCAGATTTTCTGTCGTTTCCCGCACCGTTCCTCGGCTACGGAGGACGGATTCAATTTGGCCATCGGCCACGTAACCGGAAAGCCCGTCCGAGCACAGCAAGATGGCGTCGCCATCTTTGAGAAGTTCGTTCCTGATATCGACCTCGATATCCTGCTTACTGCCGATGGCTCGCTCAAGCACGCTCGCGTCGGGATGGCCGGCGGCCTGTTCAGGCTTCAGCATTCCCGCCTGGATCATCCTCTGGACGACCGTGTGATCCGTGGTCAGTTGCGAAAGCCTGCCGTCGCGGTAGAGGTAGGCTCGGCTATCGCCGACATGCGCCAGTTTAGCAACCTGGCCTGAGACAAGCAGGAGAACCGCCGTGGTCCCCATTCCTTCAGTGGCCGGGTCGCCGGAACGGGCCTTTGCATACACGGTTTGGTTGGCCTTTTTGAACGCCTCTTGAATCACCTGGTCAGCGGGTTCACTCGGCGGGGCTTGGCTTATATGTCGTTGTAACTCCTCTACTGCGATTTGAGCCGCCAGCGCACCCCCGTTATGTCCCCCCATACCATCCGCCACTATATACAGCTCGCCCAGGGGCACCGGTATTCTGCTCATGCGGTCCTGGTTTTCGTCGCGGACGTAACCAGTCTCCGAGAGAGCCCCAACCTCTAGACGTGCGCCGTCGGAGTTCATCGGTTCAACCTGAAATCTTCACGCTCCAAACGACGATAATTACCGGGCGGAGACATTTACCTCCGCATGTTCTTGATCCGCTTATCAACGTTGGGATTACTAGCGGACAATGGACCGAGCCAAAGGTCCTTTGGGGGTTTCTTGTTTCTCTTCGCTAGGCCTTGGGCTAGTAGACGTCCCGGCGACCTCAAACACGGATTCACCCAACCGAATGCGGTCTCCGTGTCGGACCACGACAGGGGTCCCTGTTATTCGTTGCTCATTGAGAAACGTGCCGTTCAGGGAACCCTGGTCGGAAAGAAACAGGCCGCCTTTTTCATAGCGCAGATAGGCGTGGTCACCTGACACGCTGTTGTCCGCCGAAATGCGCAAGTCATTGTTCGAGCTCCGTCCCATCCGGTAATGCGGCTTATCGATGGAGAACCGCTGCCCCCGCACCGGTCCGCCAACGCCGAGCAGCGCTGCCGATGGACTCCCTGGGTGCGGCTGAACAAAATCCCCGCCGACGACCGTCGCTCGCCGCGGCGGCGGTGGCGACGGGTTCGCTTCCGGGACTGCCTTTGGCCAAAAAATGTTCGCAATCATCCAATCCACTACGCCGTCCGCTACTTCCTTGTACTCCCGCGCGGCGTCTTCACCCGGCTTGAATTTCTTATCGCTTGCGAGCTGCCTGCCAAGCTTATCGAGCGAGGCTATCAGATCGTGAATCTCGGTTTTGATTCCGTTGTCTCCGCTCAATCGGCGCACGGCCTCGTCGATGCTTGTGGCCGGAATACCGTTCGCCGCGCAGGCATTGTACACGCTCTGTTTTAGCGCACCCCATGCTTCAAGAACCACATCGCGCGCCGATAATTTGCCAAAATCTATTGTTTTCTTGCCCGACCCCACAGGATGACTCATCGAGGAGGAAAAGATCTCACTCCTACCGTGCGGACGCGCTTTCGCTACACCCTCGCTGAATTCACCTTTGAACTTCCAGTTACGGAAGTCAAAATCAAAATTCTTAAGCCCGCAGATCTTCTCGCCAAGTTCTTTTCTAAAAATAATCGCCAGCGCAAGAACGATGCCCAGGATTAACACTAACAAAAATAATACTTTGGGGTCTTTTGCCAGGTTTAGCAACTCAACAATGAATCCCATGGGATACCTCCGGTCGCCGGCGCGGAACTCAGCTTTGGATCATGATCCCATCTATTCCCGCCTCGCAACGGGCGATCTCTTCTTGAAAGTGCGCTAGTCTGTCTACGCCAGATATTGTAAGGATATCCTCGGCGGTTTAGATTTTTTGTACCAGCGCCCGATCATCAGTGGCGACTTTCAGCCAAGGGCGATTATCCTTTGCTATCGCACGGTTGTATCCCTTTCCTTAGAGGGCGCAGCCTCTTGTACCGGTCGGGCCGTGGGCTGAGCCAGCTGCGCGGGCGATGGTTTTATCCAGATGAAGGTCCATAACGTAGAGCCTGTCTTGATTTCCGCGTAATTCGGCAGGTCTGTGCCCTGATTAGCCTTCAACATCTGTCCATTCAAGAAAGTCCCGTTGGAGCTAATCTGATCGAGAATTTCATAGTTGCCCTGACGGCAGAGAATCAAGGCATGTTCCGACGACATTGTGTTGTCTTGGGGAACGTAAACGTCACACGGCCGATGATCGGCCTCGCTGCTGATGATGCCGCTACCGATAAAGTTCTTGCCTTCCCGAATTGGATGGATCTCACCCTCGCCGCGCCATGTGTAGGTGACCAAGACCCCTGTGATCCGGCGCGTTTCGCCGGCCCCGACGTGGCCCCCATGACCGATCGGTTCCGCCATCGCTCTGGTTAAACGATTTCCCTCCGGCGGGTTGGGTCTTACCGCCCCTACCCTCGTTCGCTGGCGTTCGGAAGAGTCGACGGCTTCAAATCCGCTGGTTTTTTGCTTGGATCTTTGTTCGGCCTCACAATAGGGACAGGTCTCCCAACTGGGATCCATCGAATGACCTTTCGCACATTTTCTCCCGGATCGAGGCATTGCATCTGCCATGTGGACCTCCTTGTGGCCGCTGATTTTGAACAGGGCCAAGTTTATCACCATGTTTTAAGCCGTCAAGGTAATTTTCGCCGTGCTTTAACGTTGCCACTTAGCTGAAAACGCCAATTATATCTGAAGCCTATATGCGGCTGCCGACTCAAGTCCCCTTACCGAACACTCCTTCACAATCGGCGTCCATCATGCCCGCGTTAACGCTTTTGTTGCCCTCGCGATGCCGTTCGTAGTGACGTTTCATCAAACGGGCAATTTGAATTTGGTCGAACGACTCCTTTTGCCCGAGCACCCGCGTGTACTCATCGAACTGTTGGGTTACGATCTCATATTTGGCATCCGCAAGCTGGACAAGAAACCCCGAATATTCGGTTAGCGCGTTGTCGATATTTTTTCGGTGATCTTGAATTTGCTTCTTGATCTGTTCTTCGAGGTTCGTGTCCCCTATGAGCTTGGCTGTTTGCGAGCCTCGTTCCTTCAATTTCAACTGCTTGAATTGCGTACAAGTAAACCATGCCTTCTCCGAGCCGCTCTGGATCAAGTTATAGGCGGCCTTTCGCTCCACCTCGATCAACTGCTCATTGCCTATTCCGGTTTCTACGATGGTGATGTCTGGCGGTCTCGTATACAAATAAACGATAGTCCCGACGCTCGCCAATATCATCGCTAAGAGAGCCCCGATCACCGCCTTCGTGGGTCCTTTTTTGCCTTTTTCGACGGCCTCGATCGCTTGCAGAAATTCGCTGCAGTTTTGAAAACGCTCGGCGGGGTTCTTGGCCATGGCCTTGAGAACGATTTGCGCCAATTCCTCGGAAATTTCCGAGTTTTTTTGGCGTGGATCAGGCGCAGGGGTTTTGATCTGTTGGTAGTGAACGCTAAAATCGGTCTCTCCGTCGAAGGGCACTTCGCCCGTGAGCATTTCGTACAAAACAATGCCTAGGGCGTAAATATCGGTTCGCTGATCGAGCTCGTGCGGACGCTCAATTTGTTCCGGACTCATATACCAGGGCGAGCCGATGGCGGCCCCCGCCGCGGTCAACCGTTTTTCTCCCGCCCCTGCTAAAATGGCTATGCCGAAATCCATGATGCGCGCTCTACCGCTCTTGTCGATGAGCACATTCGAAGGTTTCATATCTCGATGGACTAGGCCCTTAGCATGCGCGAATCCCAATCCCTTGAGAATGTCTCGGAAGATCGCCAACACCTCGGATTGGGGCAATTTACCTCTCGATTTAATCACGTGACTCAAATCTTGGCCGTCCACATACTCCATGACCAGAAAGAACTGTCCCTCTTCTTCGAAAAAGTCAGTGACCTGGACGATGTTCGGATCATCGAGCAGAGCTTGTTTTTGCGCCTCCTCGTAGAATCGTTTGCGGAAGTTAGGGTCACCGCTCAGTGCTTTTGAAAGACTTTTTATGGCAAATCGCTTCGGCAGCTCTATGTGCTCCGCCAAATAGACGACGCCCATGCCGCCTTCGCCGATTTCCGACACGATACGAAAATTGCGCAGGTTTTTACCGATCATTGCCTTCTCTCGGGTCAGCGATCACAAGCTGCCGTAGCTTTATTAAGGAGACGCCAGAAGCAAGTTTTCACGCTGGCGGTATCCTGTCCTTTTTGCGCCGGCCAGTTCTCTCACCTTATTCAAATAAGGCATAGCGTCGGCGCGATTGTCTTTCAATTCGTATGTGGGCTTGAGCCCCTTCCCCTGATAACGGGTTCCATGGGGGGTCTGGAGATTTCCCGTCGCCAAAATCAGAGCGGACCCATCGCTCAGCTCGATGATTTCTTCCTTGGTCCCCTTGCCGGCAGTCCATTTACCGATTGAAACTGCCCGATCGTTATCGGTAAGCGCGGCGATAAAAACTTCCGCGGCGCTCGCGGTCCCTTCGTCTTGCCATAGATAGACCGGAGTGGCCAAGTTGACGGCCGCTGCCTTACTTTTATAATCCTGGGTTCCATTTCTAGTCACCACGGAAACAATCCTCTTACCCTCTGGTAGCAAAAGCATGGAGGAATCAATCGCAGCATGGAGATCCCCTCCGCCGTTGCCCCGCAGATCAATAATGATTGGAATATCGCGCTGCCAGCTCTGCAGCACTTGCCTCATCTTGCCGCTGGTATCGCGCGTGAAATGGGAAACCTCCATGATCGGCCGGCCGTCGACCGAGCGCTTCGAGACGCTCTGCAGCGTCACATTCGAGCGTCTTACGCGAACTTGCTTTTCCGCGCCGGTTTTGGTCTCAATGATAAGTTTAACTTCCGTCCCCGGTTTCCCCCTGGCAGTCGCGGCAACGGCAAAAAGGGATTTTCCCTCGACCGCGACGCCGTCGATCTGCTTCAATTGATCCCCCGGAGTAATGCCCGCGCGCGCCGCAGGACTTTCCGGTTGGGGCAGGCAAATGATTCGGCCATCTCGGTCTTGTCTGATTTCCATACCGATGCCGACGTAAGTCTCATCCAGAGATTCCCTGAATTTACGGAATTCTTCGCGGGTGAGATAATCACAGCAGGGATCTTTTTGCGCCAGGTAGGCTCTCAGTGTTTTCTCGACGATTTGCGCCCGCGTGATATCCGGACTTAAAGATGACGCCTTCTGCTTGATCTGAGTAATCGCCTCCAAATAGAGCAAGATGTCCTTATCGTCGAGACCGAAGGTTGGTTTAGCCTGGTTCGAAGTATCCGTCGGTTGCTTGGGCAAAAACAATGTGACCAGTAAGGAAACAAGAGCTCCCATTAAAAACGCTATCAGAAGCGCGCCGAGCCGGTGTCGAAACTGCATCGTCATCGCCCTGGCCTCCACCCTTCGCCGGGTTCCAACAATAAACCTCCGCGAACGACGCGGCTGACGAATGAAGGCGGGGTCTGATTACCCCTTTTCATTGTGTGAGCATAAGTTGCAAATACGTTTTAATTTGCTTTTTCAGTGACTCGATTCTCTCCTTCTTTGCTTTGTCAGGTAGACGATTGTCGCTATTGAGGCGACTGATTTCCGCTTGAAACTTCTGGATTTCCGCTTCCGCGCGCTGTTTTTCCATTTGCTGGCGCTCATTGTCGACTTTCAATCGGGCATTCTCTATTCTCAATCGATCCAATCCTGAATATAATTCATTGAGAGTCACCTGCTTATCGTCAATCTCCGCCAGCAAATTTTGCCGTTCCGCCATGAGCACCGTCTGCCGGTTTTCCAGTTGTTTCAAGTCCTGTTCTTTTTGATCGATGCGTGTTTCCATGGCGCTCGATTCCTGCTGGAGCTTCGCCAGCGTGCATCCGCAAATCATGGTGTAAGAACAAACTGCGACGAGAAAAAACATCGTATGCATGCCGAACCTCACGTAATGGGCGATGGTAGAAATCTCGCACCGATCAAATTCGTTGATTCAGGGACGCCAGCGCGCTCGTACTGCTCTTCATTTGAGCCAGGCTCTGTTCGAGCGTCTTAATCTCCTCATCCAGTTCCTGCGATGTCGTCTTTTGCTCGGAGCGAAACTTTTTGAGGGCCTGAAGCTCGTCCTGACCAACGGCCAGCTGCTTGTTGGCGTCTTTAACTTTCGTGGCCAACGCTTGTTTCTCTTTTTGCAGTTCGCGTTGAGTTATTTCTTGCTTTTCCTTTTTTGCCGCAAGCTCGGTTATTTTCGGCTCCAGCTCAGTGACTTCTTTCTTCAAACGCGCATTGTATTCTTGAGTATCTTCGTTGACCCCGCGGGCAAATGCTACGCGCGCGTCCAAATCCGTTTCTTTTCCGGATAATTCATCGTGCCGCTTGGCAATCCTATCCGCATAGACATACCCTCCTGCCCCGCCGGCCGCGGCGCCGATTGCAGCCCCGATCCCGGCAGCTGTACCGCTTCCACCTATGGCGTAGCCGAGGCCGGCTCCAATTGCGGCGCCGATACCGGCCCCGATCAGCGTTCCCTCGGTTCTGGCTTGGTCACCTTGAGTAGCGCAGCTGGTAACGAACAAAACTACCACAGCTACTGCGATTAGCCTTTTCATAGTCCGTCCTTTCTAGATACGTACGACCAAAGCTGTCTTTATTAACATCGCTCCAGTCGACAGGGTTCACCCGCAAAATTTCCGCGCCGCCGTTCCTTTGGGTTGAGGCGGCTTCAATCGTCTGTCAAGACCTCCTCCGTAACCGAAGACAGTACAAATTGTCAACTAATAATGTCTTTTTGAGCAATCTAAATGCCAGCGAATCCTGGCCATCCAGCTCATACAAGTTTGCGAATCTGCGGCAATTCACTTTAGAGCCTGTCTCCGACGTTAACGCCCGTGACTCCGGGCGTATCCTTTCGTGTACACACACGTATACAAAAGCTCACGACAACATTTCATGTCTCAACCGCACGCTGGCTGCGCTCTGACGATAACGATTTTACGAAAAGCTGCGATTTTTTCTTGACACCCCCTTGCTGATTGTGCCATCTGAATCCATATCGAAACTGCGGCAGCGAGTCGCCCGAGCCGGGATAAAATATACCCGCCCGTTCAGGAGACGTGCGAGTTTTCCTCGCGGGGTAGAACCATGGCTTCATAACCTATCTACTATCCATGTCATTTGAACCGCCCGAGTATACGCTGGTTTTCGGAAAAGTTAGTTTGGCCGAGCTCGACTATATTCAGAAGCGCAGACGAGATCTCGGCATCCCTTTCGCCGCTGTTGCTGCCGAAGCAGCGCGGATCAAAATAGAACTCGACCAGCTCAAAGCCGAGAAAATGGATCCGGATTTCTTCGCGATCCCGGAGGCAGAGCCTCGTTCCACGATCCGCCCGGGGCCGGAAGCCGGCCTGGTAGGGTTGGCACTGTCCGGCGGAGGAATCCGCTCCGCGACGTTCAATCTTGGTCTTCTTCAGGCCCTGGCGCGGCATAACATCTTGCGCTATTGCGATTATTTATCGACGGTTTCCGGCGGGGGATACATAGGATCGTGTTTAAGTTCGCTGCTCGACGATGAAAGGAATACCGTCGACTCCGACAAGTTTCCGTTTCGTCCTGGCGGGCAAACCAAGCCCGACGAACGCAAGGAACTCAAGTGGCTACGCGAACACAGTAACTATCTGGCCATCAATACGAGTTACTTCGGCTGGGACGTTTGGCGCATGATCGGGATGTATATGTCGGGCCTGGTGCTGACGAATCTCGTCCCTTTCGCGGTCGTCTTGCTCGCTCTCTATGCCATTCCCCGGATGCCTTTAGTCATCCCTTGGATTCCGAGCGATCCACTGGATGGAGCAAGGTTACTGGGCTGGGCGGCGGTCGTAGTTTTTTGCATCATGGTCATCGCCCGCTGGGGATTTGCTTTGCGAAACTTGGAGATGGCGGCCCGTTCCTACCGGGAGTATCTTCAAGCGGCTCTGGCAGCGGCAGCCGCTTCATTAGCAGCGCTCGCGGGATTTCTCATCCTGCTCGAAATTTGGCCCGACGTTGAACTCGCCGTCGATCAGTTTCTACGCAGCGCATCCGTGGTCTCAATTCTCGGTGTCATCGTCGGCGGATTCAATAGCCGTCACAAGCTCGTTCAACGCGGCCTGGCGATTATTTTGCGCATTGCATTGGCGATTCTATTGGTCGTGGTTTTCGCGGCGCTTTTGCGCTGGTTGGCGGACTCCAACCAGCTCGATGCCACGTTTCGCCTTTTCGGCGCCAACCTGCCAGTACCCATCGTCATCGCCGCCGCGTTATTTGCAATCAGCGAGACCGTAAACACCAACCGCATCACGCTGCACCATTTTTACCGCGACCGTCTCAGCGAAGCCTATGTGATCAAGCGTGATCCCAAGAGCGATCTCATCGTTTCCAACGAAGCCTTGACCCTGCCGAAGTTGCATGCGCGAGCGAACGGTGCCCCCTATCATCTTATCAATGCAACGCTAAATGTTCCGGACACACGCGATCGCTACTTGAGAGGCCGGCGGGCGGACTTTTTTCTCTTTTCCAAATATTATTGCGGCGCTGATTCCACGGGATATCGGCGCACCGATGGGTACGAAGGGGGAGAAACGCGCTTGGCCACAGCCTTAGCCATCTCCGGTGCCGCCGCCAGTCCCCGGATGGGCACATCCTCTAAGTCGTTTGTCGCCTTCATCATGACTTTGCTTAACCTCCGGCTTAACTGCTGGATGCTCAATCCTGCGCTACCTTCATTGCCCAAATCACTGTTTATCTGGCCCTATTATTTCGTCAAAGAACTCTTCGGCAAATCGAAGGAGACGGATTGGCTGCTGAATTTATCGGACGGCGGCCATCACGAGAACCTGGGCGTCTACCCACTTGTCAGGCGCGGCTGCCGCTATATCATCGCGTCCGACGCCGGCGCCGACCCGGCCGCAGCCATGGAAGATCTGGCCAATCTAATGCGCAAGCTGCGCGTCGATTTCGGCATCGACGTAGAAATGGATTTAACCGGATTGAGACCTGATCCTTTGACCATGAACACGCCGCTTCACTACGCTGCGGGAAGCATCAGGTACCCTGGCGGATTGGACGGGATTCTGATCTATATCAAGTCGTCTATTTCAGGGATGGAGCCGGAAGATCTGTTGACCTACCGCCGACAGCATCTGGCTTTTCCCAACGAAACGACCTCCGATCAGTTTTTCGATGAAGGCCAATTTGAAAGCTACCGAAAACTGGGTGAGTTGATCGGTGACGATCTGTTCGCCCGCGACGAGCTGAGCGGCGGCACGGGGAAAGATTCCTCTGGCAGCTCATTCGTTCCAACGCTGTTCCGATCTCTATGCGATCAATATAAAAACCACTTCGCCGCTCAGAATGGTAAGACCCTCGACAAAAAAGCGCAGACTCAGTTGCCGGGGGCGCCCCATAACATATAACCCGTTGGCATACCCAAAGACCTTTGGACCAACTGAAAAAAGGCAGGAATCGGCCACAATTATACTTTTTCATCACACGGCGCTTGCAGCCGCTGGACGATCATTTCCATGAGACTGCGCGGAGACGGAAACTCTGGTAGTGTGAGAGGTTGAGCGCCGAGGCTCGTGAGACGCTCGTTGGCTGCCGCGAGTTCGGCGCGAATATCGTTGTATTCAGCTAAATGATCGCGACAACCGAGCAGTTCGCGATCGATCTCGGCTAAACAGTCGCGCAAGCGGTGCTTCCGCTGCTCGAACAAGGCTAGCAAGCGCTCGACCTCGGCTTGCACGGCATATTGGGCGACGGGACGCACCCGCTCTTCCAATTGAATCCTGATGTCCCGCAGCTCTTGCAATATGCGTTCATAGCTTTGCACGCTGCTCACGTTGCCGTCCTCCGAGTCGTTCGAATGCGCCGGCGCAATGCGCTCACAGTGCGCCGCATGCGGGGCGCTGTGCTGTGTTCGGCCATGGCACCGGCATGTTCAAGCCTGCGGCTTGGCGAAATAGTGCGCCAGCGCCGTGGCGATATTCTTATTACTTAACCGTGCCGCCCTGGGCTGCGGCCGTGCCGTTAGCATGATCCGAGAGACTCATCGCCCGGCTCGATACCAACTCCATCACATCACTGCGGCTAAAACGCCAGCTGCGGCCGATGCGATTGCCGGGAATCACTCCCTTTTCCGCTAGTTTGTAAACCGTTTTGAGGTGAATCTTGAGCAAATCCGCCACCTCGGACGGCGTCATTATCTCTTCCACGCTTAGTTTCTCCTTTCGCTATAGCAGACAACCCGTAAATTACTTTCCGCGGTTTTCTTCGTGCACAACTCATGCCAGCGGGAAAACATGCCCTTCGCAAGCGTAAAACAGTCCAATTCGTCAAATATTTTCTATTAAGGGCGCCGGGACTGTCAAAAATACGTCGCACCGAGTCATTTTCCACGCGCGACAATACTGCCAAAGGATTACAAAATTCGGCGGCGATATCAAAAATTTGAGTTCGCACCGCCGGAAATTCCGGCGGCAGAACGAGCCGAGTGGCGGATGACTGTGAGACCTTCAGAGCGGAACGAACTTCCGGGCGCTGGCGGCAAGGGCAATCTAATCCCCGTTCCAGCGCGGTAAAGTGTGCCGCGCCTGCAGCGAAGCGAGCTGCCTATCCCATTTGGCGGAAAACTGCCGGCGCGTCGCGTCGCTGATGGCGCTTGTGGCGGGGAAACGGTCGCGCCATTCCCAGGGGCGAACGGCCTCAATGACCATGCGAGAGTTATGGCCCTTTTGTCCCGGCTGAATGATCGGATCCAATGGCCCGCTCCAGGTTCGGCGCAAGAGGTCCACTGAGGTAGCGGGATCGGAACGGGTGGCGATGGCCCACACGACTTCATTCAGATTTGTGATGTCGATATCTTCGTCGACCACCACGACATAGCGGCCCAGATAGGCGCCGGCGTGACACTGGCATGCTACCAACGCGGCTTGCTTGGCATGGCCGGGATAACGCTGCTTAATCGCGACAACAATCATGAAGCGCTGCGCCGGCGGCGGCAGATAAACGCCTTTGATATCCGGCACGCCGGCTTGCTCCATGCCGTTCCAAACAGTCGCCGCGCGCAAACAGGAACGGTACATGCCGTGTATGGTCGGCTTGAACGGCGCCGCGCCGCAGATAATTGGATCGTTACGATAGTAAAGCGCCTTGACGCGGACAAACGGCTCTGCGCGTCGTGCGCTGGCGTAATAACCCGGCCACTCTCCGAACGGACCCTCTTGCATCGATTCACCGGGGATGATTTCGCCCTCTATAACGATCTCCGAATGGGACGGAAAGTGAAGTCCTGTGACCGGTCCCTTGATAATCTCAATCGGCTTGCCGATGAGCCCGCCTGCCCAGTCATATTCGTTAACCTCGAAGGGCACGGCCTGAGAAGCCGCGATATAAAGCAGTGGGTGTTGGCCAAAGGCCATGGCCACCGGGAACGGCTTACCAGCTCTCATGGCTTTCTCGTAGTGTATCTTGCCGTGCTTTCCCGGCGAGATGTAAAGGCCCACTTTGTCCCTATCCTGGAGCATGACGCGGTAGCACCCGATGTTTTCAATGCCGGTTTCCGGGTCTCGGGTCACAACCAGATGAGCCGTTCCCAAATACCGCCCGCCGTCGCCCTCATGCCAGCGCGGCACGGGAAACTTCATGAGATCGATGTCGTCGCCCCGCTCAACGTTCTCGAATATCGGGCCGTTAGAAACCACGTTCGCCTTTATTGGCTGCATCTTGCGCAGCCGCCCGCGCAAGGCATCGATCAAAGGAATGATCTTCAAGTCGAGCGGCAGGTTTAACGTCAGCGCCGTGCGCTCCAGGGTTTCGAGCATGTTGGCAAGCACCCGGCGCTGCGGCTCGAAACCGGGAACGTTGTCGAATACCACCGCGGGCGGTGCGGGCATTCTTTCGAGAATGATTTCCGTCAGTGCGCCGATTTCCAGATCCCAGTGGGCGCCGGATATCTGCTCCAGTTGCTCCAATCGTTTTACGTCTTTGAGCCAATCACGCAAGTCCACTGTCCCCGCTGGATTACTCGCCATTGCGTCAGACATTGCATTCACCTCGACAATTTTTGACATCTAACCTCCGGGCGACTGAAACAATTTCACCGACGAACAGCGCAAGAAATCGCCGCGTAGGGGACGGTCGCGACCGTCCCCTACCTGTTGTACGTTGACGCGAATATTTCCCCAGCCTGCTAACTTCCAGCTTCTTCCCGGTAAAGTTGCAGGGACTCCATCACCGGCCGGTCGTTAATGGAAAATAGCACCGCGTCTTCGTTCGAGAGCTGTTCATGGCAATGCCACTGCCAAAGAGGGACGACAAAGGTATCGCCCTTTTTCCAGTCTAGATAGCCTTCCCCGACCCTGGTGCGCCCCTGCCCTCTGAAAACATGATAAATAGCCGTGCTCGTATGACGATGTACCTTAGTAACCTCTTTGGACTTCAAGAGCTGCACCTCGCAGGACATCGTCGGGTAAGTATAGCCGCCGGTAGCGGGGTTGATGTAGCGCAGCAGTGTGCCATCGTAGGCATCGCGGTCGCTTTCGCCCATCGCCTTAAGCGCCGCGTATGTGTCTTTCCAGGGGTAACGGAAAGGCACGCCGCGCAAATGGCTGTCGTCCTTCTTCACGGTTCGCGCAAATCCCATTCGGCTCAGCGATTCTCCGGTCTGGCGCGTGATCGCCTGCTCCGGCGTTTCAGCATCCTCGAAGAAAAGAATATTCAGCGATTGAATCAGCGGTCCGTCAAGGCCGTCGAGCCAGATGATCGGATCTTCCGATTCATTATGGTGATCATGCCATGTCCAGTTCGGCGTCAGGATCAGGTCGCCCTCTTCCATGAAGAACTTTTCGCCGGCCACCGCGGTGTAAGCCCCTTTCCCCTGCACGACGAAGCGGATCGCCGCCATGTTGTGACGATGCGCTCTCGCTACTTCGCCCGGATTCACGATGGAGAACGTAATCTGCAAGCTGTGTGACGTCGATTTCATCGGCAGGTGCGGGCTCACAAGCCGGATCGCCCGGCGCTCCGCTTGATCGATGCCGATGGTCTCGCTGGCCTTGAGCAGGCCGTCGAGCAGCGGCTCCCATTTCCACAGGTAAGGCGCCTCGGCGCTGTGCGCTGGAACGCGAGTGCGCCAGAATCCAGATAGTTGATTCTCCTCTAACTGGCTATCCAATTCGGCAATATTCATGACAGTCTCCCTCGCGGGTTCAGGAAACTTTGGACATCGCATGGGCCATCCCGCCGAAGTAGGCGCGGTGCAGGTCCATCGAATCTTTGGCGGTATCGAGCACGTCGTTTTCTCTCCCCGGCGCGACATATCTTTCGAGCACGTCGATGAACATGTCGGAATGCTTAACGTCGGCTTTGCTATGGGCGGTGAAATTCGGCATCTGGGCGTCCGCGAAGCGCAAATCCCGCTTCCAGATTTTATAAAGCCGCGTGCAATTACCGCCGCCGATGTCGCCTAACAATCGGTCGTCGTTGGTCCACTCGGCGATGGTCGATGCCGCGATCGATTCTTGCCAGGGACGATGACGAGCGATCCAAAACCAGCCGTACAGCGCTGCCTTGGTGGTGGGCAGCGGCTCCGCTTGGAGAATATCCTCGACGCTCAAACCGACTTCCTTGCCCTGGCGCAGGATCAAATCGAGATGGCCATGTTTGGAATGTTCATCTTCGACCAACTCTTCGTACTCATGCTCCATGATGCGCTGTTTCACTTCCAACTCGGGGCAATTGGCGGCCACCTGGGGCCAGTAATCGCGCCGCTTGCGCGTGTACAAGCTCAATTGCAGTAAATAAATTCGCGCCCGTTCCATGGTCATCGGTATGGAATAAAAATGCTCCATCTCCGGCGATAGAAACAGATCGCGCACGCAGTCGCCGAGCTTTTGCCGCCATTCTTGTGGATTCATGTGAAGCCTCCTCGAATTCACGCTCTTCGGTTTGTCATGATTTTGATGAAAAACTATAGCCGCCGCGCCGCAAAGTAGCCCCGCGCATGCGCAGCTCCGACTACTTTTTAGCACTAGCCGATACCTTTAACCGTTGTCAAGAACAACAGTTTTACATGCGCGGAAATCGACAAGCACGCGCCCGGGCAAGCCGATTAAAGTCCTCCGCCCTCGAACCGATTACTGAGGCATGCTGTCCATTAAATCCAAAAGAACCGATATCAAATTACACAGCGAGCACAAGGAACATGGGTGGGCTTTGCGCGCCATCGGCCAGGATCTTGCGGATATCCTGCCGAACTATTTGGAAATCGAATTTACCGGCCAGTTATATGTCGCCCGGGGACAGGGGAAAACTGGCGGTTCATCGCCGGTCAAAAAAAAGGGCTACGTGGGAAAACTACTAAGCAAATTGAGAAGGGACGAGCGCAAAGGCAACCGGCAAGAGCAGAAGGACATGCCGTTCGAGCGCACTTACCCCCTGGCAAAGATCCAGCGTCTGGGTGAGCACGGCAAGTCGCGGCGCAGGAACAGTTCCCTGCCGCCCGATATTTATATTCTCGGCGAACGTCTACGAGCCATCGGTACAATGATCGAGACTAGAGGCGGCCAATTGATCAAACTCACGATGGACGATTATCGAGTCGCCATCAAGTATCGCGATTCCAGGGGCGACGTCCATGAGGAAGAGCATACCACCCCGGCGCTTTATCGGAGCCAAAAGATCGGCCAACCCCGCCGGTTCGCCAGCAAGGAAAGAGATACTTGGGATAAAGTGCGAAGGTAAAAGCCAACGCCGGTCAGTTCAAAGCGATTCAATAAAATCTCCTCGTCTCCCTTTCGCGCCGCAATCAGCAAAAAATTATCCCAGCGTCCGCCGGCGCGCTATCAAGCGCATTCAAAGCACTTCTCATCCTTTAAATATGAAGTATTTGCGCATGGCATAATTGATCATTAACGCGGCGAAAATGTTGGAACCAAAAGCATAAGTTGTGAGCATCCCGAAGCGCCTGATCAAAAACCCCATCATTGCAGTGCCAATCACGAGTGCGGCACCCGAAACAAGATAAAACAGCACAATTTCCATGAGCCAATGGTAACGGCCGGGAACGAAAACCCAATAAATATTGATAATATAAGCGACCAGGTTTGAGATTACGAAAGCCACGACGTTGGACAACATGGAGTTTCGTGAGCGAGTGGCATTATCCAATCTTCGAATCGGCAGCTTAAAGAGTCTCACGAACCAATCGTTCGCCTGTAAGGCAAAAAATATTTTCCATGCTACCAGGTGAAAAACTATGATGTGGGTCGCAACCGCTATGCATCCACTGATTCCGTATTTGACAAATTGAATAACGTTGCCGGCTTCATGGCCTAACAATTGATCGATAAGGTTCAAATTGACTTTCCTTATGGATTGCGCGCATCCGATCGGCCGGCTCTCTCGTCACAATCGCGACTTCAAGCCGCTGGTTTTCCATCATATGACGCGGCGCGGATCGCGCGCCCCAGGCTGACTCCTTTAACCGTGCGATTGCTCGGAGCTTGACAGCGATTCCACCGCGTCCAAGTTACGCGGCTTTCTTGTTTCGCCAGAGCGCCGCTAGCCGGTCGCGCTCATTTGTGTCTAGATGACTGAGCGCTTGATCGACGATATCCATACCCACCATCTTATTCCACGCGCCGATTAGCCGCAGCGTTATCGGCCCCGGCGCGCCTTTGCCGATTCTGGCGCCATTGACGGTGCGGACCGGAACGAATGTCGGGCTCGTGCTCGCCAGAAAAGCCTCTTCAGCCGTGTAAAGATCATAGGGCGTGAAATTTCCCTCGGCGATCTCGATACCCAACTGTTTCGCCAGTCCAAAGATCGCCTGCTTGGTGATCCCGCCGAGAACGTTTCGGTCGGACGGTGTGCACAACTTGCCATTAACTACGAGAAAAAAATTATGCGCGCTGGTCTCGCTTAGATTACCATCAATGTCGAGCATCAGGGGTATAGCCCGCGGATCAACCTGCTTGGCCTCGAAAGAGGCCATATTATGGTTCATCTTGTTGGTGATCTTGGCTTTGGACTCGAGGCACTCCGGCGGTATGCGGCGTGTCGACGGAATCACGATCGGCGCGCCCTCGACGTAAAAGCTTGCGAACTCCGGAAAATTGACTATCACCGAATACACCGTCACCGTTGCGCCGCCGACTACGCGGTTGCCCGTTGAAGAACGCACGCCACGGCTCACCACCTGCCACAGCGCGAGGTCCTCATTGGCGCGCAACAGCGCCCTATTGCGCTCGAGCACTTCCAACGTGGTTTTTTCCATCTCTTCGAGGGACATGCCACAGTCGATGCGCGTGTATTGCAGCGAGCGGAAAAGCCGCTCGGTATGGTCGCGCAGGCGAAACGGCTTATGGCCAAATGTGCGCGTCACGTCGTAAACACCGTCGCCGGCGTTGAAGCCGCTGTCCAGCACCGAAACCTTCGCCTGGCTCTCCGGCACAAAGGCGCCGTTCAAATAAACGATCCGTTCTTCCATCTCTGTATCTCCCTTCAAGCCGCGATAATCACAGCGGCGACCAAATCTTGTTTTCTACTGTCGTGCAACATCGTGTCAAGTCGAAACCGCGCCTATTTGGCGAAAAAGATTTGACGAAATTCGTTGCTCAAACTCTTCGCATCTTCTTCGCTCGGGTTATCCATCGGCACCATGCGGGGCATCACCTTTTCTGCCCCCTGGATCGGCGGATAGACGCCGGGAAAAAGCACGAACTCGCCGTCCTGCGCAATCAATCGCTGACCGTCGGGGGAAACCGCGTATTCTATGTAGAGCTTGGCGGCATTGGAGCGTGCCGCCTTAGCTCCTAACGCCAGATGGTTGGGATCGGAAAGGTACTTGTCAAGGGTGGCGTAGGAGACTGGGCCTTTGAACTGCTTGACGAATTTAATATAAGCGATGCCGACATGGGCCTCACCTCTGATGATCGCCGGCGTCACCGGCGCCAGCGATTCGACCAGCAGCGGCTGTTGCTTCGCCAAATCCTTCGCAAATTCGCGCCATTTGGCGCCCATGAGTTTTTGCAGATTCCAGAAAAATTTCGCCGTGGTCGTGTGGCGCGACGGGTCGGGCAGGCTGATCTTGCCCTTCCATTTGGGATTTAGCAGCTCCTCCAAAGAATTAGGTACCTCCGCGGCTTTCACCAGTTCAGTGTTATAGAGGATGCTAATCGGCAGGATGCGCCAGGGTGTGATCAACGCGTCTTTTTCCTTGAACTGTTCGGAAAATTTTTCCGAAGAGGGTGGAATGTAACGCGTAAAGATCCCTTCCTTCTTCATCAGGAGCATCACATCCCAGCTCGACTCCACCACATCGAACGCCGGACGGCCGGCGCGCCACTCGGACTGTGCCCGCTCAGCCACGGCGGTTGAAGAGCCGCGCCAATAGTCGACCTTAATATCGAATTTCTTTTCAAAGTTTTTGTGCAGCTCCTCCATCGCCTGCGGCACGACGGAACCATAGACGACCACCCTACCCTCTTTTTTCGCCGCAACCACATCGACCGCCTGGGCCCAAGCGAGCGTCGCGATCGACATCGACCACGTAGCGAACATGAGCACCAAGACCCAAATTTTTTTCATCGGCATAACCCTCCGTTTAACTCGCAGCTCTCGGCCTTCGCCACAAGGCGAAAAGTCGCACGCTTCGGTCTCAGGCGACCCCTTACGGTCTCGTCTAATGACAGAGCCGCGCATTCTGGTGAGAGTATGGCACCATCCCGGACGACCTCTCGGATGATGCAGCTGACGGCGGCGGCATATCAGGCTCAAGCGAGCCTGAGGAGACAGGCCACTCACCCTATGAGCCCACGCCCCCGTCAGAACTTCTATACTTGATTCTCTTCCGTCGTGCTAGCCCTTCCAAATTCCGATGGTACAAGTCGTAATCGAGCACCAGCAATCGACCTTGACAGCTTCTTGCAGCCTTTGATAGACACGGTGCAGAACATGCCGGGCTCTGCATGGCCGCCAAATTTGTTAAGCATCGGTAGGTTTTTTGGCGGCTGTTCCTGGGCTACCTGGGCAGCGAATTTCACGCCGTAAAATTGCGTACATCGGCGTTTTGGTCAAAGACCGCTCGGTCGGCGCTTTGGCCAACAAAAAGGAGGGCGGACATGGTTGTCGCAGAAGGACCCAATGAATACGTTTTATACATGCAAAATGATCACGGTGATTTGTCCGGACAGTTCGCGGCGCACTGGGGAAATGAGATGTTTGCGCCGCTTCAACCGCGCAACTCCATGGTTTTTGTAGCGGAAGCGCACGATAACGGATGGTGGTATTGGGACATCAATCCCGAGGTCGATGACCAAGGGGTTCCGATTACCTTCCGAAGAACTCCCCGGGAGCGATTATACGAATTTATTAACAAAGGGATCGACAATATCATGGAGAAAGATCTATATGCCGGGTTGATCGCGAGCATCCACCACGCGGGGCTGCCTCAGCATCGCTACGGTACTCTGCCTGCGGTTCCGAGAAGGCAGGACGCACACACGCAGAAATTTATCGGCGAACGCGAGCCGCTGAATCAGGAGCTGATATCCAAGGTAGCCACGATGAAGGAGTACGATGGGGCAAGTTCTTCAGATTTTATTTGGTTCAATTACCGCATGATGCAAGTTTTCGATCGTCTTTCGCTTTTTTTCTGCTGCAATTACGACCTCGAAGCAGCGACGGCCTCGGAGTCGCAGTCCCAGGCGGATAGGGATTACGGAAGAGCCTTTTACCGGACCGCGATCAACGCAACACCCGTGCGCTTTGGACGGGACGATGTCGAGTTGACTCTCATGCCGATCGAAAAGACCAAACTAATCGTCGACCCCTACCCGTTTGATGAGTCCCCCTTGAAAGTCGCGGTTCGCGGGAGAAAAATACCTCGAAGGCCGTATCGAACGCACGAGGAATTTAGGGAAGTCTACCGACGGCAGCCGCGGGAGACATTTGAATATACGCTCATGCCGAAATAGCGTGCTCGTTCAGCGGTGCATACGGATAGTAAGGAGATAAGTATAATGGAGCAGCCTAGTCTGGAGTCTCGTAATCTTGGCGCGCTAATAACAAGCGCGGTTCTTTGTCACTACTGGCACCCTGTAGCAAGGTCGAGCGAGGTTTCCGACAAACCGTTTAAAGCGAAATTGCTCAACCAGCCGTTGGTGCTTTGGCGGTCCAACGGAACGGTCGCTGCATTTTACGATCTATGCATTCACCGCGGTACTCCACTTTCGCTCGGTTGGATCACTGATGGTGACCTGGTGTGTGCTTATCATGGATGGCGTTACGCAGCGAATGGTTCGTGCACGCGTATTCCGGCGCTTCCCCCGGATCGCGCGATTCCCAGCAAAGCGCGTGCAAGTTCGTTTAAAGCCGAGGAGCGCTATGGATTAATATGGGTCTGTTTGGGCCAGCCTAGAGCCGAAATCCCGGAATTTCCACCGGAGTTTAATGATACTGCATTCCGGTGGGGGCCTTATTCGACGGACGGTTTTTGGAAAGCGAACGCAGCCCGAATGCTCGAGAACCTGGCTGATTATTCACACTTTCCGTGGGTGCATCCGGGTACATTAGGGGATCCTGATAATCCCGAATCCGAGCCGATTTCGATAGAACCTCTAGACGGCGGGTTTCAGTATGACATTCCCCAACCCGTGAACCGGTTGAGGCCCGACGAGGGCGCCAGACAAACTTACAAACTCATTCTTCCATTCATGCTGGTCATTCAGAGATGGCAGCCCGGCGGCAGCGAGCGGCAGACTAATATCTTTCTTTGCTGTCCGGTATCTAAGAACGAAACGCGATTTTTCAGATTCATGGGTCGGAACTTTGTCGGTCATCTTTCCGACGAAGAGCTCGGGCGCAGGCATCGCCTCACCTTCGAGCAGGACCGAGCGATCGTTGAATCGCAGCGCCCCGAGGAGTTGCCGCTCGACCTTAGTGAAGAATTGCACCTCCGGGGTCCAGATGCGCCAGCCATAGAGTATCGCCGACAGCTGCGCGAACTGGGGGTCGATTGGAATTACTAATGAGTTCGTTATTTAGAGACTATATCGCTAGTGTGCGACCGAGAGGCGAGCCCTTCCGATCGCGGTCAATGGTTCTCTGCCTTGCCGGCCACCACCCCGTCCTCTCCATAGGTGGAAATGCCCGCCGGCAGGG
>DATBLC010000002.1:0-37976 GCA_036555515.1 Binatia bacterium
CCGGCCACCACCGCGTCCTCTCCATAGGTGGAAATGCCCGCCGGCAGGGCCTGAAAACAACCTTTGCGCTCCTGTGCCCGCGCTCTCCAGGTCTCACCCCTCGGTCGCTGTTTGGTTACTCAATTGTGGACTCCTTAATAACTCAAAACCCGGAACTCGAAACCGCAAAAGCTCTCCAGTGATTCTCGATATTTGCCGAGCACACCGAGGCGGGCTGCTCAAAAAGTCTTAAATCCGAAAACCTCTCCGCAACGGTTTGAACTGCTTGAACGTTTTGAACGACTTGAACCACTTCGGGGCTACTATGCGGGCAGAAGCAGACGCGCTTCGTCCCCCAGGTCGACTGGATTCTTTGGCCGTCTTCCCTCTAGCACGCGGATCACTTCCTCGGCCGCGCCCCACTCGCCACGCTGCGCTGCTTCAAGCGTCATCGCCCCCAGATGGGGCGTGCAAAGAACATTGTCCAGATTCAATAGCGGATGGTCCTTCGGCGGCGGCTCATCTGCCATGACATCCAAAGCCGCCCCGGCAATCTTTTTCTGTCGTAGAACTTTAAGTAGCGCCTGTTCGTCGACAATCCCGCCCCGTGCAGCGTTCAGGAGATATGCAGACGGCTTTAGACGGCCCAGTTCAGCAGCGCCGATCATGCCTTTGGTTTCTCGATTGAGCGGACAGTGAATCGTCACGAAATCCGACTCGGCCAAGAGGTCGTTGAGACCGACCCACTTTCCACCGAGCGCGGTGACGTGGGATTCTGGAATATAGGGATCGCAGACAAGCAAGGCCATCTCGAAGGCCCGGGCGCGCAACGCCACCCGCGCGCCGATGTTGCCCATGCCAACGATGCCTAGGGTTTTGCCGGCCAGCTCCGTGCCGGTGAATTTGAGATATTC
Organism: Binatia bacterium; assembly: GCA_036555515.1. GTDB lineage: Bacteria > Desulfobacterota > Binatia > UBA9968 > UBA9968 > DATACQ01. Next base: position 894 of record DATBLC010000002.1, read on the forward strand.
GCTCCAGCGGTTTTCTTTCACCGCGCGATTGGCTTCATGGGTGTGGCGCGCCAGAGCGATGATCTGCCCAAAGACCAACTCCGCCACAGAGACGGCATTGCTGCCCGGCTGGTTGGTCACCCACACCTTCAGCTCCTTCGCAGCGTCGAGATCGACGCGCGACGGATCGACCCCGACGCCAGTGCGGGCGATGATCTTGAGCCTTCCACCGGCCTTTTCCATTTGTTCCCTGGTAATTTTACCTTTCCGGCTGATCACCGCATCGACCCGGCAGGCTTCAATCTCCCAGCGTTCCGGTTCCACCCAGGGGTTGACGACCACCAGCTCCACGCGTTCGCGCAGCCACCTGAAAACCTCGGGCTGAAACTCTTCGACTAGAACTCGACCCAAAGACATACCGACGACTCCCTTCGTCGACACGTGGCATTATCTTAGTCGCGATCGTTCCGGCATTTCAACGCCGGGCACGCTGCAGATAAAAACCGAACAAAAATGGGATAGCGACTCGTGAAATGGCTGGGCAAACAGCTGTCTATCTGGCTTACTCACGGCCTCCACAAGCCGTGAAGAACGACAAGGCCTCCGCCAAAAGGGGAGGCCTTGTCGTTCTTATCCGTCTGGCTGCTACGGTTAAACTTCTTTTGACTTGATCGTGTACTTGAAGTTGCCCGGATCCAAACTATCGCGCCGTCCGTTCGCGGTTTCTAGCTGGGGATACATAAGGAACCCGATCTCCGGTCCGTTGGAGTTCGGCAGTTTCACATCATGTGAGTAATTATAAGGAAGCCAGTTCATCTCCCACGAGCCGAATAGTTTCGCCCGCGCCTTTTTCACTTTAGCATCGTCGAGCGGCAGCGGCTCGCCCGGCAGATTCTCTTCCAAGACAACCTTGCGCACGTCGGCCGGGTCCACCGGTACCCAACCGTAACCGTTTAGATAAACATCGGCCCGGCAGTGCTGCGCTCCGGTAATGTCGTCCGCCTTACCGAGACTCTTAAATTCACTGGAGCTCGCAACCCGAATACCGTAAACATCGCGTGCCGGCAGCCCCGCGGCGCGCGCCAAGCCGACATATAAAGCGTTCAGGTCGGCGCACTTCCCGCCGAGGTATCCGGTACGAAGCATAGTCGAGATATCGCCGATACCGCAGCCTTTAACTTTTGGATCACGGAAAGTGTTGTCGACGATCCATTCGTATATGGCTTTCGCCTTGTCGACGTCGCTTCTGCGGTTCGCGGTAATCCCGCGCGCGGTAGTGGCAACAATGCCATCCGTTCTAATCAGTTTTGACGGTTGGCGAAAATAATGCAGAACGGCTTTATCTTCGCGAACTGACGCGTCGGCCTTTCTGGATAAGTCTACACTTCGGTCCCTTGTCATAAACCGGCTGGTAATTTCCAGCCGCGGCGCCTTTTCTCCGGGCGCCCACTCGGCAAAAACCAACCCCGTGCCCACCTTATCGGTCTGAATTGTTTGCACCGTTTTGAAATTACCGCTCCACTTGTCGCCCTGCCGTTTGAAATAGTCGGTCTCTTTCATTAAGGGTATCGGAACCCACGCGCGCACCGCGCCCACCGGATCCTTGGCTTCGATGGTGGTCGTCACCTCAAAGTTTCGCCACTTTGCTTCATTAGCACTGGCCACGCCAGCAAACTTCGGAACCCCACCGAGGGCCAATCCGGCTGAAACAGTCAAGCCTTGCTTCAAGAACTCTCGACGATCCATAGTCCCTCCCTCTTAAATGGATAGGATTTTTCGATGGGCCGATCATACCGCTTTGACATTTAATGTCAATTCAGCCAAGGGAAAAAAACGAGACCCCTAAGGGATCGATAACACTGACGTTTGGCCTAGTTGTTGGTGAGGAAAGTGAGCACTTCTCCCGGGTGTTCGTCGGCCTTTTTGACGGCCGGCCAATGTTTTATCACGTCGCCTTTCGGGCCGATGACTACCGTGGAGCGGATCGTCCCTTGAACTTCCTTGCCGTACATCATTTTCTTGCCAAACGCGCCATATTTTTTCATCACTTCGGCATTCGGATCGGACAAGAGCACAAAGGGAAGTTTGTACTTCTCCGCAAACTTGTCATGGGACGCGATGCTGTCCTTGCTCACTCCCAAAACCACGACTTCTTTCTTTTTGAACGACGAGTTCAAATCACGGAACCCGCAAGCCTCTTTCGTTCAGCCGGGCGTGCTGTCCTTTGGATAAAAATACAGCACGACCGTCTTGCCCTTATAGTCGTCCAGCGCATGCTTCTTGCCGTCGTTGCCTTCGAGGCTGAACGCCGGCGCCTTCTTGCCTTCAAAGTTCATCTCTCAACACCTCCCGGCACTAGTTGTTTATCGCCCTCTTTGCCACAGCCAAATGCTTTGGCAATCTACGCCGCCCCCAGAGCCACCGACTCGGCCCTCCGCGCCATCCTGCGAATGGGATCGTAATCACGGTCTTCCGAGGCGACAAAGCGTTTGACGCGCCCTTGCCTCAGGATTGTCATGCCGACCGGCTCGCAGTGCATGTCAAGCAAAAAAGCGCGAATGATCCTTCGCAAATCCGCGGGAACTGACTTGGAAATGACCCAAGGCGGGATGGGGCTCGGTCCCAAGCTCCCAATTACCCGGAGGTCTCGCGGGATCTCAGGCCGTTTCTCGACGGCCCAATCCAAAACGGTGCTGTCGATGGCCGCGCCATCGACGCGCCGATCCAAAATCATCCGTAGAGAATCCATATGAGCGCCCGACTCTACCGCACTGGCGAAAAAGCCAGTGCGCGCGCCTAAATTCGCCAAATGAGCGCGAACGACATTGTAGCCGGAATGAGATCTTGGCTCGTTGAATGCCCAAACCTTTCCACGAAGGTCCGAAAAAACCAAAAACCGGCTCCCTCTGTGCACGACGACATCGGAAAAATAAATTGGCAGACCGTAGTAGCGCTCTCCCACCGGAACCGGTACCGCGAGCAGTTCCATTCGGGACCGCAGCGACTCGGCCTTATGGATATACGGCAAACCGCAAATCCAGAGGATCTGTATTGCTTCGGCATCGAACATGCGCTCGCGTTCCTGCCATGGAATACCGTCAAAATACTCCGTTAGAGTGCCCAGCTTGTCGCCGATATATTGCGCCACAGCTCGGCAAAAAAGCTCGGTGTTCTCGGCCATGCAGGAAGCGAACCTCAGACAATTCATTCACCTGGCCTTTCAACCAGCTACATTCACGCCGCGCCAGAAAGCGACGTAGTTCGCGATCGATTTGGCCGCCTCTTTGGGCTCCGGATAGTACCAGGCGGCATCCTGATTCGTGTTATCGCCGACTTGAATATGGTAGTAACTGGCGATTCCTTTCCATGGGCAAGTCGTGTGGTTGTCGCTCGAACGGAAGTATTCCCGCTTGATCGATTCGGGCGGAAAATAGTGATTTCCTTCGACGACGACGGTCTCATCGGACTCCGCAAGAACAGCATCTTTCCAGATGGCTTTCATGAGATCTGCCCTCCTTTATGCCCGCCTATTTCCAAATACAACGAAACTTGGCAAATACATAGGGATAGTGAGCCTGGTACCAGTTGCGAAAGCTGGGCCGCACTAGCTCCTTCACCGTGGCCCAAGAGCCCCCTTTAAGGACAAAATGTTTGCCGTCAAAAAAGTCCGCCGAGTATTCCTTGTAACCGGCGATATACGGAGAGAAGCCGGGAAACGGCTTGAACGGAGTCTCGGTCCATTCCCAGCCGTTGCCAATGAGGTCCTTGATGCCGAAAGCGTGGTTATCGTCCGGCTCCGCACCCGCCGGCGACGGCGACCAGCGCGTGAAACCAAGATTACCCATCGCTACGTGATCTCCGGGAGTTCCATATGCGGCGCGATGAAATTCTGCCTCCGTCGGCAGTCGCCCGCCGCGCCAGCGCGCGTAGGAGCGAGCCTCAGCCAGGCTGACAAAAACTGGCCAGCTCAAAACTTGCTCAAGCGGCAAAAGATCGAATAGAGTTCGGTAGAACCAGCGATCCGCCGCTCTGCGCCAAACGTTTGGGTGGCCCAGGCCCGCGCTCACCTTCCAACGCCAGTCCTCTTCGGACCACCAGCGACGGTCGTCATATCCTCCGGACTCGACAAATTCCAGGAATCGACCATTGGTAACCGGCAACGAATCCATCCTGAAGCTCGGCACTTCGACTTTTATCTCCGGAATTTCGTTGTCCCAGCCGAAATCAAGCGCGTCGAAGTGGGCTCCCAAGACCGCCTCGCCCCGAGGTACGGTAATTTGCGCGCTGGCCGATTCCGCCGCAAATTGATACTCCGCCGCCGTGCTCAACCGGTGCTTCATCTGCGGCGCCGCTTCCTGGATCATGTACAGCAGCGTTTCCTGATGCATGTACTCATGCTCGAGCACCATGCTGAAAACCCGTCCCTTTTCCGCCATGATGTCCCTCGAGCCGAGCTCCAGCACAGCGTCAAACGAATCCAGCACCGCCGATCTCACCCTGTCTCGGTAATCGAGGACGGCGGTTAAATTGGGCCATGCCTCGGGCACCTCGGGATGGACATGGCACTCGCCGGTTTCCACGTCAGGATCTATGCCACGGCTGAATAACGCGTCGAAATGAGGATTGAACGATTTCCATCGCAGGACTTCGCGGTAGATCTGGTTCCACGCGAATGCCGGGAGATGTCCGACATAGAAAATAAACGGGTGGCGAAATACAATCGGCTTTGTGAGCATCGCGTGCAATTTTACAATGCCGAAAATTTCGTCGGACCGGTTCCACGCCAGAATAAATTGCTCGCGTAGAGCGGCAGCGCGGTCCATGCGCCGTGCTACGGGAAGAGCCATGATGATGAACCCCCTATTTATTCTTTTTGCCTATGGCGAACATAGTATTTTTCTATATACTTAAGTCAAGCGATTTTCCGCAAAAACCTGCCAGGGTCTATTCGCTTTTTAGAAACGCGCGGAAGGCCTGTGCTATGGGGTGAAGCGGGCGGCGGCCGTGATAAACCTGATAGAAATCGCGCTCCATGGTCATGCCGCGAATCAGTACCTCGACGATACTGCCCTCCGCCAACTCATGACGAATGGATATCCGCGAGAGAATAGAGACGCCGAAACCGGCCATCAACGCCTCTTTGACCGCTTCGGTGCTGCCCAGTTCCATGGAGATGTTCAGGAGTTCGTCCACCGGCTTTCGGCTCTTTGATAATAGCTGCTGGAAAGAAGCCAGGGTCCCTGAGCCGCGCTCCCGGGCGATGAATTTCTCGGTGCGCAACTCGTCCAAGGGAATAAACTTGCGCCGGCTCCAAGGATGCCCTTTGGGCACCGCCAGCACCATTTCATCTTTCCAGATCTTCTCAAAAGTGAGGCGTTCGTCATTTCCCTTGAAACCGACGAATCCCAGCTCGACTTTTCCATCGAGCAGATCCTCGACGACTCCTGCCGAGTCGCGGATTCTAAGGATCGGCTTTACCGCGGGATATTTTTTTACGAAGGCGCCGAGTTTTTGCGGCAGCAGATATTCGCCGGGAATATTGCTGCCGCCCACCCACAGTTCGCCGCTCAGCGTCTCGTGGAATTGTTCGACCGCCGCGAGTGTTTCGCGCTTGAAGGCCAGAAGACTCTTGGCTCTGTCAGCGAGCATCTGGCCTAACGGCGTCAAGCTTACTTTGCCGGGAATACGATAAAGCAGTTTGCCGCCGACGGCTTCCTCCAGCTCCTGCACATGAGCGCTGATCGTGGGTTGGCGCAGTGATAGCAGCTGTGCCGCCTGGGAAAAACTCTTGAGCTCGGCGACCCAGTAAAATATTTCCAGCTTGTAGAGGTCTAAATCGGCTTTAATCGTCGCCATGAAACAGCCGTGTGTCGATCGGAAGGACGAGCCCAGTGACCGGATGCGCGGTCGAGGAGAGAAACGGGGGCACGCGAAAATCATCTCGGTGCCCCCGTCGATTTACTTCTTCAGGAACTCCAACACTTCGGCCGGATGGGCCTCCGCATTTGTAACTGGAATCCAGTGTTTTTTGATCATACCGTCAGGCCCAATCAAAGCCGTGGAGCGGATCGGCCCTTCGACGGTTTCGCCCTGCGCGTTCTGCCTTGGTCCCCACGCGCCGTACGTCTTCATGACTCCGACCTGCGGGTCGGATAGTAAGACAAAAGGTAAATTGAATTTAGCGATGAACTGATTGTGTGAATCGATACTGTCTCTGCTAACTCCCAGCACTACGGTGTTGGCTTGCGTTACGCTTTCGATAGCGTCGCGGAACCCGCACGCTTCCTTGGTTCAGCCAGGCGTATCGTCCTTGGGATAGAACCAAAGCACTATATTTTTCCCGGTGTAGTCGCCCAGCGAATGTTTCCTGCCGTCGCTACCCTCCAACGTGAATGCCGGGGCTTTTTGCCCTTCAAGACCTGCCATCGTGCACCTCCGTTTGTTATTATGATATTGTATCTATCACACCCCGAAAGTATCTATCAAACAACCAGCGCCGCTATTTGGAATTGTCATCGGCTTCCTTTGACGCTATATTTTTCTACAAATGGCCAAGCAATCTTCTTTGTTCGAATTTCACAAACGTAAAGGCGCGGTTTTCGCGGAACGCGACGGTTGGCTCCTGCCGATGCATTACGGAAATCCCGCCGCGGAATACGACGCGGCGCGCGGATCGGCCGGACTAATCGATCTCTCCCACCGGGGACTGCTCCAGATCACCGGCCCGGACCGTGTCACCTTCCTCCAGGGAATGCTATCCAACGATCTTATGGCTCTCAAACCCTTCGACGGCCACCTTGCGACGATCCTAAATCAGCAAGGCAAAGTATTGGCCGACTTGCGGGTTCTTTGTGCGATGAATTCCTTTTACTTGGATTTTTGGGAGCCGTTGAAGGAGAAGATCGTCGCCCATCTGAACCGCTATCTGGTCGCCGATGAAGTCGAAATCGCCGACCGCACCGCAGAATACGCGATGTTATCCCTGCAAGGGCCCCATGCGGAAACACTTCTGCTGGGACTCGCCGGTCAAGCGGACTTGCCCAAACAGATCGCGCATCACGCCATGATCGACGCCAATGGCGCGGCGATCTGCGTCGTCCGGGCCAGCCACACCGGCGAGTCGGGATTCGATCTCATCATTTCGAAAGCGGAGCTAGTCAAGATTTCCCAACGCCTGACCGAGATTGGCGAACAGTTTTGCGCCTCCTGGATCGGCGAGGAAGCGCTGGAAACACTGCGCATTGAAGCGGGCATTCCACGCTATGGGACCGACTTTACCGAAGATACTCTGCTCCTCGAGATCGGGCTCGATACCCACGTGAGCTTCACCAAAGGCTGTTACCTGGGCCAAGAAATCGTCGAACGCGTGCGCTCGCGCGGGCATGTAAACAAAAAACTATGCGGCCTGCTGATAGACGGCGCGGTGCCCGCACGCCATGGTGACGCCATTCGGGTGGATGAAAAACAGATCGGGACGATTACCAGTTCCGCCTACTCTCAGAGATTAAAGCAAGCCATTGCCCTGGGATATGTTCATCGCGATCACTGGGAGCCGGGAACCCGCTTAACCCTAATGAGTCATGGTGGCTCGCTTACCGGGCTGGTTACCGGCCTGCCGTTCGTAAAAACGGGGCCTTGAATCCCAAACCTAACTACGTATATTGGTGCGAATTCTTGATTTCGAGGAGAATACTAATACATGGCCTTCACCAAGATTTGCAAAACCGGCGACGTGAAAGCGGGCTGCGGCAAGGGCGTTGAAATCAACGGTAAAAACGTCGCCGTCTTCAACCTGGACGGTAATTATTATGCCATCAACGATGTCTGCGGACACCGGGGCGGACCGCTCTCAGAAGGGGAACTAGACGGCACGACGGTAATCTGCCCGTGGCACGGATGGCGCTATAATATCACCAATGGAGACAACGAATTGGTTCCCGCCCTGCCCACCGAAAAGTACGAATTGAAGGTTGAAGACGACGATATCCTCGTCGACGTCTGAGGATTCACTCACCCAAGCTTACAAATCATATCGCGCCAAGGCGCCAAGTGTTTCGCCTTGTCATTTTGACCGAAGGGAGAAATCTTTCTTAGTTATTATGGAGTCCACAATTGAGTAACCAAACAGCGACCGAGGGGTGAGACCTGGAGAGCGCGGGCACAGGAGCGCAAAGGTTGTTTTCAGGCCCTGCCGGCGGGCATTTCCACCTATGGAGAGGACGGGGTGGTGGCCGGCAAGGCAGAGGACCATTGACCGCGATCGGAAGGGCTCGCCTCTCGGTCGCACACTAGCGACATAGTCTCTAAATAACGAACTCATTAGTAATCTGTCGAGCACGGCAACCTCTTCGCTTTGTCGGCGCCGCGCCAGACACGATTTTCGTCGCCTCTACGAGGCGACGCTCGCCGGCCGTGCGTCTTGTTTAATCGGCAGCGAGAAGTAGAAGATCGAGCCTTTGCGCGGCTCTGACTCGACCCATATTTTTCCTCGATGGCGCTCGACGATTTTCTTGCAGATGGCCAGCCCGACACCGGTGCCGGGATACTCCTGTCTGGTGTGGAGTCGCTGAAAGATGACGAAGATGCGCTCGGCATACTCAGGATCGATGCCGATGCCGTTATCCTTCACGGCGAATCGCCACATTTCCCCATCGCGCTCGCACCCCACGTGGATTTCCGCCGGCGTCGCGCCGTGGTACTTGATCGCGTTGTCGATTAGATTCTGGAATAGTTGCCCTAACTGGAATTCATCGCCAAGCACGATCGGCAAATGATCGTGCGTTATCCGCGCACCGCTCTCTTGGATGGCTGCTATCAAGTTTAACAGCGCGCGCGCCAGTACCTCATTGCAGTCGGTAGGGGCAAATTCCTTGCCTCTCGTACCTACTCGCGAATAGGTTAGCAGATCGTTGATTAACCCCTGCATCCGCTTTGTCCCGTCCACCGCATAGCCAATAAATTCATCGGCATCTTTGTCGAGCTTACCGCCATACTGCGTCTGCAGCAGATTCATATACGCCGTGATCATGCGCAGCGGCTCCTGGAGATCGTGGGACACCACGGAGGCGAACTGGTCCAGTTCGGCGTTGGAACGGGTTAACTCTGCCATCCGCCCGGACAGGGCGTCGCGGGTCTCTTGGAGTTCTTTTTTGGATACGGTGGTCGCCTGGAGTTGCGCCGCCATCTGATCAAAATGTCGCGCCAACCGTCCCAGCTCGTCTCTGCGCTGTCCGTCAATGCGATACTCGAAGTTTCCCTGGGCGATCATTTCGGTGCCTGCCCGGAGCTCTTCAATGGCACTGCTGATATGACGAACGATCCACCAGCCAGCGCCGATGGACACGATCAAAAAGATGGTAATAAGCAGGTAAGCAAGCATCACGGCCGGGGCTGGCGCCGTACTGACCGCGCTGCGGTAAAGAACCACCATCGCCGCCAGGCCGCTACCGATGATCAGCGTTAGTCCCAAGGCGATTTTTTTGCTGATGGGCCAGGTCACGTCTTCGTCTCGCCGGAGGGACGCCTCATGCCGCTGAGCCACGGGCGCGGCGGCCCTTGCCGCTACCACTGCTTGTTTATCTCGGTTGCGTAATCACCGTCGACGTCCCAATTGTGCTCGCGGAATTTCTTATCGGCGCTCAAAAAATTCTCGTCGGCGCGGTGAAATCGCTCCGCCACCAATTGCGCTGGTTGGGCGTCGTCAGATGCGACTCAAACGCAAGAAACTATGGCATCTAGTTCGACTACTTGGAAGGCATTGTTGACTGGCCGGGAGACTAAGTAGACTACGTACACCACTCTGATCTGAAGGAAGATATTCCGATTCGACGACAACTTTAGATGCTTCCCGGATTATCTCTTGCCTGTTTTCTTGGCCTTCCAGTACGCCTTCAACTTGGCCGACAACTTCGCTTTGGTTGCGCGACTCATTAGCTTCTTTTTGGTCCGCGCAGCGGGTTGGACTGAAAGCACCGCCGGTTTCGCGGCTCGAAGCTTCGCCCATCGCGCTTTTTGAGCAGCGGCAATGTTCCTTCTACCGGAAATACCAATGCGCCGCTTCTTTGACACAGCGCCAGATCGGGCCGATACAGCGAGGATGTTGCCGAGATCTTTGTTCAGAGCCTCGATTTGTTGTTTAATCGCGGCCGCCCGTTTAAGTTGGTTAACTGTAAGGTCGAGTGGATTCATGAAGGCAGTTAACATTCAAGGGTGGGAAAAATCAAGAGACCTGAATAGATTTACCACCCCGGGCAAGCATGAGACCTTGCTTTCTCTGACGACAGGAGGGTGCCCATGAGACCGACAAAATCCAAGTCGTGGTTTTCACGTTTTGCTAAAGCGACGGCGCGCTATACCGGCAAGCCGGCGATATTTATGACCGCGGTCTTGATCATTGTGGTATGGGGAATCAGCGGTCCCATTTTCGGCTTTAGCGATACCTGGCAATTGGTGATCAATACCGGCACGACTATCATCACGTTTTTGATGGTCTTCTTGATTCAAAATACGCAGAATAGAGATGCCGAAGCCATGCAAGTAAAGCTGGACGAACTCATCCGGGTAACCAAAGGCGCGCAAAACGCGTTATTAGATCTGGAAGAATTGGAGGAAGAAGAACTCGATGTGATACGAGATCGATATGAAGAGATCGCGGAACGGGCGCGCGGCGAATTTCGTAAAGAGGAGGGCGAAAAAAAAGGCGGCAAACACGCATGACCTAGATGCAGTAGGAGCAAAGCTTTTTCAGTCGAGCCGCGGTTTTCGAAGTCCCCATTCCGTTGCCTGCTGGTACGCAAAGGCAACGTTCAAGACGCGCTGGTCGGCAAACCATCGGCCAACCAATTGCATGCCGATCGGCAGCCCCTCTTCGTCCGCTCCACAGGGGATTGAGCAGCCGGGCAGGCCGAGCATACTGGGGAAGCGCAACAGGCTGGAGTGGAAATAGCCAAGCTTGTAGGTCTGATCGCCGTTGCCCTTCGGTCCCAATGAGATGAGCGGCGCCACCCGGTTGGTAGTCGGGTTGGCTAGCAGGTCGACCGTTTCATAAGCCGCTCGCACCGCAGCGCGGATGCGGTAACGCGCGCGTTGCACCGTAAGGTATTCGGAAGCGGTGATGCCCAGGCCGGCTGCCAGCCGGCGCTTGATCTCCAACTGGTATTCGTCGGGCCGCTCGCGCATCCAGCGTACGTTGTTGGCGCCCGACTCGGCCGCACTGGTCAGCATGGAGGTCATGGCAGCGTACTTCATTTCCGGAATATCGATATCCACTACCTCCGCCCCGGCGGCGCTCAACGACTGGATCGCCATCTCGAAGGCGCTCAGCACGGCGGGATCCACGCTGTTCTCGAGGAACCGCCGCAAGACTCCGATCCTCACGCCTTGAACGTGGGGCTCGAGCCGACTGGCGTACGTGGACTCACTTTGCTGCACGCTCGCAGGGTCGCGAGAGTCGTACGCGGCGACGGCGTCCAAGCCTATGGCCACGTCTTTCACCGAGCGGGCAAAGAGGCCCACGTGGTCCATGCTCCAGGCACCGCGGAAGGAGCCGTAGCGGCTGACGACGCCGAAGGTGGGTTTGAAACCCGTGACGCCACAGTAGGCGGAGGGGCGACGGACCGAGGAGCCCGTCTCCGTGCCGTAGGAGAGCGGGCCGATGCCCGCCGCCACGGCCGCCGTAGAGCCTCCGCTTGATCCGCCGGCAATGCGCTCCAAATTCCAGGGGTTGTGGACCGGGCCGAAGTGAGACACGGTGGAGGTTCCGCCATGCCCAAACTCGTCCAGGTTAGTCTTGCCCACGAGGACCGCGCCTGCGGCCTTCAAGCGCTCGACCAGCGCCGAGTCCTCGCCGGGGATCCAGTCGGCCAGGATCCTGGAACCGCCGGTGGTGCGGAGCCCAGCGGTATAAAACAAATCCTTCACGCTCACCGGTACGCCATGCAGTGGGCCTCGGTAGACGCCCCGGGCCAACTCCTCGTCGGCTTGCCTGGCTGCCTCTCGCGCCTGCTCGTGGGCCACCGTGATGAAAGCGTTCAGTTTGGCGTTGAGCCGGTCGAGGCGTGCCAGGGCAGCTTCCACTACCTCGGCGGATGATACCAGTCGTGACTCGATGCGCCTCGCAAGGTCGACGAGTCCAAGCTCGCATAGATCAGCGCCACTCACGCTCCACCTCTTAGTTGTAAGGTTGGACTGGAAGCGATGGCCACGGCACGCCTTCGGCGAAGGCCTCGAGTTCTCGCAGGGCTCGGTCGAAATCTTCGAACTCGGCGACGATGGAATCTAGGTCGGCTTGCGAAAGGTTCAACCCTTCAAGCAGCCCCAACCTGCGCGCTGCGCGTTCGGAAGCCATTCCTATTGGACTCTCCTCAATTTGTGTTCAGCACTCGTCTACGGGTATCCAGGGAGACCCTTTCTTCACTCGCGCAACCTGGGCTTGAGATCCCAGGCATAAACGTCTTCGCCAGGATTCGACTTAAAATCAAACCTATTACTCACTCCCTGCAGGCCCTGATACTGGTAGAGCCAGGCTACTGGCGCTTCCTCAAGCAGCACCGACATCGCCTTCTGCAGCAGCTTCACTCGCTGGGCAGGGTCAAAGCTCGCCTGTTCCGCTCTGAGTGCGGCATCCACCGTCGCATTGGAAAACTCCAATCGCTTGGTGACTCCCGTGCGGAAGTACTGGTGCAGGTACTCACTGGGGTCAACGACCGATCCGCGCCCGAAGATATACATGCCGACTTTTCCATTTTGGATAGCAGCAAACCCGCTATCTTGGTCTTGCGTTCGCAGTTTGGCCCGGACCCCGACAGCGTTCAGCATACCGCCGATCGCCTCTGCCACATCCTTGACTTTGTTGTACTGCCCAACTGGAACCAGGAAATCGACCTGAAAGCCGCTAGGATAACCGGCTTGGGCCAGCAACTGCTTTGCCTTCGCCGGATTGTGGGTGTACTTGGGACTGAACTCGGGGCTGTACCCGTACTGATCGGGTCCCACGGGCGCATCCATGGGAGAGGCGTAGCCCTTGAGCACACTCCGAGTGAGAGCTTCGCGGTCGATGGCGTAGTTCACTGCCTGACGGACGAGTTTGTTCCTGAACTCTGGCACCGACGTGTGCATGCCCAGGAACATGATATTGATCGTGCGGGTGCTCTCTATCCGCGCACTACCTGTCACTCTAGGGGCGCTTTCGGGCGGGACGTTGGAAATGATGTCCACTTCCCGGTTTAACAACGTGGTGATCGCTACCTCCGCCTCCGGTATATTCCGGAACACGATCTCGTCGACCGTCGGCTGGTGATTGCTGTGAACATAGCCAGTGTTCTTCTCCAGTACAAACCACTGACCGCGTACCCACTGCTTGAACTTATAGGGCCCCGTTCCGAGCGCCAGTTTGTCGGCCGCAGCCGCGCCCAGGCGCTCATAGGCTGCTTTATTGGTGATGAAGCGCTGCGCGAGGCGGAATACCAGGGCAGCATCCGGACTCTTGGTGCGCAACCGGACGGTGTAAGGGTCTAATGCCTCTATCGCGTTCACATGGGCGATCGAGCTAGCCTGCTTGCTATCGGGGTCCTTTTGGATCCGAGTGTAGGAGTGCACGACGTCGGCAGCCGTGAACTCGCTTCCGTCGTGGAACTTGATGCCCTTCTTTAGCTTGAACACCCACGCGTTGTTGTCCGGATTGCTCCACGACTCGGCCAAAATCGGGACAATTTGTTTCTTGCTCCAGCTCCACTCCACCAAGGGCTCGATCACATGCTTCCAGGTTGGATAGATCTGTGTGGTTGAATGACCATAGGGATTCAAGGTTTCCACCTGTACCCCGGGGAGGGCGACGGTGGCGGTAATCTTCTGCTCTTTCTTTTCCGCGGCCAGCGCCTGGGTACCGGACGTTGTAGATGCTGGCACCGTAGCTGGCGGGACTTGGTACGCCCATAGAAGGAGACAAATCAGCACAGAGAAAGCCGCAACTCGGAACCTCAACATGGCAATTCTAACCCTCCCTTGATTTATTACACCGGAGCGATTCTTGCCTGAAGCACGGCAGCACATTTGGAGTCATCCCGATATTTGATGAATGGCCGCGCAGCAGTTCAGCAATTCGCAGCAGCCCGACTATACGTCGACGGGCTCCTTTGTCAACCTTTCAGGAATTTTTGGAATGGTTTGCTTGAATCGGAAGCCACAGCCGGGGCCAGGGTTCCTGCCTTGCACGATGACGTGATCATCCCGGATTCCCAGGTTGGACTGAGGAGACGGCAAACGAGGTGGAACCCTGGAGTAGCGAAGGCGTCCAACTGTAATTTCAAAGTCATTTCGCGCTTACGCACTTCGCTGTTACGAGTTTTAACGTGTCGTGGAAGCACCGTTGCTCGATGTCTGCTTCGAGGCAGAAACCCATAGACTTTGCTATGGAAGGATTTTGCCTCGCGCTTCCTGTCGAGCGCAACTGAGTGATGCGCGACAGCGGTTACTACCCACCTACGGTTTTGACCCGCCACCTGTCGGTTTTTTAGTCGCGCTCTAGCGCGCCGGCGCTCGCTTACCGCGAGGCCCTGCGCGCTGCCGTTGATCGCGACTTCGTCCGTCTGGTCGATTTGGATTTGGATCTTGATTTGGATTTTGAACGCGCAGTGCCGCCGCCCAACTCCTTCAGCAGCCCTCGCTTGCGCTGCGCCATTTTGGCCCCCAGCTTCGCAAGGTCCAACTCACTGGCTTCGACTTTCGGAAACATTTCGCCTTCTTCTTCTTCGACGTGATGCTGCACAGCTTCCATGAGTTTGGCGAATTTGGCTTCGAACTCGTCGCCTTCGCCGTTATCCTGGCTCTTCATGTTTTTGAGCTGGCGGATCAGAGTTTTTGCGTCCCGGTGTTCTTGTTTGGCCTCTTCAATTAAGTCGCTCTCCTCGATTGCCTTTTTCACCGCGGGATAGAAAAGCTCTTCTTCGATCTGGGCGTGAACTTCAAGTTCATTCATTGCCTGTGTTGCCAAGCGCCGCTTATCATCCATGCCTTCGACTTGCTCGAACTTATCGAACAGGCCCGCAACTTTCTTGTGGTCCTGCCGTAATATTTGGGTTGCCTTCGGCATAAACACCATCCTCCTTTAAACTGCAATTTTCGCTCTGGTCTCTAGTTCGGATCGTTGTCACCGTTTTTCAATCACTCACCCGAAATAAAGCAAAAGGCACGCCAATAGTGTTCACCGATGATGGCGCGGCTTTTGCGCACGCATTGAATGGCTGACGAGGTTCAAACAAATGCAAAGCACAAAAGGACGCGACCCTGACCCCTTGAAGCATGCGCCCGACAAGTCCGACGTGGTGTTGCTTCTGATCGACGTGATCAACGATTTGGAATTCGATGGTGGGGAGAAGCTCCTACCTCATGCGATTCCTATGGCCGATGCGCTCGCGGCGCTCAAAAGGCGCGCCAAAGCGGCGGCTATTCCGGTAATCTATGCCAACGATAACTTCGGAAGGTGGCGATCTGATTTTTGCAGCCTGGTTAAACATTGCTTGGAAATCGACGTGCGCGGCAAATCCGTCGTCTCCAAGTTGGTACCTGAAGACGACGACTACTTCGTCTTGAAGCCCAAACACTCAGCTTTTTTTCATACGAATCTCGAAATTTTATTAAGGTATCTCGGCGCCCAAACTCTCATTCTGACCGGAATCGCAGGCGACATTTGCGTTCTTTTCAGCGCTAATGATGCCTATATGCGTGATTTTGAGATTATCGTACCACCGGATTGCACTGCTTCGGAAAATCCCGATAGTAATTGGCAAGTTCTGGAGCTTATGCGGCGTGTCCTAAAAGCGCAGATCACCCCCTCTAGCGAGATCTCGTTTCAAGTCGAGGCGTCTGCATCATGAAAGCCAACCAGGGCGGCCAGTGTCCGGCACTCCCCGCAAACCGGCCAATGTTGCAGGCGCTTGCGAACTGGAACAAACGACGGGATTCGTGCGTCAAAAACGACACTCCTTAAACCGACAGCGGCCCTATGGTGCAGAGCACGCAAATTAGGCTTGATCACATTCGCCCAAACGTGTTTCAAAACTGCAACAGAGAACAAATGTTTTTCTCGGGATTGGGACAGGCACGTTCAGAACTTCTTTATCAAAACTGGAGGCAGCACGATTGCACCGATTTTGCATAGTAAGGAACATCGCCATGCTCTCGCCGCAAGAATTTTGGATCTTAGTGAAAAATGGATTCAACCAGTGGTGGAATGAGGACCGACCGTTTGAGCTCGCCGCAGCCCTAGCTTATTATACGATCTTTTCGATGGCGCCGATCTTGGTGATCGCGATCTCGGTGGCGGGATTCGTTTTCGGCCGCGAGGCCGCCCAGGAACAAGTCGTTCGCACCCTTTCTGATTTTGTTGGCCAGGATGGCGGCCTTGCCATCCAAACCATGGTCAATAATGCCACTAAGCAGCAAACATCCGACAGCATTCTCGCCATGCTAATTGGTGTGGCCTTGCTGCTATTTGGCGCGGGCGGCGTGGTCGGCCAACTGCAGAGTTCTCTCAACATGATCTGGGGGATCGAACCTAAACCGGACCGCGGCTGGTTGGGTTTAGTAAAAGCTCGCTTTATCTCTTACGCGATGATTCTTGGAGTCGGTTTTCTCTTGTTAGTCTCGCTTATTGTTAGCGCCATGCTCACCGCCTTCGACAATTTTCTCGAGAGCACCATGCCAGGGGCGGGCATCGTCCTGCAGATAATCCATTTTATCGTATCTCTGGGACTAATTGCGTTCATGTTTGCTGCGATCTACAGGTTTGTGCCGGACGCGCGCATTTCCTGGAAAGACGTCGCTGTCGGGGCCTTGATGACTGCGGTCCTGTTTAACGTCGGTAAATTTCTCATTGGCCTTTACCTTGGTCGCAGCTCGGTAACCTCCGTCTACGGCGCTGCGGGGTCGCTTGCGACATTGCTGCTTTGGATTTATTACTCGTCACTCATATTTTTCTATGGAGCGGAACTGACCCAGGTCTACGCCACTCGATATGGCTCGGGAATGACCCCGGCCAATAATGCACAGCCAGCGGCGCCTGAAATTCACCGCGGAAAGCGCGTGCGGACTGGCAAACGATTGGCGCGCCACCCAGCCTCTTAGCGGAGCCTTGGATGCCTTTGGTCGTAGCTATTCGCGGGAACTATTCAGCCGGCTGGCGCTTCGGGATGATCGAGATCTCCCCCGTCCGTTCGAGGACCGCATAGCGGATTTGATCCAGGCGCTCTAAGCCCTGACGCTCGCGTGCTGCCACCAACACATCCGATTCATCGACGCGGGCGCGCTCCATTCGATCCTTGAGCGGTTTTCCATCTACCACGATCACCAACGGAACTCCCTCAAGGAGCTTGTCGAGAGCGAGAAACCTGTTTTTCAGCAAGGAAAGCCCGATATCGATTCCAATTAATGTCACGATCACAAGAAATGCGTTTGTCACTGAAAAGTCCTCACCGAGAAGTCCCTGCTGCGTCGCCTCGGCGATCACCAGCAACAAAACGAAATCAAAGGTCGTCAGATTGGCAAGGGTACGCTGGCCGGCAAGGCGAAATACAATGAGCAGGAAAAAATATATCGCCACAGCTCGCATTACAGCATCCATGTGACCTCCTCATGGATAGATGAACTGTTTAAAACCGATCGGCGCCGCTTTGTTTACCTGCGCCTGGCCCGTAATGATCCCAAAATTGACAGGTTTTACGTAGAATATTATGCCTGCGGCACCATGGCGCGGGAACTCGTAAACGAGCCGGTCAGGGCGGGCTTCTGCTCTTACTGGGACAGGGGTGATTTGCTCGATTTGCACTGCATCGAGGTAAGCGCGTCCGATAGATAGCCGGGTCGTCTCTTGAGCTTCTCCAATGAGTTCGAAACGCAGGCGTGTTAGCCGATCAAGTCGCGCAAACCGCTCGTACTTTAACTCAATCCCGTCTCCTTTGATGATAGAGTGACTCAGGGGTCCCGTGCCAAACAGTCCAAACAGCGCGCCGGTTATAAGCAGAGCTAGACCGATCCAGCCAACGCGTTGCACGCGCCAATCACGCTGCTGAAACTCCAGATCCTCCTCGATCTGTAACTGTGCTTCGCGTCGTGAAAGCGCCTCAATCTGCGTTCTATGTCGCTGATTCATGACATGTCATCGCGGGAGGATTACGGATACCCCCACGCCGATTGTCGTTCAGGACTATTGACTGACGCAATCGGAATGCCAGGATTGACGCTTCTCGAACGTCAGACTACGTTGATGGTTTCCCTTCGGCGTCGCTCAGGGCAGACATTCTCACCACGAACGGATGTCAGACATTGCAAATCAAGCATTTAGCCGTTCGCCCCGAGCTTCGTCGAAGCTCCTAAAGAGTTTTCACACAGTCTGGCGTAAGCTCAGGACTGCTTCTGGCTGGGCGCAGTATAGCGCTCGTTGATCGCCGCTTTGATAAGCCTCCGGCTCTCCGCCGCTGAAACTTCGGTAAGACCGGCTACATGTGCCGCTTCCGACGCTAGAGTATCGTCCTTAACAACCTCGCGAAACCAATGCTCGTAGTCGCCCTGGCGTAGATGATAAGTCCAGGTATCGTCGTCTACGCCGTCGGCGAGCTGCATGAAAAGCATCAAGTTTTGCGCCCGCAGATTGAGTTTCTTTTCCGGTCCCTGAAAGTAAAAACTCCGCTCGGGACCAAGGTCGCCTTCAGCGTACTTCCGTTTGTGCCGGCGGCGCTGTCCGCGGCTCGGTATGACTTTAACCTTCAACGGCGGCTCGTTTTTGTTTTTTAACCAAACGAAAACCTCACCTTTCTGAAGCGCCGCGTCCTGCAAAGGCGGCGGTTGCTCGCCCACGGCGTCGCTCAGCTCGGTAAATATTTTTTTTGGCTCGCCGCCCAGCGCTATGACTGTGTTGACAGTTGACAACACCGAACGCGTGACTGATTGAGGCTCAACGGTGATGTAAATCATGCGTTCAAGAGTCTTCGGGATGGTCATTGCCGCCGGTTCCCACGACGCCGGCAGCACGTGATGAGCTTCGTCGACGATGATCATATGGGGCCTGCCCGTTTGCGCACGCAGCTCCTGCAGCCGGATTAGAAGCGTGAGAAAAAATTCCGGCCGGTCGTTGACCGGAAGTCCGACCAAGTTGAGCACCGCGTTATTTTGAGGATCGCTCAACACGCTCACGCCCTCGTCGACGGTCGGAGCGTGGTTGTGATCCCCCAAAGTCACTGCTTCCTCGATGACATAATCGCCTTCGGGATCGATCACGCAAAACTGGTAATGTTGCTCCACTAAGCGTTCGACAATACTAGTTGCGGTTGTCGACTTTCCACCCCCGGATGAGCCGGCGAGCAGAAGATTGAGGCCGGTAATCCCAATGCGGATCTCTTCGCCGTTCGCGCGCGTGCCCAGTAATATATGATGGCGCCACAGCATTGCTTCGCGCTCGCTCAAATCGGTTCTGATCAACTCATCGATGACCTCGGTGACACCCGCGCCATCGATTCCCTGGGTCACAAAATCGACGCTCTCTTTCACCATCGGGAGAGCATTCGCCGTCGCCGCTGAACACTCACAAAATTTCAAAAAGGCGTGATCATTTTCGGCATCGCCTATGCCGGCCACGTTGTGCGGCGAAAGGTTCATTTCATTCAGCGCCGCCGCCAGGCCGGTTGCCTTGTTCTTTCCCGGGGGAAGGACCATCACCGCGCCTTTGTTGAAGATCAACTGTAATTCGAGGCCAAGTTGGCGAATGACTTCTAACACGGTAGTTTCGTGCGGCGTCCAGGTCGCGACGATGGATTGTCCAACGGTGAGAGGCTCGACTTTGCGTCGCTGCAGTTCCAAGATAAATTTTGCCGGGGGCGGATCCCCCAGCGGTTTTTTCTCCTGCGTAGACGGCCGATACAAGTGACAGCCATTTTCGGCAACGACCCATTCGAAAAGATCCATGCGCGGAAAAACAGAAAGCAAATCCGGCAGCTGTCGTCCCGTAACGAGGACTAGCTTTCGTCCCGACGCGCGCAGGCGCTCGAGCGCCGATATGGTTTGATCGGCAACCTGGCCGTCATGGGCGAGAGTTCCATCGTAATCACAAGCCAAGGCGAGATAACGCATGATTCTCACTTTATAATGCAAAATCGAGACCGTATAATAACAAAAAGGATCTGTTCCACTCGTTCTAAACGTCCGAATCGTTGTCAGAAACCACTGCAATTCCAGCGGTTAAAGCGTTCGAATTCGGTACGAATGAAGCCTCTGGGACGACTGAAAGATTAGAACGGTTGGAACGTGTGAACTTTTCGAACCACCGGAGGGGTTATGATATGGACGACGTCATTCGTTTGACCGATGAGTTTTACATCGCGGCTCCGTCCAGCGCCACGGATCAGGCAAGAATTTTGAAGCACGGCGAGAGTTTTGCCGTCTTTGATCGCTATGGGGATATTCGCCAGATTGGCCTAGGGGAGCAGGGCATTTACCACGAAGGAACGCGTTATCTTTCACACCTCGTTTTCCTCCTGGGACACGCGCATCCGTTTCTTCTCAGTTCAACGGTCAAAAGGGACAATCTACTGCTCACAGTCGATCTGACCAATCCGGACGTCTACGCCAACGGGAATATCGCACTGCGGCGCGGCGACTTGCATATCTTTCGGGCGAAATTCATCTGGCAAGCCGTCTGCTACGAATGGTTGAGACTGGCGAACTATGGACTGTTTCCCGTTGAAATTGCGTTTTCGTTTCATTTCGACGCCGATTTTGCCGACATATTCGAGGTTCGCGGCGTCAAGCGGGAGAAAAGAGGCTTACGGTTGGAAACTGAAATCGCGCCGGACCGCGTGGCGCTTTCCTACCGCGGTCTCGACCAGGTGATTCGACGCACCGAGATTCATTTCGACCCTGCGCCGGGCGTGTTGACGGCTTCCGAAGCGCTCTTCAAAACAATTCTGCCCGCCAAGAAAGACGCAATGTATTGCTTGACCTACTCTTTCGAGTCGAACTCCGCCAAACCCGCGCGCCAATCCCGCACCGCCGCCCTCGACGACGCGACGGAAGCGCTACACTTTCTGCGCGCCAAAGAGTGCAAGATTTGGACATCCAATGAGGAATTCAACGGCTGGCTCGAACGCTCACTTTCGGATCTGCACATGATGTTTACCGAGACGGGTCACGGGCTCTATCCTTATGCCGGCGTGCCGTGGTTCAGCACGGCCTTCGGCCGCGACGGCATCATTACCGCTTTGCAATTGCTCTGGATCAACCCCCTGATCGCCCGGGGCGTGCTTCGTTACCTCGCCGCGCATCAAGCGACACGGATTATTCCGGAAAAAGACGCTGACCCCGGAAAGATCCTTCACGAAACGCGCCGGGGAGAAATGGCGACGCTCCAGGAAATTCCCTTCGATTGCTACTATGGCAGTACCGATGCGACTCCGCTTTTCGTCATGCTCGCGGGCGCCTACTTTGAGCGCACCAATGATCTGGAATTTATCCGATCGATCTGGCCGAACATCGTGCTCGCGCTCAATTGGATCGATACGTACGGCGATACCGACAACGACGGCTTCGTGGAAACCGTGCGTCACTCGAAGCACGGATTGGTCCAGCAAGGATGGAAGGATTCCTGGGATTCGGTGTCGCATAGTGACGGTTCACTTCCGGAGTTTCCGCTCGCTCTTTGTGAGGTCCAGGGTTACACCTACGCTGCAAGGCATGCAGCGGCTTGCCTGGCATCGGCTCTGGGGCATCTCGGCAAAGCTTCCGAGTTAGTTGCCAAAGCGCAAGTCTTGAAAGAACGCTTCAATCAAGCCTTTTGGTGCGAGGAACTGTCCACCTACGCCATCGCCCTGGATCGTCACAAGCGCCCGTGTAAAATAAGAGCTTCCAACGCCGGGCACTGTCTGTTTACCGAAATCGCCAGCGATGAGTACGCACGTCGCGTCGCGCAAACTCTGCTGAGCGAAGGCTCCTTTTCGGGTTGGGGTATTCGCACGCTGGACGCATCCGAGGTGCGATACAACCCCATGTCTTATCACAACGGCTCGGTTTGGCCGCACGACAATTCGCTCATCGCCGCGGGATTCGCGCGTTACGGCCTGAAGCAAGAGGTCAACACTATTGTCACGGCGTTGTTCAACGCGAGCCTCTATTTCGAGCTGCAACGTCTGCCCGAGCTCTATTGCGGATTTACCCGGCGCGAGGGCGTAGGCCCAACTCTCTATCCGGTCGCCTGCGCACCGCAAGCCTGGGCGGCGGGCTCAATCTTCCTGCTGCTGCAAGCCTGCCTTGGGCTATCCATTCGAGCTGGACAGCCGAATGTCTACTTCACGGCTCCGTTGCTGCCGGACCTTGTGGAAGAAGTTCACATCAATGATCTGCACGTCGGTCCATCCCATGTCGACCTCGTGGTCGATCGTACCTTTCGGGGTGTCGGAGTGAAACGCAGCGATGGCGCGGTCAACGTGGTGATTCGCTAGGGTGAAGAATAGGACAGCAGGCAAAAGTTCGAATTCGGACTTCCGGAATCCGCTCTCAATGTTGCAGCCATTCGCCAAAAATAAAGCGCCGCCCGAATTTGTTTAGTGAGAGACCCGCAATACGAAATTCGAAACCGAGTCCCGATTAATGTTTTCGGAGTCCCTTCTTGTGTTGCGGCACCGGTCATCGATCGCGTTCCGGTAGAGCTTCAAATAGTCACCCGTCATGCGCGTCGCGGAGAATTTTTGCTCAAACACCTGGCGGCAGCGTTTGCGGTCGAATCTTTCAATCTTCGCCAATGCCGCAACGGCTTGGTCTACGCTATCGACGATAAAACCCGTCGTGCCGTCTTCTATCAACTCCGGCACAGAGCCGTACCCAAAGGCGAGGACCGGCGTCCCGCAAGCCATCGCTTCGATCATAACTAGGCCGAAAGGCTCCGGCCAGTCGATCGGAAACAAAAGAGCATACGCATTGCCGAGGAATGCTTGCTTTTCCTTGTCATTAATCTCGCCGACATATTCCACCAGCGGGTTTTCCAGCAACGGCTTAATAACTTTCTGAAAATACTTGCGATCAGCGGGGTCGATTTTGGCGGCAACTTTGAGCCTCATGCCCGCGCGCGTGGCGATCTCAATGGCGCGATCCAATCTTTTTTCCGGAGAGATCCGCCCCAAAAAAGCCAGGTAGCTCCCTTTGGCCTCCTGGCATGAGTAAAGATCCAGAGGCAGCCCATGATAGACGGTGCCCTGCCAATTGGCCCACGGCAAGGGGCGCCGCTGATCGTTGGAAACAGAAACTAAAGGTGTCTCGCGAAATCGTTTGTAGAGAGGAACTAAGTCAGCGATATCCATGCGCCCATGAACCGTAGTGATTTGTGCCGCGTCATAGCACCGCGCAAGGGGGTAGTGCAAATAGGCAGTGTGAAAATGAATAATGTCGAAAGAGGCGGCCTCATCAAATAGCTGGTCGAGCATGATGAGATGGTAGGCCAACGGCTCTTGATTGAGCCGCAATGCCGTGTCACACGGCGCAACCAGACGTCTGGCGCTTGTAATCGAGTCACCGGTCGCGAATAGCGTCACGTCATGTCCTTGTCGAACTAGTTCTTCAGTTAGCCAAAAAATAACCCTTTCCGTTCCCCCGTACAGTTTCGGCGGGACGCTCTCATAGAGGGGAGAAACCTGCGCAATCTTCATTAGTGAAATACTCCAGATTTTTAGGACGCATTCGTATGCGGATCACTCGATGGGATCACGATCGAGACGTGACACTAATAAATCCGCAAATCTCGTGCAATACCGAAGTTTTTCAACGAACCAGATTCAGAGCAATCGACATGCCAGCTATTTAACACTATTTAACCCCATGATCATGAAACGCAGCATCAAAACTCTCATTAAAAATAGCCGCGATTGTAAGAAAACTCTTACTAAACACAAAGATTTTGAGTGAAAATTTCTACAGTTTCTGTGGTCGAGGCCAACAGTCCTCGATGGTGTCTTAAGCTTATTCCAAAAGCGATAGCGGTCGTCGCGATAGATGTTTTTACGTTAACTGCTTTCGGCAGGTGACCTGGTAATACGCTCTTGGATAAATGATCCTCAGCATCGTCGGTTCTATTACGTAATTGATATCGCGGCCGCCGAACGTGATGCAAACGCCGGTTGCTGAGCGAGGAGAACCACGGTACTGCGTGGGTTGGCGATGTAATGGTCGGGCGGATCGACCGGGATCTCCTGACCGGACTCCGCAAAATCTTCGCCCGCGGCCAAGCTCGTGTCGATTGCGCGGTGCCAGCCGCGGCCGGACTCTAGCGTCGGCAACTTCACCCACCGTGGCTCGAAGTCGGCATTTAGGATAAAAAACAGCCGGGAAACGCCGAGCTGGGCTCCGTCCTCGCTGGCATCGAGTTGGTAGCAGAGCGTCCGCGCATTGGGATCGTGCCATTGGGGCCGGCCCAGATCCGGCGCAAACCAGCTCAGGTCGGGAACCTGATCGTCGTCCAGGTCCACGCCCAGGAAAAACTTCCGGTGCTGCAGGATAGGGAAGCGACGAGTGAACGCAATAGCTTTGCGAAAAAAATCGAAGATGTCGCTGTTGCGCGCCGCACTCGTCCAATCGAACCAGCTGATCTCATTGTCTTGGCAGTAGGCATTGTTGTTGCCGCGCTGCGTGCGGGCGAACTCGTCGCCGCCGAGAATCATGGGCGTTCCTGACGCGAACAGCAGATAACAAGCGTAGTTTTTCGTCAGTTGCTTGCGTAGGGCCAGGACGGCGGGGTTGTCGGTATTTCCTTCCGCGCCGCAGTTCCACGAATGGTTGTCGTTGGCGCCGTCTTGGTTGTTCTCGCCGTTCTGCTCATTGTGCTTGCCGTTGTACGACAACAGATCGTGAAGCGTGAAACCGTCGTGACAGGTAATGAAGTTGACGCTGTTGTAAGCGGAACGTCCGTCTTCGCCGTAGAGGTCGGCCGAGCCGGTCACCCGCCAGCCGACTTCGGCCAGTAGGCCAGAGTCGCCTTTGCCGAAACGGCGCATCGTGTCGCGAAATTTGCCGTTCCACTCGGACCAGTCAACAGGAAAATTTCCGACTTGATAAGTTCCGATGTCCCACGGCTCCGCGACCAGGATGGCTCGGTTCAGCACGGGATCCTGCGAGATCGTGTCGAAAAAGGATGCCGACGACTGAAAGTAACCGTCGTGTTCGCCGCGCCCCAGTACCGAGGCGAGATCGAAGCGAAACCCATCCACATGCATCGCTTCGACCCAGTAGCGCAGCGAGTCCATGGCGAGCCGGATGACAGCTGGATTGTCGAAGTTCATGCTGTTGCCGCATCCAGTGTAATTCATGTAATAGCGTCGCGGCGCGTCGCTGGGGCCGGTCAGGCTGTAGTAAGAGAGATTGTCCAGGCCTCGGAAGCAGACGGTGGGTCCTAGCTCGCTACCCTCGCCAGTGTGGTTGTATACCACATCGACAATGACCTTAATTCCCGCCCTGTGAAGCTCGCGCACGAGAGTTTTGAACTCGCTGACCTGACAACCCGGCGCGCGTCTGGTGCTGTAGGAAGATTCCGGCGCAAAAAAACCGATAGAGTTATATCCCCAATAGTTCGTAAGCCCGCGCTGGAGCAGGAAGTCGTCGACATAGTACTCATGGACGGGCAAGATCTCGACGGCGTTGATGCCGAGCCGCCTGAGGTGCGGAATTTTTTCGACAAAGCCGAGGTAGGTCCCGGGGTGTTGGACGCCCGCCGAAGGATGCGCCGTGAAGCCTTTGACATGCACTTCGTAAATAACCAGCTGCTCGAGCGCAAGATCCGGCGGGGTGACGCCTTGCCAGTCGAATTCGTCATCGATCACAATCGCCTTTGGCATGATGTACGTGTTGTCGCGATGATCCAACACACGATCGTCTGCCGCCGGCTGAGACTCGTACGCTAGCAGCAGATTGTCAACGTTGCGCAATTTGCCGGTAACCGCCTTCGCGTATGGATCGAGGAGTAGCTTTGCCTCGTTGAACCGAAACCCCCATTCCGGCCGATACTCGCCGCGAACCTTGTAACCATAGAGATGGCCCGCCCTAAGACCCGGGACGAACGCGTGCCAGATGAATTTGTCGCGGTTCGCCAGCTTGATGATATCGGTGGGCTCGCCGTCCGGCGTGTCAAACAGTAAGAGGAACACCTCGGCAGCGTGCTTCGAGTAAACGGCAAAGTTTACGCCGTTGCCGTGGAGCGTGGCTCCGAGCGGATATTCCTTACCCTTAGCAATGCTCTTGGTTGTGCGGTGTTTGAGTTCGTATGACATACGGCGTCCTCCTTGTCACGGCATGGCCGGCAATGCGGCAGGTTATGTGCCACGAATTGCCTTGTCACCCGTCATGACTGAGAGCCTCACCATGCCAATATCAACTTAGATCGACGCCGCTTTTTATACAACATGTAGTGTCGTTGAAAACTTAATTTAGGTTGGGGAGACAGGCTACTGGTCCTTTCGTGCGCGGCCGGCTACCGGACACAACGGCTGGCGAGTCTAAACATCAATGCAATCTCCGCTTGCCAATCCCGTTTTTGCACTAACCGTTAAGTTCCAGCATCGGTCGGACTTCGCCAGAAATCCCGCCCGAAACGTCTTGTGAGCCGACGATACAGTTATATAATCCGATAATAAGGTGTTCCTTCTATTTTTTAGCCGGAGGAACGTGATGAATCGGACCGACGGAGTAACGCAGAGAGTAGCGCGACAGCGGAAGGCGTTATTATGGAGCGGGGTATTTGCCGGCTTGACGTTCTTCTATGGCTGCAGCACTAGCAGGCTGCCCACCGACATGGTGGCGAACGCCGAACTCCATGTGCGCGCGGCCCATGAAGCCGGCGCCGAGGAGTACGCTCCGATTAGTTTCCGCAGCGCCATGGGAAAACTGGAAAAATCCAAACGGGCCGTTGAGGACAAGCGTTATGAGGACGCCCGACGACTGGCCGAGAGCGCGCAGGTCGACGCGGAGCTTGCCGAAGCTCAAGCCGAAGCCAGAATTTTGCGCCGGGCCGCCGATCGTCTCGCCGGGCGAGACGATATGCCTCCTACCGAAGCGGAGCGCGACTCGCGGCAGCCAGTCAACGAAAAATCCGCTAGGGAGTAGCTTATGCGCATAGTTCAGATCTTTGACGGCCCGTGGAAAACCGCGGCGGTGCTTTCGCTATTTGTCGCGTTGGCGAACGGATGCGGAGCGGTTCGCAATCCCGCGCTGGAGAATGCGCGCGCCGACTACCATAAGGCACAGCAGGATCCCGTGATCGTCCGTCATGCCGCCGCGGCTCTGGAAAGAGCCGCGCAGGCACTGGAAGAAGCTGATCAGCGCTGGACAAAAGACGAGGATGTAATCGAAGTGGAGCATCTCGCCTACATCGCCGAGAAAAGAGTCGAGATCGCGCGGGCGACTGCGCAACGCAGATTGGCGCTGGAAGAGCTCTAGCAGCTTCGATCGCCGCGTCCTTAAAGCAAAACCGCAGCAGCGGCCAGTTGAACCGGAGTCTTCTAACGCCTCCGCGGCGAGAAATCCGAAATTGAAATATCGTCCTTATCGCTGCAGGGGATCATCTGTATGGCAAAATGCCTACAATTAGGGCTTTGCAGGAAACTTCCTGGATAGATTCCTCCATCGCGGAAAACACAGCTATAAAAAAGGTTGAAAAAGCGCAGCCTTGCCTGCCTTGGCTTTGGCATTGGTGTTGAATAAGCAAAAGCAGGGAGGTGAATTATGATAACAATCAAAAAAATTCTCGTCCCTACAGATCTTTCCCCCTATTCTAGAATGGCGCGCGTTCTCGATGACCACGAGCCTCCCTCAACGCGCCGAGTAGATTAACGTAGGAACACCAACGCGACCGCCGCCAGCGCGGCAATCAATGCCATGCCGGCCAGCCCCAAAGCCGCGAGTGTTGCGGCCCGCCAGCGCGCCTCCGCCTGTCGCCACGCGCTGAGCGTATCGGGTGCCGTAGCACCGTTTCCAGCGAAGAGCGACTGCTGCATTATAACCTTTGCCGACAATACATCTTCCGCCGCGCGTTCGAAATGCCGCTGGCATATGCGCTTGCCAAGTTCTGCGCCCGGCTCAGCCGCAGCTGTGGCCGCGGCCTTGATCACTGCGTTCTTGATATCGCCGCCGCTCATCGCATAGCGTTCGGCGAGCCGCCGGAAATCGACGTCCGACGCCAGCGGCGTCTTTTTCGGATGGATCTGCAGCTGCCAGATCCGCGCGCGCTCGTCCGCTTCCGGCATCTCAAAAAGCACATGACTTCGGATGCGTCGCTCGAATGCCGGGTCAAAGTTCGCCGCCAGATTGGTCGCGAAGATCACTATGCCATTGAACGCCTCCAACTCGCGAAGCAGAACGTTGACTGTCAAATTGCTCTCCCGGTCATGGGGTAAAGGCGCGCCCGCCGAACGGCGCGTGGCGATGGCATCTGCTTCGTCGAAGAAAAGGACTGCGTTTTGCTCCGCCGCCGCGCGAAATGCCGCGACCATGTTTTTCGGCGTCTCGCCGATCCACATCGACTCTGCCTCGGCATAGTCGACAACGAGGAGCTTCATGCCCAACTCATGGGCGATGGCCTCGGCGCAAATCGTTTTTCCAGTCCCAGGCGCCCCCGCAAAGTTAAATGCCAACCCGCGTCCTGATGCGTGCCGTTCACCTAAACCCCAGCGATGGAAAATCAGGCTGTGATTGCGGACTTCAGCCAGCGCCTGCTCCAGGGAACGGCGGGTTTGCGGCGGGAGAACGACATCAGCCAATGTGCGGTCCGGTGTGACGGTCGCAACGATTCGACGCGAGCCGGCCAGATTGGTGAGAAACGAAATGAGAGGACTGCTCATGTCGGGTCCGGATCAATTCGCGCCGGTGTCGTCGTCGATCACGGTTCGTCGCCGACGGCGCTTGTTTCTTTCATCCGTTGAAATGAAGAATTTTCGCATCGCAAAATCGATATTACTGCCGTAAAAAAATTTGAACCAAACTCGTACGAATAAATATTCATAAAGTAAGCGACCAAATTTGAGAATGCAAAGGTTATCTTTATGGAATTTGGTGATGGCTTGGTATCGACCAACGCAGGATTAGGCAGTGTCAAGAGCCTCACGAAGCGATTGTACGTTAGTCGCGAATGTGCGGCGTGTATCGAAATCCCGACTGGGGTACGCCGCGGCGTCGGGTTTTTGAGACAACATGCTTCTATCACGTCGGAGGATTACATCAAAGTTCGCATTCTTCAACGAGGAAGCTTGGCATATCACTTGCGTGTCTTCCAACGCAAAGGAGGGAAGTATGAAGATCTTAAGAAATCAACAAGGTGCGATCGGTTGGGTACTGTTGTGGCTGCTCGGAATACCTATTCCGATTTTGCTCATTTTGTTCCTGGTCCGGGGCTGCACCTAAGAACAGGTCGGATTTGATCGAGGCGAAGGCCTCGACGCCCGGAGACGATTCGCTGCGGGAGAACGTCAAGGTCGTTTTTTACTGCTTGCCTAAGCCTCTCTGTCATCAGCCGCCATCCATTTTTTTCGACGCCGCGATCCCTCCAACGGCAGACAATCAGCGGTCTGTCAGGTGTGCGACGCGCGTCCATGTCCATATGCAGTGTTCCGATCGCTATAAGCAAGGGGGGGACAACACGTCCCCCGGCTTGACGCTTACATTTGGTTTCTGGCGGCAGCTATTGGACGCTTTCCTACGATGTCGCGATAAAGTTAAAAGTTCGCGCGAGGCCCCGGTTTGAGCTCTGGTCTGCATGATCAACTCTCATTGTAAGTATGGCCCGGCCAGCTTCAAGGGACGCCTCGATGGGAATCAAATCCAAGACTTCGCTTACCCGAGCCTAATCTCTAACGGAGCACTTTGATATTCAGGCCAAAGACCCGCGAATCCGGTCTTGCTTTGTACTCAATGTTCTTGCTGATTCCGTCCGTTAATTGATGGCGCCAAAGGAAGTGTGCCGGCGCTTCCTCGGTGATCAGGCTCATGGCCTGAAAGAGAATCCTTTTACGCTTGGCGGGATCGAAGGTTTGTCGTTCCTGCGCCAAAAGCTTGTCCAGCTTGGGATTTGAATAGCCGATGCGAGGCGAGCCGCCGGTCTCAAAGTACTGCTGCATGGCCGGGCTCGGATCGATGATTCCGCCGCGGCCCATATAATAGAAAGGCACTTTCCCCTGCTGGACGTTTGCCCAAAGAGTCGCCCACTCCGGCGTCAGCAGTTTTGCCCGGATGCCCACAGCGTTGAGCATCGGCACTATGGCCTCAGAAATCTGTTTGTCCAGGGTGTAGCGGTTTACCGGCGTGGACAACTCGACGTCCACGCCGTTGGGAAAACCGGCCTGTTTGACCAGCTGACGAGCCTTTTCGGGATTATATTCGTAGCGGGGTTTTAACGTGGGATCGTAACCATATTGTCCTGGACCGATGGGTCCATCGAGGCGCGTGGCTTGCCCTTTCAGAATGGTACTGATCACGGTGTCCCGGTCGATGGCGTAGCTGACGGCCTGGCGTAAGAGCTTATTGTCCCACGGCTTGACCTTGGGGCTCATCGCTAAAAACATGATCTCCAGAGAATCCACAGTAACGATTTTGGTGTTTGGATTTGCTTCCACTCGCTCGCGCAAGTGCGGCGGGACGAACTGGGCGATCTGGATCTCGTTGTTGAGCAGAGCGGTGATGCGCTGTTCCGGTTCCCGCATGACGCGAAAAATAAGTTCATCGGGCGCCTGCGGATTCTTTTTAACGTCGGGGTGTTCGGTATTCTTGGCGATCACGAAGCGCTGTCCGGGAATCAGCTCTTTGAATTTATAAGGGCCGGCTCCAATAGGATATTTTCGGTCGCCAACCTCCGGGCCGTACTTGTCATAGATCGCCTTGCTGGTGACGTAAAATTTATCGGAGAAAAACTCCAACAACGGCGCCGTCGGTTCTTTGGTCGTGATCTTGACCGTATTGCGGTCTATGGCTTCCGCGCCGGCGATGGGAGCGACGTTTTGCGTCTGTTTGCTTTGCGGGTCGGTGCCGACGCGGTGAATGGAATGCACCACGTCGGCCGCGCTAAGCGGCGAACCGTCGTGGAAGCGAAGATTTTTCCGCAGGTGAAATATCCAGGTGTTCGGAGTCTTGACTTCCCATCGTTCGGCCAACACCCCGATGTAATCGCCCTTGTCGAAATCATAGGAGACCAGGCATCCCATGATCTGGCACCAAATGGTGTAAAGAAGAGAGACGCTATCGCCATAGGGATTAAAGGTCTCCATGGTTTCAGTCACGCCCACGGAGACGCGGGACTGCGCGTTGCCGGTCGAGGGCACCGCGCTAACGCAAGCTAAAAACAGAATCAAACCTGGGACAACGATTGTCCGATTGATTAACCCATTCATGGAGACCTCCGTTTACTACTGACAGCAGTTCAATATGCCACAGCCGGTCACTGCCTGACGGCGGTTCAAGATTCAATGCCCGTCCTGAGCTCGCCGATCGGGTTCAAATAGTTCAAGGTTAAAAAATAGAAGACCACTCCAGTCGTTTAACTGCTTCCTTCGACTTTGCTTGGCGGCGCTCAGGACTGGCACTCCTTTAAAGGCCGTTCAATGCGGCGCCACGATTTTAGCCAAAATCGACGCTACATTACCGAATTTGGGCCAATAAAAACAACCGCGATCGGAGCGCGGGGAATGGGGACGATTGTCCAAGATGACGCAATCGAATATAGCCTGCCGCAGATCGATTCGCGAAACTTCTTGACACCGCCGAGCCCTATTGGCTAGCTAAGCTAAGCCTAGAGGCTTGCGTTAAGTGAAATCCATGAACTTTGACGAGTTCAAGAAACGGAGCAGGAGGTTCTTATGAGAATGCAAATAGCGTTTGCGCTGATGCTTTTTTTAGAAATCACTTCGCTTGTCGGCAGCAAAGCCCAAGCTCAGACCGACTACCCGAGGCGCCAGATCGAATTGATCGTGCCCTTTCCACCGGGAGGCCCTAACGATACTGCGGCCCGTATCATCCAACCCCAGCTATCCACGAATCTCGGCGTACCTGTCGTGATCGTCACTAAGCCCGGCGGCGGCGGAGCGCTGGGCGCAGAGTACGTGGTTAAGGCGAAGCCGGACGGGTACGTTCTTTACTATACGACGAACACCACTCTGACGATCCTTCCGGCAATGCAGCCCGATGTTTCACACCGCCTTGCTGATTTCGTTGCCGTCGGCAGCACCATGGCCGATTTTGGTTCGATTACGACTCGCGCCTCCAACCCATGGAAGACCCTGGAGCAGGTCGTGGATTACGGCAAAAAAAATCCCGGCAAGCTCAGCTATGGGTCCGCTGGCGTGGGAACGCTCTCATCTTTTGCCATGGAGATTTTTAAAATCTCCTATGGATTGGACGTCGCGCATGTGCCGTTTCAGGGTACGGGGCCGGTCAAAAATGCGATTTTGGGAGGCCATGTGCAGTTGGCTTCCAGCGGTTTCAGCTCGCTCGGACCGCTGATCAAGTCCGGAGACTTGACCGCGCTCGTGAGTACTGCTCCGAAGCGGCTTCCGGAATTTCCCAATGTCCCGACGATGGCGGAAAAGGGGTTTCCGGAGGCGACGCTGAATCTCTGGATGCTGCTTGCGGCTCCGGCCAAGACCCCACCGGCGGTGGTTGACAGATTGACACGGGCGCTCGAGAAGACCATGAAGGACCCGGCTGTTGTTGCGGCGGTAAAAAAAGCCGAAATGAGCATAGATTACCATGGGCCGGAGGCAACTAGACAAATGATCGAGAAAGAGCACGAAGTAGTCACGAAAGTGGTTCAGAAGCTGGGGCTCGGGAAAAAATAATGCGTAGGAATGATCTTTGGGCGGCGGGTTTTCTACTGCTCCTGGGATTCCTCGCCACGCTCGAGTCTTGGCGCCTCGTTCTCGGCGAGGTCGGAAAGCCCGGGGCCGGATTTTTTCCTTTTTATCTGGCCCTGGGTTTGACCATAACTTCGTTCGCGCTGGTCGTGCGATCGTTTGTCGGCCGGGCAGCGGAGCGCGGATCGTCGCCGGGACCCCTTGACGCAAAAGCGGTAGGAAAAATTGTTTGGCTCGTTTCCGGATTAATTCTTTATGCCTTTGCTTTTGAAAAGATCGGCTTTCTTCTTTCAACTTTCCTGGTCATGGTTTTTCTGCTTCGGGCCATTGCGGCATTTGCTTGGCGTTTGACGCTCGGCGGCTCTATCGCCATCGCGTTTCTGGCGTATCTGGTCTTCAAGATATGGCTGCAGGTCCAGCTTCCGGCCGGGCCTTGGGGTCTGTAGCAGACGACGCGGGCGATGGAACTCATTTCCAGCGTTCTCTACGGATTGTCGGTCAGTCTTCAGCCGGTCAACCTCCTGGCATGCTTGATAGGAGCTTTCATTGGGACGCTAATCGGCGTGCTGCCGGGGATTGGCTCCGTGGCTACTATGTCAATTCTCCTGCCGATTACTTATGCGATGAGTCCCACCTCTTCCATCATCATGATGGCCGGCATCTATTACGGCGCGATGTATGGCGGCTCGACCACCTCGATTCTAGTCAACATTCCGGGCGAGGCTGCGTCGGTAGTTACCTGCCTTGATGGATATCAGATGGCGCGCCAGGGCCGGGCCGGACCCGCCTTGGGCATAGCGGCCTTCGGTTCCTTTATTGCCGGCACCATCAGCGTGATCGGAATCATGTTCCTCGCTCCGCCCCTCGCCAGGGTGGCGCTCCGATTCGGTCCGCCGGAAATATTCGGCCTGCTGGTGTTGGGCTTCACGTCGGTCACCTATCTGAGCGGAGGCTCAAAGCTCAAAGCGGCGGCAATGGCCTTTTTCGGGCTGTTTTTAGGAACGGTCGGGCTCGATCCCATTCTCGGCACACCGCGTTTTACCTACGGCAGCATTACGCTTATGGACGGTATCGGCCTTGTTCCAATGATCATGGGTCTCTTCGGTATCGCCGAAGTTCTTCTCAACCTTGAGCGAGGTCTCGGGCAAGATATTTTTAAAACCCAGATCAAGGGCCTGCTTCCCAACCGGCAGGACTGGCGGAATTCCGCCGCCCCGATCGCGCGCGGCAGCTTGCTGGGTTTTCTGCTGGGAATTCTTCCCGGGATGGGAACGATTATTCCTTCGTTTATCTCCTATGCTCTGGAGCGGCGCTTGTCGAAGCAGCCGGAAACATTCGGCCACGGTGCGATCGCGGGTGTCGCCGGACCGGAATCGGCCAACAATGCGGCGACCGGCGGCTCAATGATTCCGCTGCTCACGCTGGGCATTCCGGCCAACGTAGTAATGGCGGTTCTCATGGGCGCTTTTCTCACTCACGGCGTTCAGCCCGGCCCGCTCTTGATCAAGGAACACCCCGAGATATTCTGGGGAGTCATCGCGAGCATGTATGTGGGTAACGCAATACTGTTAATTCTCAATCTTCCGCTCATCGGCTTATGGGTGCAGCTCCTCAAAGTTCCCTATCGGCTCCTCTTTCCGCTCATCCTGCTCTTTTGCATGATCGGCGTATACAGCGTCTCTTCCAATATGTGGGACATGGTGATCATGCTCATCTTCGGAGTCGTCGGCTATTTGATGAAGAAGTTCGATTATGAGCCAGCGCCGCTCGTGCTCTGTTTCGTTCTCGGTCGAATGGCGGAGGAATCGATCCGACAATCTCTGGTTCTCTCGCGCGGAAGCTTGATGATCTTCCTTACGCAACCTCTGGTACGGACGTTTCTGGCGCTGGCAGTGATCGTGGCGCTGCTTCCATTTGTCGCTCCTGCGATAAGCAGTCTGTGGCACAAGCTAGTTGCGCCTCGTTGACCTCGATTAAAGCTCTTCGCTCTCGAGCCTCAGGGCAGGGGTGGCACACTTTCTTATTTTCCCAGTCTTGCAGCGTCTGCGACTGCCGTGACGCTACCATAGGGATGCGTTATTTGCACTTTCAGGTTGTTAATTAATTTAAGTGTGCAAACAGTGCGTGTCATTGCAAGGATCCAAGGAGAACCGAATTGCAGACTAGCAATTGACAGAAATCTGGGTCGATAGTAGATTCGGTTTCGTTTGTCGGACTGGCCTAGAACTGGTTGAGCAGTGGGACGGCCAGTGACAGTGCAATTCATCTCCTCAACGTTCCACGGGGCCTTTAGGGCTTACACGGGTAACTGACAAGGTGGGCCCAACTAGACCCCAAGGAGGTCCAATGGCAACCCTGAAGATGAAGTATGGCGTCATCTCCGCTGATGATCACGTTCAAGAAGCACCCGATGTTTGGACGAAGAGAATGTCCAAAGCCAAGTTTGGCGATGACATCCCTCACATCGTGGACTTGCCTGACGGTAGCCAGACCTGGTCATTGGGCGGCAGTGCGAAAGGATTCGGTGGCTTGGCCCGCATCGCTGGTGTGAAAGCAAAGGTGCGAACCTGGGATGAAGTACCCCGTTCCACTTACGTCGCTTCCGAGCGTCTGAAGATCCTGGACCACGAGGAAGTGGACGCCTCGGTGCTCTTCCCCAACATCATTGGGATCACCAATCAGAATTTTCAGAAAGAGGGCAGTGAAGAGTTCCGTCTGGCTTGTATTCAAGCTTACAACGACTGGCTCATAGAAGAGTGGCAAGACCACTCGCCCAGGTTCATCGCGCAGTGCGTGACCCCCATGTGGGACGTCAAATTATGCGTTGCCGAGATCTATCGTGCCGTGAAGCGCGGCCACAAGGCGTTGACCTGGCACGGCGCGCCGCACATCCTGGGGCTGAAACACTTCAACGATCCCTATTGGCACCCCGTGTTCGAGGCGTGCTGTGATCTGGATGTGCCCCTGTGCCTGCACTCAACCGCTTTGCCAGCCTTGCCGGCTTGGGAGTCCCTGCAGCCAGGCGCCAGAACCGCCTTAGCTGTTTCCATGACGTTTGTCAGCCACATGGAGATCGTCTCCAATATCCTGTATTCGGGCGTGTTTGAACAATTTCCCAAGCTCAAGGCGATCAGTGTGGAGAGTGGAGTCGGCTGGCTGCCCTATCTGCTCGAAGAGCTCGATCATGAGTTCGAGGAGCGTCGGGTGGCCAAAAACACCACTCTCACGAAGAAACCCAGTGAAACTTTCCGATCCAACATGTGGAGCACCTTCTGGCATGAGCGCCACGGGATCAGAAGCCGTGATGAGATTGGTGTCGACAAGATCATGTACTCCACCGACTACCCCCACGGCACTACCACCTGGCCCAAATCGGTCTGGTGCAGAACCCACTCGTTACAGGACGTGGTATCGGTGGATGACCGAAGAAAGATCCTCATGGACAACGCCATCGGGCTTTACAAGCTCGATGTGGACAAATCCCAGATCAAACAACCCCTGTACGAGCCAGGCCCTATCACTGTTGGCCCGCCGCCTGAGGCTGCAAAGCCGGCGTCATCTGGTGTATCGGGGTTCTAGTCGGGCTGATTTTCGAACGACATTCGAGAGGTGGCCGGTTCGACTCCCATCGTCTTTACCGGAAATCAAAAACTTGCGAGCTTAGAAATTCTCTTTGTCCGTGTATTCTCGGACTGTAATTCGTCATCTCATAGCCAAGAGTCTTAACGGCGTTAGGATTGTCGATCCAGCAAGAACTGGGTTTCCACGACACTTCTACAACTTGGCCATGCGGTCGCGAAAACTGGCTCGCAACTTCTTGTCCGATATCTCTTGACTGACGATATCGAGAAGATCCGCGGTTCGAGCCCTGGGAAATTTTTCGATGGATTCACCGAGGGAAACCACGTGATCGTGAACGATTACAGACGCCATGGGGCCGAAAAATTCGCTAAGTTCTCGGGTCATGCGGTCAAAGAAGCTCGGTGCCACGGCTTCGCGGACGACATCCATAGTTTTGGATGCGGCCATCGGAGCCGTAGAAGCCGAGGTAGCCGGTTTTTCCGCGACTGACTTCGAGGGCTTGCCTGGATCACCTGGGACGATGTTTTGGGTCTGAATATCAGCCAAGATATCTTGTGCCTTGATGCCGTCCAAAGCTTCTGCCTGCTTAAAAAAGGACGACATCTCCTTAATGCCATTGGTTAAGAGTTTTACCTCAGACTTAAGGTCGTTTACCTGTTTGTCGCGGTCG
>DATBLC010000003.1:0-50148 GCA_036555515.1 Binatia bacterium
TGAGTTCGTTATTTAGAGACTATGTCGCTAGTGTGCGACCGAGAGGCGAGCCCTTCCGATCGCGGTCAATGGTTCTCTGCCTTGCCGGCCACCACCGCGTCCTCTCCATAGGTGGAAATGCCCGCCGGCAGGGCCTGAAAACAGCCTTTGCGCTCCTGTGCCCGCGCTCTCCAGGTCTCACCCCTCGGTCGCTGTTTGGTTACTCAATTGTGGACTCCTTAATAAATCACGCAAAGGCCGCAAAGAAGTCGGCGATTCGGGGGTGAAACCATGGAAAGTAACGTCATTCAGCAACGCGTGCCGGTTCACGGCGACCCGGGCCATTGGGTTCACGTTACCGACAGTCCGCGCCACGTTCGAGTGTTTCTTGGCGGTGAAACCATCGCGGACAGTAAACGGGTCAAACTCGTTAGAGAACCGGAGGTGTTGCCCGCTTATTATTTTCCTAAGGCGGACGTGCGTATGGATCTGTTCGTTTCCAGCCAGCATAAGAGCCGATGCCCGGTCAAGGGCGAGGCGTCGTATTGGTCGGTCCAGGCCGGCGAGCGCTGCGCTGAAAACGCAGCGTGGAGCTACACAGCGCCGCTCACCGGAGTCGAAAACCTCGCAGGGCATTTCGCTTTCGATTGGCCGAAAATGGACAAGTGGATGGAAGAGGACGAAGAAATCTTCAAGCACGCCCGCGACCCGTATAAGCGCGTCGATGTCTTGCCGAGTAAGCGCCATGTGCGTGTGGTCATCGACGGGCAAATCGTGGTGGATACCCACCGACCCCATTTGCTCTTCGAGACCAACCATCCCGTGCGTTACTACATCCCGCAGGAAGACGTGCGCATGGACTTGCTGACGTCGAGCGCGACCACGTCGCGCTGTCCCTATAAGGGACCGGCGTCCTACTGGTCGGTAAAGATCGGCAACGAGACGTTCGCCGATTTGGTTTGGGGCTACATGGACCCGATTCCCGAATGTCCAAAAATTAAGGGCCTTCTCTGTTTCTTTCACGAGCGCGGCTGCGACATTTATGTAGACGGCGAGCTGATACCTCGGCCGCAAACGAAATGGGCGCGCGCTTTGCGCGAATAGCGCGCACACGCGGACCATGGATGCGCTTTATTGGAATGGTCGCGATTTAGAATTTAGATCCGGCTACCGCTCGCCCGTTGGCGATGGACAAAGCGCGCTCGTCAGAGTTCACCTGTCGGGAATCTGCTCCACCGATTTGCAGATCTTCAAAGGCTATATGGGGTTCACGGGCGTGCCCGGCCATGAGTTCGTGGGCAGCGTCGTTGAGGGGCCGCAAGCGCTCATCGACGAGCGGGTTGTCGGAGAAATCAATTTTGCCTGCGGCAATTGCGATCATTGCCATCGCGGCTTGACCCGGCATTGCCCGGCGCGGAGCGTGATGGGAATTCACAACGCCGACGGCGCGTTCGCGGAATATGTTTCGATCCCCGCAACGAATCTTCACGTCGTGCCGGAAGGGGTCTGCGACGAAGAAGCGGTATTTACTGAGCCGCTGGCGGCGGCATTTGAAATTCTCGAACAGATTCAAGTCAACCCCGGCGATGGGATTCTCGTGCTCGGCGACGGTAAGCTCGGCAATCTATGCGCCCAGGTGCTGCGGCAGGCGAGCGCCCATGTTACCGTGCTGGGGAAACACGAGGAAAAGCTCAAACTCGTCAAACATGCCGGCCATCGGACAATCCAATTAGCGGATTGGCAGCCCCAACAATTCGACATCGTTGTCGAAGCGACCGGTTCCGCCGCCGGTCTCCAACTCGCGCTTAGCGCCGTTCGGCCGCGCGGCACCCTGGTACTCAAAAGCACCATCGCGGCGAATCATCAAGTGTCGCTGGCGCCGCTCGTGATCAATGAGATCGCCGTCATCGGATCGCGCTGCGGTCTCTTTCCGCCGGCGCTGGAAGCACTAAAAGAAAAGCGCGTTTCTGTGACGCCAATGATCGAGAAGATCTACGCCCTGGATGACGGCATTGCAGCGGTTTCGCACGCGGCGCGGCCCGGGACACGAAAGATTTTATTGCGACCCTAGACTATTGGGAGGGATCCAGGCAACAATGCCATGGGTGTGGGGTTCAGCCCGGATTCCGCAATTGCGCTCGACAGAAGCGCGAGGCGCAACCCTTCCGTAGTCAAAGTCTCAGCCGAAGGCTGATCCGCCTGTGGCGGAGATGCCGTCTGCCTCTGAGCATATGTCGAACAGCGGTGCTTCGACGGAATGTTAAAGCCCGTAACAACGAAGTGCAAAAGCGCAAAATGACTTTGAAATTTTACAGTTCGACGCCTTCCCTACTCCAGGGTTCCACCTCGCTTGCCGTCTCCTCAGCCTAACTGCGGAATCCGGGTTCAGGGAAAATTCTAGCGTGGTGCTCTATCCGGTGCCGTGAGCCGAAGCAGAGTTTCAAAGAACTCTCCAATGGCTCTACGATAAACGAAGTCCGCCAAATCATCCAGCAGGGTCTCATCGCGGTTGATGATCGCGAGTAGGGCGCCGCTGCGTTTGGCGATCAAGGGGAAAGAAGCGGCGGGCTGGACTTGCAGCGATGAGCCGACGACGATGAAAACTTCCGCTTGCTCACTCCACGCCTGCGCTCTTTGCATTGCTTCCACCGGCATCGATTGGCCGAAAGAGACGTTGGCAGACTTTAGAAAACCGCCGCAGTGATCGCAGGTCGGCGCGGTGAACTCTTCGGATAAGTTCTCATACACATCCGCCGGTTCGTAGCGTTTGCCGCACTTGAGGCAGGTGACCAGGCGGTCGGTGCCGTGGAGTTCCACTAACTTCGCCTCTGATACACCGGCAAGCTTGTGTAGCCCGTCGATATTTTGCGTGATGAGGCCGAGCAGCTGGCCGCGCTGCTCGAATTCGCGGATCGCATGATGGCCGATGTTCGGCTCGACTGTTTTGAAAAGCTCGTAGGTCGCTTTCTTCAAGCGCCAGTGCTGAAGGCGTGCCGCTTCACTGGCAAGAAAGTCCTGAAAATAGACTGGTTGGTATTTGCTCCAAACGCCACCTGGGCTGCGAAAGTCCGGGACACCGGATTCCGTGCTGATGCCCGCGCCGGTGAAGAAGACGATGGCTTTAGAGTCTATTACGCGCGCGGCGAATGCAGTCAGATCAAGCGTCATTGCGCGCGCTATTTTTTTTGCGCGGGTTCGGCCGGTTTCGCAGGCTGGGCAGGCGCCGCGGGTTTAGCTGGAGCGGCGGGGGCCGCCGGTTGCGCCGATGGCACTGGCGCGGGCTGAATATCGACGACCTTCACGTCGAAGACCAAAGTCTTGCCCGCCATCGGGTGATTTAGATCCACCACCACAGTTTTTTCTTTGATCTCATGGACGCGGGCCTGCATGGGCTGTCCTTGCGGTCCTTGTCCCGAAAGCACAACGCCGACCTTAAGCCCACTGGCTGGAAGCTTTTCTTTGGGAACCTCTTGGAACGCATTTTTGTTAACTGGCCCGTAAGCGTCCTCGGGTTTGACGGTCACATGTTTTTCGCCGCCGACCTTCATGCCGGTAAGTTCTTTTTCCAGCCCTGGGATCATCATCTTTTTGCCATGAATATATTTCAGTGGCTCTTTGCCCTTGCTCGATTCGATGACTTTGCCGTCAGTTCCCGAGAGCGTGTAATGCACGCTGATCAATTGTCCGTCTTTGACGGTCCGGTCGTCTTTGGTCGTTTCCGCGGCCGGCGCAACGGTGGCTAGCAGACAGGCCGCCGCCAACGCGGCGAGCGACGATACTCGTATGTGCATCAAGGTCTCCTTTGAAATTGGTTGCCGCGTCTAAGCAGTGTAAACATTTTATACTTTAGACTGCAGGAATACAATAAAACCATCGCGAAGCTAATATTTGCCGATCACCCGCTTGCCCCAGGCCTCCATGACCTCGTCATAGATCGCGTTGGGCGGCGTTAATAAAATGCGCCTGATGCCCTCGGCCTCCAGCCGTTTGACCTTCGCGATACATTCTTCCGGCGTGCCGGCGATGGTGAAGCGCTCAAGCAAGTAGTCGGTCACCAGGTCGGGATCGACGCGCTCTTCAATTGGTTTCGAGATGTCAAAAACGGCCATGAATTTTTGCACGCCCGCGACTTCTTTTTCAGGCACGGTTTCCATGGTGAAACGAAAATTGTGGTGCGCGCGGTTGGCCATGCGCGAGCGCACGCGCCGGCGCGCGAGGTCGCCGTCGTCATGCACCACGATCATACCGGCGGGCATGAGGTCTATCTCCGACGGCGAGCGGCCGGCTTCCTTCGCCCCCTCGCCGATGCGCACTTCGGCCCACTCTAAAACATCCAGATCGAAACCGGTGCCGAGAATTACTCCATCACAAGCGCGCCCCGCGACGCGCAGGGTCTTGGGCCCTTCGGCGGAGATGTAAACCGGCACCGGACGCCTGCCGGCCTTGAGCTTTACGTTGCCGCCGGCCCGCTCTTTGCCCTTGGGCACATCGACGCCGCGGTCGTGCAAGAGATCGCGAATGAGGCGCAGCCCCTTTTCAAAATCGACGAGTTTGGTCGCCGTTCTTCCGAGGCTGTACACCGGACCGTCGCCGGTGCCCAAGCCGATGATCGCGCGGCCTTCGGAAATTTCATTGAGGGTGGCGAAGGAATTGGCGACAATGGAGGGGTCGCGATAGACAATGTTGGTCACGGCGGTGCCGAAGCGGATTTTTTTTGTATTGACCGCGCACATCGCCATGGCCTGAAAAGGATCGACATTGTTCATCTGGCTGTCGGCGAAAAATATCGCTTCAAAGCCGAGCTCTTCGGCGCGTTTGGCACGAGCTACCGCTTCACTAATGGTGCGCGCGGAACCATGCAAGCAAGAACTTATCGCCATCGCTTCATCCTCCCGACTCTGTATGGAAAAAGCCTATGGGGCAATTGGCGGCTATGTCAACTGGCGGGCCTGCCAACGGCTGCATGCGTGAATAGCGAAGCCGGAAATGACGTAGCAGAGTAGACAAACCGTAAAGGGCCAGGCGTAGGAGCCGGTGATGTCGAAGACGTAGCCCCCCAACCACGACCCAATGGCGCTACCAAAACCAAAACTGATTTCGAGAAAACCGAAGATGAGGCCGATTTTCCGGCCGGAAAAGATATCGCCGATAACGGCGCCATAGGTAGGATTGCCGGCGCTGTGGCCGATGCCGTAAAGCGCTACGGCGAAATAGATCAACCAGGGCGACGCGCCGGTGGCCATGGCGACTAGGCAAGCGACCCCTGAAGCTGTGACCGCGGTGGCGACGCCATAGGCTTTGTCGCGCCCGAGGCGGTCGGAGATTGTCCCCCAGACAACGGTCGCGCCGATCCTTATGAAACCGATCAGGCCGAAATAGAAGGATGCGGTCAGTTTGTCAAATCCGACGGAAACGAAGTGGGCAATGGCGTGGGTATTGATCATGAACAACGCTGTGCCAAGGGCCAGGTGGCCGACGGTGACGCACCAGAATGGAAAGGACAGGGTCGCTTCGCGCAAACTCCAGTCCCGGCCGCCTGCTCTCTTATGGCCATGGTGGCCGGCCAAACCGCTTGCTGCGGGCGCGCTGTCGCCGTCGGGAAATTGCCCAACATCCGCCGGGCTGCGCCGCTGTAACAGCGCGTTGGCGGGAAGCAGAGCAAACGATAACAAAGAGCCTGTCGCGACGAAGGTCCAGCGCCAGCCGACGTGATCGATCAATAGCTGCGTCAGCGGCACCATCACCAGCGCGCCTAAACCCTGGCCCATGCTGGAGATGCCAATGGCCGTGGCGCGCTTGCGCACGAACCAAGAGGAAATGAGAGCGTTGTGGCCGACAAAGCTGAGAGCGCCTTGTCCCAGAGCCGTGATTAAGCCGTAGGAAAAATAGAGACCCGACAGGGAGTTTGCGAACGATGACGAAATCAGACCGGCACCGACCAAAAAAGCCCCGACCGGCATGAGGAGGCGTGGACCGAAGCGGTCAAAGGCGAGACCGACCATCGGCGCGGCTAGCGCGTAAACGACGAAATTGACCGACGCGATTGTGGCGCCGTCGCTGCGCGACCAGGAAAACTCTTCCAGTAAAGCGAGGTAATAAACGCCGAAGGCGCCGTTCACACCGCGCATCGCGACCAGATTGGCGAAGCAAAGCGCGAGAATAACGTAACCGTAAAAAAATCTGGGACGCAGTTACTTCGCCTCCGCGGCTTTGATGTCTTTGACCTTGACGTCGAAGTTGAGCGTTTTACCTGCCAGCGGATGGTTGAAATCCACGACCACGGTGGTGGCGGTTACTTTATGAACTCGTATCGGTATCATGCGCCCGTCCGGGCTCTTGGTCATGAGCATGGCGCCGACCTTTTGCGCGTCCGGCGGAATTTTCTCCTTGGGGAGTTCCTGAAATGCCTTTTCATCCGGCAGACCGTATCCCTCTTCGGGCCGCACCTGGATTTTCTTTTGGTCGCCGACTTTGAGTCCGTTGAGCGCTTGCTCGAGACCCGGCACAATCTGGCCGGCGCCATGTATATAGGTCATTGGTTCCTTACCCGCGCTGGATTCAATGACCGCACCGGTGTCGTCCATGAGGGTATATTCGATGGTCACGACTGCGCCTTGTTGAATCT
Organism: Binatia bacterium; assembly: GCA_036555515.1. Classification (GTDB taxonomy): domain Bacteria; phylum Desulfobacterota; class Binatia; order UBA9968; family UBA9968; genus DATACQ01. The sequence goes on from DATBLC010000003.1 coordinate 6,605, forward strand.
CGGTGGCTGGCTTCAAAGTGATACGGGGAGTCGCCTGACCTGTGTTAGGGACGGAAAGTTGGGTAAGAAAAAACAGCGCGCCCAAAACCGCGCCGCTGATGGCCAGGAGTCCTAGGAGTTTTTTCATAGCGCCCTTTCGAGTCAGGCCCACGTTGCCAGGGTGAATATGCCGAATGGTCCTTGCCAATTTACATATCTTGGGGAGGAATCGAATACAAATGACAAAATGCAGCGGACAGAATTGCCGGAATGATGAATTAAACGCAGATTCCGCAGCTGCGCTCCACAGGAAGCGCGAGGCGCAACCCTTCCGTAGCAAAGTCTCAGCCGAAGGCTGATCCGCCCGTGGCAGAGATGCCGTCTGCCTCTAAGCAGACATCGAGCAACGGTGTCTCAACGGAACGTTAAAGCTCGTAACAACCAAGTGCGAAAGTGCAAAATGACTTTGAAATTTTACGGTTGAACGCCTTCGCTACTCCAGGGTTCCACCTCGCTCGCCGTCTTCTCAGACTAACTGCGGAATCCGGGTTAAATCGCCGCGCGATGCAAAGAAGCACAAGACAACTACGGTTGGTCAAACAACAAGAGACAGGTCCGTCGAGGCGCGCGCAAGGAGCATGCTGGTTCACGGTTCATGTTCAAGATATGCCGATCTCCTGTGAACCGGATTAGCGCAATCCCTAACTTTGAGCCTGGAGCCTAAATTTTGAACGGCCGTTGCCTGCGCTAGAGCAGCCGTTCCTGGACGGCGTCGCCGTTGTTCCACGGGATGCCGTTGTCGAAGGAGCGGCAAGTCTTATTTTCCAGGTCCGACACCAGTTGATTCCTTTCACGCAGCTCGGCCAGGAGTATTTGCGATTCGGCGGCAAGTTGTTGCATCAATTGCGCGGCGCTTTGCTCACGAGACGCGGCAGCCTGCAGCGCGGCCTCTTTTTCGCGAAGTTCGGTTGCTTTAGCCTGCAGATCGGCGTCGGCGGTTTGCAAGCTCCTTTCCAGAGCGCCGATGGCCAAGCGCGACTCTTCGTCCAGTTGCCTCAACGCCGCGTCTTTCCCCTGAACTGCATCTTCCTTGGCTTTGACCTCGTCTTGCAGTTCGGTGATTTTGCCTAGCTGGTGCTCGGCGAATTCGCGAAATCGCGTCTCAGCTTGGTTCATCGCCGTTGCCGCCTCATTGAGCCGCAGATTGAGACCGTCGATTTCGCCGAGCAGCCCACCTGAGCGCGCGAGGCAATTTTCCAATTGCCCGTCTTTGTCACGCAGAATAGCTTCCAGCGATTCGATCTTCTCCTTGGCGATTGCCTCGCGTTCGCGCAGGGCTCGGTCGCGCTCGCCGAGGGCATCGTGTTTTTCTTTGAGCTGAAGCCGCAGGCTGATCAGTTCAGCTTGGGCCAGTTCCTGGACTTGAGCGGAATGTTGCGCTTCGCGCACGGCGGTATCGCAGGCGCGGTCAGCCAGCGATTTGAATTCATGGAGGAGTCCCCGAAGCAAATTTGCCTGCGCATCTAATTCAACGGAAGTTTCAGAGCCGGACTCATGTCGCACGTCCTCGCTCCCGGCGTCCGCCCTCTCGGGCTCGGTGTAAGCAAATTTGATCTCGGCCTCGTTGAAATTGAGCAACTCAGTAACGTCAATATGCATGGTTTCGTCGAACATCGTGGTTCTCCTTTCGAACGGGATCTTTACCGGCGCGACCCTTTGTCGGGGGTAAATGTAGCAAACTGTATTCCATCGAAGTCCCGTCCGAGGATTTGAAATTACTTGAGAGAATCCAAGCGCCAAGCGCGGCGGGTAGGGGAGCCGGGGATGGCAATTGGGAATATTTCTTGACGGTGCCGCCGGTTTTTTGACGCTGGCCGTTGCAGCCACGGGAAAAGTTCTCGAATGAGCGGCTTTCCGCGATCTGAGGCAGGGTCTTTTAGGCCGTGTTTGCGGTCACCAGAGCCGGGCCCGGCCGATCAGTTGCCCTCCTTCGGTTTCAACGTCAAGGCGCAACTTCGCCCTGGGCGGGATGGAATCAAAGTAGCAGTGGGTCCAGAAACGAAAGCCCGCTTCTCGCCCGCCGACGATAATGTGAAAGGGCGAATCCCAGATCAATTTACCATTGATGTACCAGCGGTGACGCACTCGTTCCTTGAGCCCCATGGGAGCCTTGATCGCGGTAAGGCCGTATAACCAAAGCGCGCGCGCTGGCGGCAGTTCGGTTAACGGAGACCCGACCTGCATCTCCGTCCTTTGAAAGTCCGTGCCAATATCCACGGTGGCCAGACGCGACAGTGCCACCAGGACCACGAATAAAAAATTGCCGGAGGAAAGCGTGGCGCTGGCGTAATAGATCGGCAGGACAAAAAAGAGCACCTGGTAGAGATTTTTGTTAAGGAAGTTCGCCACCAAGCGGATGCGTGGTGTCCACTTGGGCGGCACGCGCGGATGGCCGAGCAGTTTTGGCAGAAATAGACTGATAAGCCAGATCGCCCCAACATGGAACACCGCGATTCGAAGATAGGTGAAATCCCGCGCCCCAATCACATGATGCCGATGCCGAGCAGCAAGGCATATACGCTATGGGCCCACCAAAGTTTTTCTATGTGGCGTTGGAACCATTGCAGCCTGGAGTGCTCGAGGTTCAAGGAATTCCCGTCGTGTATGAACTTTTAAACTGTTGCCCCTTACTCGCAACTTTAGAACTTTGATCGGTGAACCCTGGAACGGCTACGTCACTTGCCGCTCAGCTCGCGGCGCACTTCGCGCAGGAGACGAAAATCCACCACTTTATCGATGGGAATATCGCCGATGTCTTTTTCCGACCTGCGGATCAGATCGAAGTGGATGTTCAACTGTTTTTCGCCAATGATCCCGTCGTCATTGAGGGCCTTGATAATGGCCTCATAGGATCCGCGCGCTATGTCGGGTTTGATCTTCCACTCTTTCTCGATGATTTTAATTGTCTCCTCGGAATTTTCCCTGGCAAAGCGCAGGCCGCGATAAATGGAACGGACGACTTTTTTGACTTCCTGGGTGTTCTCTTTAATGCGCTTCTCCGTGGTGGTGTAGCCGTTGCTGGCGAATTCCACTGCATCGCCGACAAAGGCGATTTCGTGGTAGCCTTCCCGCTTGAGTATCGCGACGGCCGGCACCGGCACAATGATCGCGTCGGCGGCGCCCGCCTTCAACGCGCCGACGCGAGTGCTCTCATTGCCGAATTGCAGCAGCACGGCATTCTTCTCGTCGATGCCATGTTGTTTCAAAAGCAGCCGCGCCGAAAGGTCCGAAGTGCCGCCGAAAGTGCTGACGCCGATCTTCTTGCCCTTGAGTTCCGCCACCGAGCGGAAATCTTTTTTGCCGACTAAATAATACATCGGACGGTCGGCGCCGTAAAAAATCGCTTTGAGAGGCGCGCCGCGGGCGGCCAGCCGGAGACCGGAATCTGCGAGCCCATGATACTGAACCTCGTTCAACAAGAGAGCATTGTGCGCCACCGTCGGTACCAGGCGAATCAATTCGAGATCGATGCCTTCTTCCTTGAAGAAACCCCGATGGATGGCAACGATGAGCGGCAGGTATCCCATGGAATTGCCGGGCAGGGCGAGACGCACGCGATCGGCGCCGCGGGCCGGCGCGGAAATTAACGGCAGCGCAAGGGCGATCACGAGCGCAAGACAACCGGTCCACATCGTTGAAATTTGGCGGCGCATCAAAAATTCCTCCTTGATCATATCAAACGACTCCCTGCGGATTTGTCATAAAGCATCTCGCCGGATTATGCCGGTGGTAATCTTGTCAATCAAATAGCAGCGTCTGTGCGGCAGGACACGAGCAGGACAGGAACTTGACCCATGATCTCTTTACCCAGGAGTTCCGTCAAAGTCGTGTTGAAGAGATTAAAAATCCCTCTAAATCTCCCTTTACAATGGGAGACCTTTCATTTCCCCTTTGAAAAAGAAATCGCCGTCCGCCCTTCGACGAGGCTCAGGACGAATGGCTAAGTTTCTGAATTTTAGTGTGTCACCACCCGTTCCTGGTGAGCGTGTCGCACCACGAACGAAGTCTTTCACAGCTTCAGGGGGGAAGGGGGGATTTTTGGAAAAACGTGAATCGGAGTTTAAATGAGTAAAGTGCAAGTGACTCTGACATTGCCCTGCCTCTTTACCGCTGCCCGAAGATCATGTTACGTTCCGGGACTATAAAGTATCATGCGAGGGTAAAGCGAATGCGAATCATCGAAAAATTATTTACCACAAAGGAGAACGGCGTCGCCGGCTTTTTGTCGTACCCCGAACGCTCCGAGCCCGGGCCGGCGCTGTTTCTTATCCATCCCAAGGGCGGTCTTGGCGAATATATCAAGACCGAGACGCGAAAATTTGCCAAGCTCGGCTACACCACTTTTGCGATCAACGTCTTTGAGCAGCTCGGTTATCCGGAGCCAACCCATATCGTCTCTGGATCACAGATCCAGGCCAAGACACCTGACCCGGAATTTACCCGTGTTCTCACCGAGGGTTGGCGTTTCTTGCTCAAGCAGCCGCATGTGAATAAGGAGCGGGTAGCCGTTTGCGGTTACTGCATGGGCGGGCGCATCGCCATTCATTTCGTCGCCGCCACGCCTGAAGTCCGCGCTTTTGTCGGCTACTATCCGACGGTGCGCGACGAACCCGAGACGCCTCTAAGACCCGTGCATCCGTCGGTCAGCGCGCGGAGGATTCGCTGCCCGTCGATCAATTTATACGGGGCCGACGATGTCACTACCGTGCTGCCGGTGCAGGAACGGATGTGGCAAGCCTTCAAAGAAAACGGCCAGCCGCTGGAATGGCACTTCTTCCCTTTCGGCGGTCATGGTTACGTCGACCCCGGCGCGCCGGGATACAACGCCCATGCGGCCGACTTGTCATGGCCGCTAGTGGTGGACTTTATGGAACGCCATCTCAAGTGGAGCGCGCCGGAAGTGCGCAATCCCAACGTGTAAAACGAAGGTATGAGCTCGTCTGGATCGTTTGCGAGATCAGCAAACAGCGTTCAACCCGGATTCCGCAGTTAGACTGAGGAGACGCCAAGCGAGATGGAACCCTGAAGTAGCGAAGGCGTCCAACTGTAAAATTTCAGAGTCATTTTGCACTTTGGCGTTTCCTCGTTATCAGGCTGAACTGGCTCTCACTGCACCACTGATTGATCTCTGCTTAGAGGCAGTAACCAATCGACTTCGCTACGGAACGGTTGCACCTTGCGGTACGCCATCGACGGCAACTGCGGAATCCGGGTTCAAAACGTTCCCTTCGACATCCTCAAGGCTAATTACGAAGGCAAACCGTTCAAAACGTTCAAAACGACTGGAACGATTGGAACTTTTTGAACGATTTGAACGACGCGTTATTCCCGACCGCGGATCGTGCTTTTCAATTCCTCGATCGTCATTTTGCCGGTCACCAGCCGCTGCAGATCCGATGCGCTCACCGGATGGCGCAAATCGCCGAGCTTCAAGTCCCAGTGAAAAATGCCGCCTAGGGCCGGCAAGGCGTCCGGCAGGCGCTGGTCCATATGTGATATGGAAATTTCATTGCCACGGTAAACGCCGCGCACATCGGCGCGGTTGGCGCGGCACCAGCCGAGCACGTCTTCGAACGTCATACTAATCCCGTTTCTCTTCCACGGGGTCCACCGGGTTGAGCAGGTGTTCTTTCAGGCCGGTATGATAGCCGTAAATGACTTTGCCGATCTTCGGTCGTGGCTTTGGTTCGGTGCTGACCTGATACAGGATGAGCCGCTCGGTGCCGGTGTTATTGAGCTGGTAAAAAAATCCCGCCGGCACATGGACGGCCTGGTGCTGCGTTAAATGATACTCTTCTCCGTCCTTGAGGCCCTTCATCGTGCATTCACCTTGCACCACGAAGAAGGTATGGTCCGACCCTGGATGGCAGTGCAACTCGTCGTTTACCCCCGGCTCGTAGCAGTTGAGTGCGATATGGCAACGCTCGGTCTGCGTGGGGCGAACATAATTCCGGCCCGTCGGCCGGCCCCAGACGGCTTGCTTTTCCGTATCGACGATCGTGATTTTAGTAATTGCTTCCATTGTGTTCCTCCTGGTAGCTGCGCTTGCGCGCACTATCCGAAATTATTGGGCGAATTTACAGGAGAAGCGCCCACCGGTGCAAGGGTCTGGAATCGGCCGCAACTTCGCCACAAGCCATCCCAGGCCCTGACCTGGCTGACCAGGCCCGGTCTTTCGACACCAAGCGCCTGAACGGCACCCTGATACTTAATGCGGCTTTGTGAAAAATAAACGTTATTTCAACACCTTAGCCAGTGCCTCCAGACCGTCTCTTGGACGTCTAAGCAGAGGATGGTATGAGTAATCTCGCTTACTCCATGGAGGTTAACATGTCCGTAAAAATTGATTTTCTCGCCACCCCTAAACGGCCTAAGAAGCGGCGCCAGAAATAGCAATCTTACAGTTGGACGCCTTCGCTACTCCAGGGTTCCACCTCGCTTGGCGTCTCCTCAGCCTAACTGCGGAATCCGGGTTCAAACTCCGTAAAGGCGCTTCGGATTATCGCCCAGAATCTTTTGCCCTAGCGACTCGGTGATTTTGCCACTGCGCGCTAGCGTTTGGATAGCCTCAATGTCGTTGGAATAGTCGGCGTGGCCGTAGTCGGTACCGACGGTAAGATTGTCCTCACCCGCGTACTCGACGACATAGGAGAAATCATCCGTAGTCTGACAGGCGACATAGACGCGGTTGTCGCGCAACAGGCTGGCGGCAACGAGATTGCGCTCTTTTGGACGAACCTGGGACAACGCATGGCCGGCGTACTTTCGCTGAAACTCCCGCTCGGCGCGCGTGCGAATAACCAGATCATTGATCGCGTAGGGTATCCATTGGGAGGTTGTCTCCACGAACGACCAGCGCAGGCTTGGAAACCTGTCCGGCACCCCCTGATAAATCAAGTTATTAAACGCGCCTACGGACGGAAGCTTGAAGCGTGAAAAGACATCCAATCCGAAGTGATCGTAGTAGCCGAAATTTCCCGTGCCGGCGTGAACGCAAATGGGCAGGTCAAGCCGTTGAGCCTCTTCGTAGAGGGGAAACAGGGAGCTATCCGAAAGCAGGCGCTCGCCCTCGAATCCGCGCATGAACACGCCGCATGCGCCGTTGGCCTTGCCGAGATTGATTTCTTCAATGGCGCGGTCCATGCGCCGAAGCGGCGGCAGCACAATCCATCGAAGCCGGCCTTTCGCCAATTTCCAGATATGGGCCAGCCAGCGGTTGTATCCTCGACAGAGCGCCAGTTCCACTTCCGCTCGGGCCGTCAACGGCCGCAAGAACAGCGTTGGGTAAAGAACCTGAATATCGATGCCCAGCGAATCCATATGAGCGAGCCGCGCGGCAACGTCAGTGAGGTCGCGGGACTCAGCGGGGACATTGAGGCCGAGATTGGAGTTTGGAAACACGCGGTCGTCGATGCGCCAAAACTCGATGCTGTTTTTGGTCGAAACCAAAAGCTCTGGCGCAAAGCGGCGGTCTTCCTCCAACATGAAACTCCACGTTTGCTCCGTTTCAATCACGTGCGCGTCGGCATCGATGACGCTCATAGTTGCTTTTCCTCCTTTGAGGTTCGAAGCACAATGCTGAAAAATCCCATTCTAAATAATTCGGCATGGCGATTCCCTGTTCCTTATTCTCAATCTTCGATTGGCGCGTATTTACCCGCTGATGTAGCGTACCAACTGTTCGATAATAAACTTCTGGTCGGCGATGATCGATTTGACCAGATCGCCGATGGAGATCAAGCCGACTAACTTGCCTTTGTCCATAACGGGAAGGTGGCGGACGCGTTTTTCAGTGACTAACGCCATGCATTCTTCGATGGCTTGGTCCGAATGAGTATAAACCACGGGGCTGGTCATTATTTCTTTGACCGCCGTGGTGGGAGAGGCGCGGCCCAATAGAACGATTTTACGCGCGTAGTCGCGCTCGGAGAGGACGCCGACCACTCGATCGCCCTCCATGACTACCAGCGCGCCAATTTCTTTCTCGGCCATGAGTCGCAGCGCATCAAATACCGTGGCTCCTGGTTCGACGCACCAAACTTCATGCCCTTTCGCTGCCAGGATGTCTCGAACCGTCTTCATGGGAGACCTCCTTTCAGAACAAACGCAGCGCCAATGGCTCTGTACGCTCAGCGCGAAGATCGCTCTTGACCGAGGGGAGATCTTATTTCACCAACTGGCGCGCGGCCTCGACGATGCGCTCGGCCGTGGGAGTCACATAGTCCTCCAGCGACACCGCAAAGGGCACGGGCACATGTGGGATCGTCACACGCTTGATTGGCGCGCGGAGGCTGGTGAACGCTTCGTCTGCCATAATGGCGGCAAGTCCTGACGCGACGCTGCAATTATCGTGGCTTTCATCGGTGACCACCAACCGGCCGGTCTTTTTGACGGAAGCGAGCAAAGTCGCTTTATCGAGAGGCTCCAATGTCCGAGGGTCCACGACTTCGGCCGAGATTCCATCTTTCGCCAAAGCTTCGGCAGCGGCCAGCGCCCGCGGCACTTGCACGCCAGTGGCGATGATGGTTACGTCGCGGCCTTCGCGTTTTACCGCGGCTTGACCGAAAGGAATGTCATACTCCCCGTCTGGCACCGCGCCGCGCTGGTCCATGAGCCGCTCATGGGCAAAGAAGATCGTCGGGTCCTGGCTTTTCAAAAGCGCCGTGCGCAGCAATCCTTTGGCGTCCGCCGGACTGGACGGCATCGCCACTTGCAAGCCCGGCGTGTTCCAATACCAGGGCTGCGGGCTTCCCGAATGTTGCACGCCGCCGCCGCCGCGAATGCCATAGCGCATGAAATAGGTCACAGGGACGTTGGTTTGCCCGGCGGAGTTCGAGTAGGCAATGGCTGCCTCATTGACGATCTGCGGAATCGCTTCGTAGGAAAAAGTCGCGGTGCCGATATCGACCAGGGGCCTCAAGCCAGCCATCGCGGCTCCCGCGGCGATACCGCAGAAACCGAGCTCGGCAATGGGCGGGGACTTTATGCGGCTCGCATATTTCTGGCGCAAGCGGGCGACTTCAGCTTGACCTGGGCCGCTGCTGACCAGGCCGCCACCGATCAATACTACGCGCGGATCTTGCGCCAAGCATTCGCTAAGCGCGCTGACGAGGGCCTCACCAATGGTCATTTCTCGTGGCATGGCTAGTTACCCCTTCCCGCATAGGCGAAGTTGAGAGCCGCTTTTGGATCAGGGAGGGGGCTTTCCACCGCGAAACGCGCGGCCGCGTCCGCTTCTTTGCGAACTTCTTCGTCTAGCCGCGCGATTTCGTCACGGCTAAATCCCCCACTCTTCACCAGTTCCCGCGCATAGATGAGCACGGGATCACCTTCCGCGCACCAGGAACGCGCGCTTTCCGGTATTGCGCCGGCGTCCCAAGCCCAATTGATGTCGGTAGCACCGGCAATCAGTTTCGGGTGGGCGCCTTCGTTGCCGGGCCAGGGATGGGTTTGCGCCTCGACAAAGAACGGCCCTTCACCGGCGCGCGTGCGCCGTGCGAGTTCCGCTGTCGTCTTATGCACCAGCCCGACGTCGTCGCCGTCGACGACGGTAGTTTCAACGTCGAGCGCGCGCGCGACATTGGCGAGCTCTTTCGCGCTATGGCTTGAACCGCTGCGGCCTGCGCGCCGGTAGTTGTTCTCCATCATAAAAATCAGCGGCAGTTGCCAAAGCCTGGCGATGTTCAAGGCTTCGTAGAAAACTCCTTCTTCCATCGCGCCGTCGCCAAAGAAAGCCACCGAAATGGCCTTTGTTTGCTGGACCTGTGAAGCTAATGCCGTCCCGGCGGCAAGCGCGAGACAACCGCCGACGATAGCCGAGGTGTGGAGGATTTTTAGATTGGGCGCGGCCACGTGAAAGGTCCCCCCGCGCCCGAGGCAGTAACCGGTTTCACGGCCGATAATTTCGGCCAAAACTTTCTTTGGATCGCCGCCTTTGGCGATCACGTGGCCGTGATTTCGGTGTGTGCTGAAGACATAATCCTCAGGCGCCAGGGCCGCGCAGACGCCGGCTCCGGTGGCCTCTTGGCCGATATAGACGTGAAAATGGCCGCGAATGAGCCCCTCATAGTCTTCGTTGAACCGAATAACGTGCTCTTCGGCGCGCCGCATCATGAGCATCTTGCGCAAAATGCCGATCTGTTGGTCGCGTGAAATTTCAGGTAACATTTTTCCTCCAAGCGTTTGTGTCCATAAAAAAGGGGCGCGCCCGTCCGCTCGTGACGAGTCATGCCCCCTTGTTTTTCAACGGCAGCTAGAAAAATGCCAAGGTGCGCATCTCGATGCTTTCACGTGGGGGCGCGTCCTTGGGACTGTTAGGATCATCGAAGGCGGAGTGCGCGGTCCAGCGGGCGCGGCCGTCTCTTTCCGAATCGAAAGTTTTGAACACGATTGCTTCGTAGCGCTGCATGTTAGGGAAGTAGTACCATAGGTGCTCGGGGTTGAAGGTCATGTGGTAGGTTTCACCGACCCGATTCGGATAAATCCTTTTACTGACAATCAGTTCTTTGGTGCCGATAGTGCGCGCGTCGGCGATGGCCAGCGGTTCTCGTTGTACCGGGTGTCGGATCGGCCGCCAGGTTTGGACGATGGCGAAGCGGCGCTTGAGCAGTTCTTCCGCTTCGTCGGGTACGAGGTCACGGACGCGCTGAGGGCCCGACCACTCGGTATAATCGTTATGGGCGCTGCGCACCGGCCCGCCGATCATTTTTGCTTCGCGGGTCGCCTCGTCGGCGGAGCGCAACGTGTGGTCGAAGACCAGCACGCGCTTGGCCCCGCAAGATTGTTTCACTAGCTCCTCGGTCTCCTTATAGTACAGCGAGCGCACTTCGTCCTCGTCGTAAAAGTCTCTCATTCTGGTGTCATGATTGACGAAAATGAATCCTTCGCGCTCCAGGGAGAATTGGTCCGCGATCGGGCGGCCGTTGTAAATTCTCATTTTGTGGCCTTGATAGTTGCCATGGCGTTTGCGGTCCGCCTCGGATTGTCTCAGGCCGCCATAGGTGGCGGGTTTCTCCTGGCCATCGGCCAGGTAATTGAGCAACGCTTCGATCGATTCTAACGAAGTTCCGATTTTTTCGGGGCGTGCCATTTGCGTCCTCCCAATTTGATTTCAGCAGGTTACGGGAAAAGTCTCCTCGGCTCCCTCGCGGTTTCGCGTTTCGAGTTCCGGGCTGAAACCCGACACCATTACCCCCTCGGCAGCATCTCGCAGAGAGTTTGCCGCGGGCCCAGACTTTCATAGTAACGGTTTTCTTCTGGTACATAGCGGCCTTGATTGAAGTCGCCGCCTCTTTGGCTGCGGATGATTACAGCGACGGTGCGCTCGCCAACGGTGAGCTCGGTGTGAATTTCGTAGGGCTTCACCAGATCGATCTCTCCGGGGCCGACGAGCACGTCGCAGGATTCGCGAATTTCGGCGTAATCGGGCCTGGAACGGTCATCAAGGCGGTCATAGCGCACCACCCGTTCATGGCCGTCGAGAACGCCGTAAAGCGTGTAGATGTGGGCGTGGTCATGGATGCGCGCCCGCTGGCCCTGGCGCGCTTCGCCCTTGGTCAATCCGTTGATGGCGAAGCCGTAGTCGGGATCTTCATAGAAGAGCAAATTTTCCGCCCGCCCGTTCGCCGGCACGCAGTCCGGCCAGTGCTTCGATGCCGCAACCACTTCAGAGTCGGCCAGGAGTTCGGCGAGAATCGGCCGCAACGAATTCCAGCGCTTGTCGAGATTCGGTTCTTGAGCGAAGAGCGCCCGGGTCTTGCGCACGAAGCGCTCCATGGCGTTTTCACTGCGAGTTTGTGTCTGAGATCGAGTTTCGGCCTGGGTTTCCATATTTTCCTCCGTATAAATAACTATAGGTGGACGGTTTGACTGCTCTCTTTGGCGAGTTTGGGATCGGCCGCCTCTGGCCGCGCGTAGAAGCGCGCGCAATTATCCCAAAGGATCTTTCGTTTGTCGTCGTCGGATAACTTGAGCTCGAGAAAGCTTTCGACGGCGCGGGGATACTTTGAATCGCCGTGGGGATAATCGGTGGAGAAGACGAGTTGGTCGCAACCAAACTCTTCGATCGTATAGCGCGCCGGCGCTTCATCCGGTTCGACGGAGATCCAGCATTGCCGTTTGAAATAGTCGCTTGGTTTCATGGCCAGCTCCGGCATGAAGATATCACCTTCGCGCTCGTAGCCTTCGTCGAGGCGCCAGAGCAGCCAGGGCAGCCAGGAACAATTGGCTTCGAGAAAAGCTACCCTCAACTTCGGGTGGCGTTCGAGAATGCCGCCACCCAGGAAAGCGCCCATACCCATCATCTGCTCGAAGGGCTGCGCGTAAACGCGCCTGAGGCCAAAGTTGGGCTCAAAGTGTTCTGCCGCCTGGCGGGACCGAGAGGCCGAGGCTTCGTGAAAGCCCAGCGGCAAGTTTAACTCTTCGAGCGTGTTCCAGAGCGGCTCGTAGTAGGGATCGTACCAGTTCTTGCCGTTTATCAAGTTCGATCTTAGGAATACGGAGCGAAAGCCGTATTCTTCCGCGACCCGGTGGGTTTCTTCGACGGCGTCATTGATGTCATAGATCGAGATCATGCCCGCGCCGAGGAGCCGGTCGGGATTGGCTTGGCAAAAATCGTGCAGCCAGTCGTTGTAGGCCCGCGCCAGCGCCGCGGCAAAGCGCGGATCGTGATTGGGGTAGGTGAGCACGCCCAAGCCGCGGGTTGGGAACAGCACAGCGACGTCGATACCTTCGGTGTCCATCGCTTCGAGCTGAACCTCGCCGGTCCAACCGCGGGCCGAGTGATCGCGATAGATCGCCTGGTTCTTTTCGTAGTTGTGACCTTTGTGGGGAGTGCCCCGGGTGCGCAGCGCGGCTTGCGACGCGGTCGGAAATATCAGGCCCAGATCGCGAACATTTTCGGATGTTCTGCCGCGCGGGGCATCGCGGCGGAACTCAGGCGCGATATAACGCTCCCAGAGATCGGGCGGCTCCATGATATGCATGTCGCTATCAAAGACCTTGAAGCCATTTTTCGCCATGAGCTATTCCTTTCGCCGGATTTAACTGCGCCGAGCGCACCGATCTTGTGACATAATCGCAGCCTAATGCCGCGGGTTGCTGCTTGTCAAGTTTTATCGCGGCAAACTAGTGGTGCGATTATAAGTCGCTCGGGCATCCGGTAAGCAAGAAAGATTTCTCGAGGAGTTTATTCTGAACTTAGCCGAAGGGCTGGACGTGACAGACGGAGTGAATTGTCATCCCAAACGACAGACCGTGTGAAAATTCCGTTCATGGTTCGACTGGGCTCACCACGAACGGATGTCAAAGATTACAAATGAAGCACTTAGCCGTTCGCTCCTTCGTCTTGCTCAGGACGGGCTCTGAGCGTCGTCGAAGGGCTCCTAAAGACTTTTCACACAGTGTGACGAAGAGAGGGACCTTGCCTAAACCACTACCCGCAGCAAGTTTGACAAGCTCGTCTCCGTGGCACTAGAGTAGCGAGGAAGAAAGAAGAAAAATGTTCGAGCTTAGACGCCATGAAATTGAACCTTGCCGTCCATCCCGTCACTGAACTTCGTTTCGGCGAGCACACACGGCTCGACGGCGAGTCGCTCACCGTGGACCGGGAAGACTTACGCAGGTTGGTACTCGAGGATACAGCCTTCGATAACGTCGATTTCGCGACCGCCCGCCCCGGTGAGAGCCTGCGCGCCGGACCGGTCTTCGATATCGTCGAACCGCGCGCGAAGGCGCTGGGCGCGAGTCCTGATTGGCCTGGTATCTTGAATGCGCCGCAGACGGCTGGGGCCGGCACGACGCATGTTCTCGAAGGCGCGGCGATAACCATGCTGCGGGAAGAATCGCCGGGCGAAGCGCGCGGCGCGACCGGTTACGTCTTGGAGATGAGCGGGGAGCCGGCGACGCGCTCGCGCTATGGCTCATTGCATCATTTGATCGTCATTCCCCGCGCCAAGGCCGAGCTGCCTGGTCATGCCCGGCAAAAAGCCTATCGTTTGGCGCAGTTAAAGATTGGCGTGCATTTGGCGCGCGCCGGCTTGCATCAAGCGCCGGCGCGCATGGATGAGTTGTCGATCGGCGCATGCGACGACGGCGCCCTGCTGCCGCGAGTCGCCTATATCGGCCAGGTTTTTTCGCGCCAGCGTAAGCCGGAGCCAGGCGAGCAGATTCTCTACGGCGCCAATACCGACGGCATGCTGCCGGTGGCGCTCCATCCGAACGAATGGCTGGACGGCGCGCTGGTGACGTCCTATCACTGTTCCATCGGCGGCGCGGAAACTTATTTTTACCAGAACCATCCGGTCATCATGGAACTTTATCGGTGCCACCGGACGCGCAAATTGAACTTCGCCGGCACCGTGGCGACCATCGCTTCCGCCGATAACTTCGATCGCGAGCGCAACTGCCGCTTTGCCGCGAATTTGGTCAAGTGGGCGCTCAACGCCGACGCCGCCGTGCTGACCAAGTTCGGCGGCGGCGTGCCGCACACCGATCTTTCTGAAACCGCCAGGCTCTTGGAGCGGATGGGAATCAAAACAGTCGTGCAAGTCACCGACCTCGCCCGCGACCGGCGCCTCGAATCGGCGTTGCTGTTCAATTTTCCCGAGGTCGACGCCATCGTCTGTATCGGCGGCAATAGCACAAAATGGCAGCTGCCGCGCGTCGAGCGAGTCCTGGCCGCCAACGGCGGCATGGCGGAATTACTAACCGGTCCGCTTGAGATCGAAGCGTTGAACGTTTCCGGCGTCGCCAATCAGCAGGGCGCGTCGAGATTAAGATCGGTAATTTATTGAAATAGGCGAGAGGCGGAAGGCGTGAGACGTAGGGGACGGTCGCGACCGTCCCCGGGTCTGCCAAGATAAAAGGTCTACGACGGATCCTCATGTGAGCTTTTAGTTCCGTCATCCTGAGCGACGCGAAGGATCGCGTCCGAGATTCTTCACTTCGGTGCGCTGCGTTCAGAATGACACCAGGGAAAATTGGATAATTTAGTTTTCGACTATAGCTAAGGAGCGAAGATGCGAATCGTTCATTACTTGAATCAATTTTTCGCCGGGCTGGGCGGAGAAGAAAAGGCGGGGGTAGCGCTGGAAGCGCGTGAAGGAGCCGTGGGGCCGGGAAAACTCCTGGAGCAGCTTCTGGGCGATGAGGCAAAGGTCGTTCTGACGCTCGTGTGCGGCGACAATTACGCCGTCGAGAACCAGCAAGCGATGCTTGCCGCCGCCATCGAGAAAATCCGCGATGCCAAGCCGGATCTGTTCGTCGCCGGTCCCTGTTTTCAAGCGGGCCGCTACGGCATGGCCGCCGGAGCGCTCTCTGTGGCGGTCCAATCCCAGCTCAAAATACCCGCGATCACCGGTATGGCCGAAGAAAATCCCGGCGCCGATCTCTACCGCGAGTTCTTGTACATCGTCGATTCCGGGGACAACGCCGCCAAGATGCGCGAAGTCCTGGCGGCAATGGCGCGGCTCGGGCTGAAGGCTTTGAACCAGGGGTCCATCGGATCGCCACGCGAAGAAGGCTATCTACGGCGCGGGCTAATTCGCGATCAATTCGTCGAGCGCACGGCGGGCGAGCGGCTTGTAGACATGCTTCTGGCCAAGGTGAAAGGCGACCCCTTCACGTCCGAGATGGTGCCGACTACCTTCGCCCCGATACCGATGCCGCCTCCGGTTAAAGATCTCAGCAAAGCCAAGCTCATGCTGGTTACCGACGGCGGGTTGGTGCCGAAAGGCAATCCCGACAAGATTCAAGGCTCGGCGGCCACGCGCTGGGGAACCTACAGCATCGATGGTTGCGACGATCTCAAGGGAGAAAACTACGAGATCTCTCATGGCGGCTACGATGCGCAATTCGTGCGCCAGGATCCCGATCGCCTGGTGCCCCTCGATGCCATGCGCGAGCTGGAAAGAGAAGGCGTCATCGGCAAACTCCACGATGCTTTCATCTCGACCTCGGGTTTGGCCAATCCGCTTTCCAATACCCGGCGCATGGGACGGGAAATTGCCGAGCGCGCGAAAGCGCTCGGCATCGATGCGATTATTTTGACTTCCACTTGAGGGACCAGCACTCGCAGTGGCGCTGCGATTACCACCGAGTTGGAAAAAGCCGGCATCCCGACGGTGCAGATCACCGCGGCGCTGCCCGTGGCGAAAATGGTCGGAGCAAACCGCACCGTGCTCGGCAACGGCATCGTCCATGTCGTCGGCGACGCCGGCGTTTCGCCGGAGCAGGAAAAACAATTGCGGCGCAGGCTGGTCGAGAAGGCTTTAGAGCAATTGCGCTCCGACGAGAAGCAGATCTAAGTTCGTTCAAAACGTTCAAGCCGTCATACATGAAGACTTAATTGGCAATTATCAAATCGACGATTTCACCCACCGACACGACAAAAATGATCGAGGTTGGGCAATCGCATGCGGATCTCCCGCTCGGCTTGAACCGTTTGAACGTTTTGAACCCGGATTCCGCAGTCAAACTGAGGTGCCCGGAAGCGAGGTGAAACCCTGGAGTAGCAAAGGCGTCCGACTGTAAAATTTCAAGGTCATTTTGCGCTTTCTACTTCGTTGTTAGGAGCTTTAACGTTCCGTCGCAGCACCGCTGCTCGATGTCTGCTTAGAGGCAGACGGCATCTCCGCCACAGGCGGATCAGCCTTCGGCTGAGACTTTGCTACGGAAGGGTTGTGCCTCGCGCTTCCTGTAGAGTAGAGCGCAATTGCGGAATCCGGTTGAATGGCCTAAACGAGTTTTTTGCTTTTATCCGGCGTTAAGCTGCTTCATGAACCAGTCGGCGATGTAAGTCCTTCGCGAAAAATTCTTCTCGCCGTGACCGACGCCGTCGATCATGCTGCGATCGGGCGAGTTGACGGCGTTTTCGTAGAGGTTAAGCGCGCCGCGCGGGTCCATGACGCGGTCATCGTGGCTGTAGCCGACCAGCAGCGGGCATTCGATCTTGTTCGCCCGGCCGATCAACGAGAACTCTTTTATTTTCTCCCGCGCTTCCTTTAGGTCTTTGGCACCCATGAGCCAGCGCAGCCGGTCCTGGATCGGCGGATAGTTGTCGAAGATATCGTCGACGAGATGATAGGCGCCGCTCCACACCGCGACGGCCTTAATTCTTTTTTCCACCGTAGCCGAGCGCGGGCCGGAATAACCGCCCATGCTGGAGCCGTGCAGACCGATGCGCTCGGCATCGACGTCGGGACGGGTGACGAGATAATCGATAACCGCCTTGGCGACACGCTCGGAATCGGGCGGCGCGTAGAGCTTCTTGTAGCGCAAGGTGCCGCCGTGGCCGGGGCCATCGACGTCGATAAACGACATGCCGCGGCGCACGTATTGGCCGGCGCCACCGTCCTCGCCGCGCAGAAGAATGCCGTCCGCGCCACCGTAGTTGTAAACCACCGGCAGCCGCGCGCCGGGCTTGCCCCGGCCCGGCCAGAAATGTGCCGGCAGCATCTGACCTTCGTAGGGGATATGTACCCGTTCGAAGGGCGGCGACACTACGGTCCATGCTTTGTCAAAATTGTCTTCCAGTTTCTTAAACGTCGGCAGCATGCGCGCGTCGGTGTCGGGCATGTAAACCACCGCGCGCCGGTAAAAATCCGCGGCGCGCAAATAGAACTCGTGGGCCGTCGCCTTGCGGTTTTCTTGTTCGAAGCCCGCGGCCAGCTCTTCGTTTCTCTTCGCTACCTCGGTCCATTCCTTGTGCCAGCTCTCGAGATTGAAAAATTTTACACGGCGCGCCACGCCGCGAATGTCAGGGTCAGGATGAAACTGGGATATCTCCATGCGCACTTCGAGCTGGCCGCCGCCGGGAAGCCCGGGCGCCGGATATAGCGCCTTTTCCGCATGCTCTCGATTAAGAATTTCGTTAGCCATTGTTCTCAACCTCTTCCGTCCATCTATTATCTAAAGCTCTCGCCGCTCGGGCAAATTGTCTGTCGCTGATTATCATGGATGCGGCGCTCAAGGAAACGGATTTTTACCACGAAGCGCGTGAAGTGTTCGGATGTTTCGGATACTATAAGTTCGCAACCAAACCCATGCGGTCTCACGCAGGATTGTCATGCCCGCGCAGGCGGGCATCCAGAATTTCGGCGGGAATAGCCTGGGTTCCCGCTTTCGCGGGAACGACGCCATGAATTGAACTGACCGGCACGCCGCTTCACTTGCGGTGTATCAATAATAATGTCCTTCGTGCTCTTCGTGTCCTTCCCGGTAAATTCTCTCTTCTCTTTGCGCCTTTGCGGTTAAATTCGCTTTTTTCATAGTTATTTGAATGTTGCAAACGAACCGGCGCCATAAACGATCCGGCCGCCGACCATGGTGAGCAGTGATTCCAAAGCAGGAATGCGTTCCTCGGGTACCGCTAGGTAATCCCCGTTCAACACCGCGAGATCGGCGAATTTACCACTTTCGATCGAGCCTTTTCTTTTTTCGTCGCCGGTAAACCAGGCACTGCCCAGGGTATAGGCGCGCAACGCTTCTATGCGCGTCAAGTTGTGTTTGGCATCGCGGATGGTCATGCCGGCGATACTCTTACCCGTGACCAGCCACCAGAGCGCGAGCATCGGCGAATAGTTTCCTGAACGAAAAGCGTCTGTGCCCGCACCCAGTGGAACGCCAGCATCGAGCATCGTACGCAACGGCGGCGCGTTGCGGGTCTTTCGCTCGCCCCATAGTTTCAGACTCGTTTCTCCGCTCAGCACCAGGCGGCTTTGCACCGCAATACCACCGCCGAGTTTCTTGATGCGCTCGACGGTCGCTGGCGTCGCGTCTTCCAAATGGGCGAAGCCGATGCGCGAGCGCGACAGCGGCGTTTGGCGGCTGACTGCTTCGATCACGTCGAGAAGCTGGCGCGCGGTATTGTCCTGGGTCGCGTGCAGGTGAAAATTATGGCCGCCCTTGGCGAAAAATTCTACCGCCCGGCGCAGTCGGCCCGTAGCCGCGGCGTCGATCGTAAAATCTTTAGGCTGCGATCCCGCGTCGCCATCACCGGTGCCCCGCGCCAAAACCTCGCCGAAGCCGGCGAAGCGAAACAAGTCGCTCTGATTGAGCTGCTTGACTTCTTCGACGCCGCGGCTGAACTGCTCCAACTCTTCTCCGGGCTCGTTGGGCGCGATGTAAAAGTTTACTCTCACCGTGAGCTCGCCGGCGCGCGCCATGTCGTTAAGTAAGCGCCGGTGGGCGAAGTTGACGGTGTCAGTATGGAGGTCGCCGAGGGAAGTCAGCCCCAGGCGATTGAGCTCGCGAAAGCAATTGCGCAAGCCCTGGCGCGCCTGGTCGAGCGTGGGCCGCGGTATTTTATCGTACACATATTCCCATGCGCCGGCGCCAAGCGCGTAGCCGGTCAGATCGCCGGTTTTTGCGTCGCGCTCGAAATGGCCGCCGGGCGGATCGGGGGTCGCGCGCGTAATTCCAAGAGCTCTGAGCGCGGCGGAATTTACCAGCGCTGCTCGGCCGAGGATCTGAACGTAGACGGGATGTCCGGGCGCGGCGGCGTCAAGCTCGGCGCGAGTGGGCAAGCGCCGCTCGGCGAATTGCGTCGGCATCCACCCACCCCCGACCATAATCCAGGTACCGGCGGGTTTTGTCTTCGCCGCGGCGGCGATCAGTTCAATGCCTTGAGCGAGTGAGCGAAGATTTTCCCAATGCAGCGTTAAATCCCAGCTCAAACCTGCCACAGTGGCATGAATATGAGAGTCGATAAGGCCCGGGATCACGGTGCGGCCGCCCAGATTAATTTCCCGAGTCTGAGGCCCCCGCCACCGGCGCATCTCGCCGTCTGTGCCGACTGCGGCGACCAAGCCCTCTTTGATCGCAAGCGCTTCCTTGATGGAAGAATCGCTATCGAGCGTAATGATTTTGCCGTTAAACAAAATCAAATCGGCAAAGCTCGGGGCCTTGAGGGAGCGGACGAACTCGGATTCGTGGCCCACGCAAGACGCGAGAATAACGGCCAGCACGAACAATTTAACCGTCGGCTTCATGCCGTATCTTCTACCTCCAACTGAAGCCAATTTCACGTACCGAGAGCCGATGGCCAAGCGAGGGGTAAGAAAATAGCCGTATCGGGTTGCGCCGCCGATGCGGTTGTCGTAAGACCATGAGCAGAAGGCGGAATTTTAACCTGAAGAGGTCAATGATGAAACCAGTGCAACTTTTTTGCTGGCACTTCATGGCGTATCCCTACCTGGGCAAGGACTTCGACGAGAAATACGACACCGGCTGGGTCACCGTGCCCAACCATTTGTGGGACAACGGCAAGGCGCGCGGCCTTTATCAAGAGTATATCGACCAGTTAGCCTACGCCGACGAATTGGGTTTCGACGGCATGGTGCTCAACGAACACCATCAAAATATTTACGGGTTGATGCCGTCGCCGAACATGATCGCGGCGGCGCTGACGCAGTGCACCTCACGCGGGAAAATCATCGTCCTTGGCAATCTCCTGCCGCTGCATATGAACCCGCTGCGCGTCGCCGAAGAATACGCGATGCTCGATCAGATGAGCGATGGACGGATCGTCGCCGGATTCGCGCCCGGCGGCGGACCGGAGACGTTCAACTATGACGTGCCTTCGGCGAACTCGCGGGAAAAGTTTTGGGAGGCCGCTGACCTGATCGTGCGCTCGTGGACGGAAGACGGACCCTTCGCCCACGAGGGGCGCTACTTTCCGCTGCGTTACGTCAATCTCTGGCCCAAGCCTTTGCAAAAGCCTTTTCCACCGGTGTGGATTCCCGGCTCGCGCAGCGCCTCGACCATGACCGAGGTCGCCAAGCGCGGCTACTGTTATTTTCTTTCTTCGCGCAGTCACGGCGGCGAAACCCACCGGGCGCAGCAGGAGTTCGCCGCTGTGCTGGAAAAGCACGGCGACAAATATCATCCATTTCGTTTCGGCATTCTAATGTCCACCTATGTCGCCGAAACCGACCGGCAAGCGCGCGAGGAGTGCGAAGAGGGAGTGTGGTACTTTTTGAAGAATTGTCTCAAAGGCCACCTGCGCCGCGAGGGACGCCAGCTGACGTTCGGCCCCGGCGTGCCTTATATACCGACCGCCGCCTGGAGGGAATATTTGCAAGGATACAAGCCGGGGCGAAAGCTTTTGGGCGACGTCGAGAACTGGGAGGAACTCGATGCCTCGCAGTCCATCATCGTCGGCAGCGCCGAGACGGTCACCCGGCGCATTCAAAGTTTGATCGAGAGGGCTAAAGTCGGCAATCTGTTAATCCAATTTCAGCTCGGCAATATGCCCGATCATCTGGCGCGCAAGAGCATGAAGCTGTTTGCGGAACGGGTCGCGCCGGCATTGCGCCATGCTTCGTTGAAGCAATTCACCGACGAATTCCCCGGCATGAACGTCGAACAATCAGCGGAGGCGCTACATTGAGCGGCGCCATTCTCGAAGTCTACGGGCGCAAAGTCGCGGTTTTGGAAAGCGGCAGCGGAGCGCCGTTGTTATATTTGCACGGCTTCGCCGACGTGCATTCGGTGAAAGAGAGCTGGATGCCGTTTCACGAGCGGTTGGCCAAACAGGCGCGCGTCATCGCGCCGGCCCATCCGGGTTGTGCCCAGAGCGATGAAAACAAGGACGTGGACGCCATCGAGGACGT
Source organism: Binatia bacterium (assembly GCA_036555515.1). Classification (GTDB taxonomy): domain Bacteria; phylum Desulfobacterota; class Binatia; order UBA9968; family UBA9968; genus DATACQ01. Next base: position 28,255 of record DATBLC010000003.1, read on the forward strand.
TGTGTTTCATTACCTCGAAGTGCTCGACGCTCTCAAGCTCACGCGGTTCGATCTCGTCGGCAGTTGCGTCGGGGGCTGGATCGCCGTCGAATTGGCCGCGCGCCATCCGGAAAAAATTCGCAAATTGGTGTTGATCGGTGCGACGGGTTTGTTCGTCCAAGGCGCGCTCATCGGCGATGTCTTCATGATGGCGCAACCCGAGCGCGGCTCGAGTTACGCCGGCTTGCGAACGATGCTATTCGCCGGCGCCGACCAGCCGCGGGCGCTGGAGCTTTTTCCGGACGGCATGGGCGAGATAGAAGAGGAGCTGCGCCGCTATCAGATGCTTCGGCTCGGCTCGCGTATTGGTTTCAAGCCGCCTTATTTCTATAACTACTCGCTGCGCAACCGCCTGCACCGCATCGCTTCGCCCGCGTTGGTTATCTGGGGTGAAAAGGACAACATGGTGCCGCGCGCCCACGCCGAGGCCTATGCCAAGCTGATTCCAGACGCGAAACTGTCAGTCGTTTCCGGCGCCGGCCACAGTGTTCATGTGGAAGAGCCGGAAAAAACCGCCAAGTTGGTTTCGGATTTTCTCGCGCAATAAATCGCTGGCTCGGCCGAGAGGTCGGCTTCTCAGAAGATTCTCCGGATAAATGAGTGGCGCGAAGAAGGAGGTCGATATTGAAGACTTTAACCGTTGCGCTATTTTTCGCTTTTTTCTCAACCACACCGGCCTGGAGCCAATCCGGCAAGCCGTCTTCTGCGGCCGAGATGGCTGCCTATACCGGTCCGGACCGCGAGCGTTTGCTGGTGGAAGCAGCCAAGCGCGAAGGCAAGGTTGTCTGGTACACGACGCTGGCGGTCGTTCAAAATAAACAAATCGCTGCTACCTTCGAAGGCAAATATCCAGGGGTGAAAGTTGAAACCTACCGCACCGGATCTTCTGCGCTGGTCCAGAGGGTTCTCAATGAGGCCCAGGCCCGGCGCCATATCGCCGACGCCATCGAAACGACGCTTCCCGGTATGCTGACGTTTCGCGACAACCAGTTGTTATTACCGTACACGTCACCGTACCTGGCGGCGTATCCCGAGGACACCAAAGAGAAAGCGCCTGCGAATTTGGTTTACTGGACGATCGATCGCGAATCCTATATCGGATTTGCCTACAACAAGAATCTTCTTGGCGCGGCCGATGTGCCAAAAAATTTTGATGGACTGCTGAAACCTGCCCTCCGCGATAAACTCGGATTGTCAGGCGATGACACGGGGGCTCGAAGTATCGGCGCCATGATCAAAGTCAAGGGCGAGGAATTTGTTAAAAAATTAAAGGAGCAGAACATCAAGGCGTATATGATGGCCGGCAGCGCCTTGACCCAGTTGGTAGCTTCCGGCGAAGTGCCGGCATCCCCAAGCCAATTTTATAGCGCGACGCACGTGGCGGCGAAGAAGGGAGCGCCGGTGGTCTGGGTTCCCATGGATGTAAACGTGGTGGGCGCCGGCGGGGTGGCCGTCTATGCCCACGCTCAGCGGCCCCACGCGGCGCTGCTTTTCGCCGATTTTCTCCTGAGCCCCGAAGGGCAGAAGCTCCTGGAAGACTTATACTTCGGTAGCGCCCGGAAAGATTATGGCTTCAAACGCTGGTATCCCGAGAAAGAGGGAACGCTCGCTCAATACGAGCAAGCATTGGAACGGTGGCATAAATTGCTCAAAGACATCATTCGCAAGTGAAAGCATGCAATCCTCAACGTTAGATGCGACCCCAAACGTGACGCTTCGCTACTTGGCAACCTTCTCCCACATTCTTCCCAACCGCTGATGGTTTGACAGCCCCGAGGTCCACATGGCCGATCATGTAAAACGTTTTATGCCGCGTTTTCGCTACGGCATGATTCATCCGCGCTCGCACGAAGGGCGGCAACGCGGCGCCGGTTATCAGTTTTACCGCCTCGTGCCGCTCGACGTCATGGAGTTTTCGGCGGTGCTGGGAATTTCGAACTACACGCTGGAAGCGGTGGAAAAGGCGCTTGGCAACTATTGGAAGTGCGTCGAGACGCTGACGCAGGAAAAAGCGCAGGTGATAATTCTGGGCGGCGCGCCGGTGTCAGCCGCCTTGGGCCGCCGGCGCGTTGTTGATTTGCTGCGCCAGACCACGGCGAAGACCGGCATCCCCACCGACGCGCCGCTGGAAGCTTTGATCGCTTCGATGAAGCGGCTTGGGTTGACCAGGCTGGGCGTCGGCAGCCGGTGGGCGGAACCGGTAAACGAAGCGCTGGTTCGCTATCTAAACGACGGCGGCATCGACGTTGTCGGCATTACCAAGCGAAACCAGTGGGGCGCCGAGTCGGCCGCCATGTCATTGGAGGAGGGGTTGAATATGGCGCTCGATGTCGGACGCGAGGCGGCGCGATCGTTCCCCGAGGCGGAGGCATAGCGGTGCCGGGAGGAGCGGCGTTATGCCTGCATGTCATCCCTGCATTAGAGGAGGAATTCGGCAAACCGGCCTTCACCAATATGAGCACTGAAGTATGGAACGACTTGGTGCGCCCCGGGATTATCCCACCGGTACAAGGTTGGGGCCGGCTGCTGGCGATGGGCCCGCAGGAGGCGACGGCTTCGTAAGCTATATATAGCACGCTCGAGCCATTCTTGTGCATTCGCACTACGGATAAGGCCGACCCGCACTAGCGAACATGAGTAAACAACAAGCAGACAAGGAGCGGCAAGCGCGACAGTCGTCGAGGTTTAGAGAACCAGTCAGTTCTGCGACTGGCCAACAGTACCTACCGCCCAGGTCGCCACGACCGGGGAGTAACGGTACGCTTCGACGCATCTCGAACGCCGGAGAGCTTCTTCAACTGCAACGCACTGTTGGTAACCGCACTGTGAACGCGCTGCTTTATACTCGATTTTTCCCCGCGACCGCCCGAGCGCGTTCCCACCCGGGTTTGGTTCAACAGTATCCGGCCCCCGCCTATCCAGGGCAGGCAGCACCAGCCCAAGCGCCATTGACCGAAGCCGAGATTAATTCGGCGATCCGCTACAATCAGGCCCGTTATAACGCCCAGAGCACGAAATTGATCCAGGATCTGGTCGGAGCGGTTCATACGGGTATTTGGGATCGGCAAACGGTCGAACACGTAGCCGACTTTCAGGACAAACACGGTAAAAAAATTGATGGCATGGTTGGATCGGAAACGTTTGAGTTATTGGAGAATGAACAAACGGCGAGAGGCATAGGCACCGAGACTGAAAACTCGCTGCTGCTTTTCCGCACGCCCGCTGGAAATGTAATGCCGCGCTACGTAAGAAATGCTGTGGGCAGTCACATTATCCAGGGGCATTTTGATTTTGAGGCGCGTTTTTCAGCGCGAGGCAATTGTGGTGACTGGGAGTATCGCCAGGAAATCCGCGGCAATGCGTGGGCCCAGAGACCGGGTTCGCCACGCGTAAATTTAAATCATCACTTTAATCTGCTGCCGCACGGCAGTCTGGATCCAACCTGGAAGGAAGATGGCAATACAACCTGGGCTGGCATTAATTACGGCCACCGGGCGCAACCCGGCCGGGCGGCGAATCCAATCAACCGCTACGAAGATACCAACGGTGCGCCCGATCAGCTCGGCGGTTGCGTCTACAAAGGTGAGGATTCGCCAGCGGTGACGGACGCGGCGTTGATATCGGGAGATCTACTAACGCTCGAGCTTGAATTTGCCGGCGGCGTCTATAGACGCAACGCCGGCACCGGTCGGTTGGATGTCGTTACACGACAGACTTGGACGGTGAACGGCACTGTTCCTGTGCCCTAAAATTATTCCCAAGAGGGTTAGCGAAATGTTATTGACTAACCGGAATAACTTAAAGGCGGGCTCTTCAAAGTAGCGGACATTAAATCCCCGGCCTGCGATACTAGTTCGGCCAGCGAGTACGCCAAACCGACGCTTCTTACCAGTTATATCCCGGACCCGAAACTAAAATATTGCGGCAGGATATTCCGAACCGCCGGATCTTCCAGCGAGTAAACGTTCATGCGCACCAGAGGCGGAACATAGATATGGACCGAAACGGCGGCGCCGTTTCGCGCCTGGAGGTTCGAAATCTGGTGGATCAGCGAGGTCTCCTCTACTCGGGTTTCATCGATGGCATAATCGGCTGAGCTCAGCGATTTGATCATGCCATTGGCAGCTTTGCTAAATAGCGACTCGGTGAGCTCGCCTTGCAGAATCTTTATTCCTCCCAATGAGCCGGCATGGTCGTGGATCGAGGAACCTGTCCGGCATTCCAGCACATTATCATGATCTCGAATTGACGGTCTTTATAGACCAGGTTACGGGCATATCTTCTCTCGGAGAAAAGAGCGTGCGGTCGAGCCGCTTCAACCGTTACCACGAGCCGGGCAAGAATATCCTGCATTCTCGCCGGAGTGATCAAGGAGCTGTCGTTCTTCAAGACGTCTACGAGATCAGATAAGGAAATGTCGCCGCGCATTTACAAAACTGCTACTTTTGCAGCCGACCTGGGTTGGAATGCCCTTTGATTTAGTCTCCACCAAACCTAAGCTGCCAGGAAGCTTCCATATACAGGATACTGGCATGAGGACATCTCGTTCAAGGCTTGGGGATACCCGGGTTATTAACCACAAGAACGATCGACGAAAGGAGGGGCCATTCGTGATAAGAATAACGCGAGGGGAGGCCTCCAATTCAAGATGAGGACACTAAACATTGTCGTATATGCTATTGCGCTGATTCTTACTTTGGCCGCTTATCTCAAGGGCGGACAGCGCCACATATTGGGAATCACTGAGGCGGTTAAAACGCTGTTGCCTGTCCTGCCTACGCTGATAGGTGCGTATTTGATAGCCGGCTATGTTCGTGTCCTTACGCCAGAGGACGTAGTACGGGAGTGGCTGGGCGAAGGTTCAGGGCTCAAAGGGGTATTAGTTGGCTATTTAGCAGGGACTCTCACCCCTGGGGGTCCCTTCATCAGTTTTCCCATCGCAGCTTCGCTTTACCATGCGGGCGGAAGTGTTGGAACTGTCACAACGTACGTAACCGCATGGGCCCTTTGGGGTGGCGGAATCATTTTTTACGAGTTGTCGATTTTGGGCCCAAGACTCTTTACCATCCGAATGGTTGCAAGCATCCTTTTTCCTCTGTTGGCCGGGGTTATTGCCTCCTCTTTGGCGAAAAATCTCTAGGCCATGAAAACACGAAGTGGTCTAGGCTGCCGCTACGGCACGAGCTGCGGCTCCGCGGTGGAATATTCGGGTCCGGCTTCACTTGATCACGTGATGGAGGGCGCCGGCTGCGAATAGTCGCCGTCGGCGCGCCATTAGCCCGGCCTTGTTAACGAAATTCAAGGCTGTCGCCGTTGTTCGTGAATGGCGCCTCAAAATTGTGCCATTGACTGTTGAACGACTGGAACGTTTGGAACGACTGAAAAACGGGTTTTTCTAAAGGATGTTCTTGTTTCTTAGATTTTGATTACATATTGCTATGTGGGACCGTGAAAACCATTTTTTACTGGAGAGACTAAGATGTTTCGTCATGTCGAACTGCCTACGCGGGTCCCTGGAAGACTGCTGCTCCACAGCATGCCGGGCCGCTTCGAAGCGATCGAAAGGGTTTGGCATCAGCTGAAACGCGATGCGGTCGGCGCCATCGTATGTTTAACGGAAGAATACGAAATTCGCCTGAAATCCTCCAAATACGCAGAGGCGTTGGAAGCCGGGACCGTTCCCTGTTCAGTACTGCCTTTTGAAATTCGCGAAGGTGGCGTGCCTGAAGACCGGAACGCGTTCTGGTCGCTTGCGAACGATGTAGCGAATCGATTGCAGTCCGGGGAAGCGGTGCTGATTCATTGCGCGGGCGGAGTCGGCCGCACCGCGATGCTTGCCGTCTCTGTGTTGCTTGCCTTGGGCGAACCGATGAACGAGGCGGAAAGCGTAGTGTCGCGGGCGGGATCCAAGGTGGAAACAATGCCGCAGATCGAAATGCTTTCCTGGTGCGCGACGCGCGCTTCGCCGGAATCCGGTCGGGATCGATAAAAGCGCAATCACGCGAGATCACACCACGCCGCCTGCAACCGTGGAACCTCGCCAAATCAAAGGACGTCAATCACACGCGTTGGCAGATTACGCGGCGCCACGCTGCCAGCGGTCTTGATGCTCCGATTTATCGCGGACTAATTCGGCGAAGCGATTGGTGGCCATTTCTAGAAATTCCTGGTTCAAGGGAATAATACCGGCAAGCAATTCCGGAATCTTCTCCAGGTCTTTTTTCTCGATCGCAACGTCGAGCTCGCCGGTGCCCTCCCGGTTCCTCAATCCCCGCCATTGCGCCGACATTTTTGCGAGACGTCCGGCATCCCTCGGTGAAAATGACGCTCTTAGGACATTTTCGTCGCTCATCCCGCGCGAAAACCAATCCGTCTCGATTCGCTCCAGGGCGCAATCCAGACGCTCGACATCGGCTTCCGTAAGGCCGCCTTTGTTGAATTTTTCAAGAACTTCCCAGCGAAAGCGAAATGCAAACCGCAAGGCTGTGACCAGGACAAAAATATTTTGCGGCATTTCCGAAGGATCCATGGCGCCGATTTCTTCGGAAAAGGTAATATAAAAGAATTCGATGGTACCTTCCCGGTTGCCGCGATGGTCAATGGCATGGACCACGGGGCGGTACATCTTTCCATCGTGCGATTGGAAGACCGCTTGTATGGGAGAAAATCTTCGCTTGGTGGCGATCTTCCGAATGACATGAAATAACTCTTCGCGCCATCGGCCGTCTCCCGTTGATTCCTGAATCGTCGATCGGAGTTTGCCCCACGTGGAGGGAGCCTCCATGAAGTCAAAAAGTTCGAGGGCTTTGCCGTTGGCCGACAATATTTCTATCTCATCGAGATCGTCTTTGGTTTGCAAACGCGCCGGGTCTTTGATTTTCAACTTTACCCACGGCTCGAAAACTTTGTGAGTGATGGATTGCTTTAAAGGACTAATGGATCCGACAAATTCCTCGGAGAGCTTGGATATCTTGGTCGCCATGCCCGGATTTAAAGGCTTCATGCCGGGTATGGGATGCTCGTTTACGTAAACCATCTGGAGAAATTTCGATACCTCATCGAGGTTATTTACTGCGACGCCGTGGTAGCCTTCTATTTGGCTTGGAATCTCCTCGCGATACAAACAAATTAGACGGTCGGCGGACGTCAACTGAGCCTCGAATAGCCCGGCTTCGTATAGGGGCCAGTCCAGGTCATTGGAGGGATCGGGTAGGAGCAAAATGAACCAATTCGCGTTATACACGGCATTGCGAATTTTTTCCCGCCATTTTTTCCCAGCGATTTCTTTAGTAAATGCGGCCTGATAGGTGATTTTTAGTTTCCCGGCTGCGTGAACGTTCATTAGATCAACGATCGCTTTGGCGGCAACTTCGTCTTCCTTCTTGTAGCTGAAAAACACGTTGATAACTTGTTGGTCGAGAGCGGGCAAAAGCTTCGTGAGAGCCGCGAGCGCATCCGGATACTCTGCAAGCTCTTGACTTGCCGCCATGATCCTCTCGGATGCTCCCCGGTGGCTATCCACAAATTCCGAAATTTTATCGTCCTTAAGGAGTTGTTCCCACTTTTCCATAGATCCTCCCCGACGACGAGACCGATGATATGCTCTTAACAATCGAAATTTTTAGCAATTATCGTTCCAAGTGGACGAGCCTGACGTCAAGCATTCCGGCTATTGGAAAACCAGTATTTTAGGGATTCCGGCGCGGGACCGCGCAGAAAAGAATTCTACGTCGTTTACATCATGTCCACTTTGTTACGCTAAGGCGGTATCCATTCGTATACATCTGTGTCAGGAGAGAGAGATAAAGGAGACTGGCTGGTTTTCCTCGTTGCGACCGCACGCGGCAGCGTGATAGACCCCTGCTCATGCCGAGAATAGCGCGCGCAGCAGGTCTACCATGTGATCAGGAACCTGCAATGCAAACGATGATTGACCGATCGCCGTCTGGATCCGTGGTGAGATTGAAAATATATGTCGTATCCCTTGCGATTTTTCTTTCGGCCTGCGCGCCGCGCTTGGAACGCGCTTCAACAGAAGTTCCTGCCGTACGGATCGAGTCGCAGATCACGGTCATCAACGATCTGATTGAAGTAGCGCCAGTGATAACCGCCGGCGGGCAGGCGCGTACCTTGCTGGTACTCGATATTGACGACACACTGCTTACATCTCCACAGTTTTACGGCAGCGAGCGCTGGTACGCGTGGCAAAGCGAATTGGCTGATGGAGACCCGAGAAAGGTGCGCTGCCGCTTCGACGTCATCGCGTTGAATATCGAAGCCGGCACTCTGTTGCCCACCCAAGAGGATGGCCCCCGGCATATTAATGCCATCGCCGTCGACAAAGTCATTCTGACCGCACGCAGCCCGATGTTTCGGGGCGGCACCATCCGCGAGCTACGCAGAGCCGGCTACGTTTTGCCGGCGCCGTTGGCTGGCGGCGCCGACGGTATCGTTTACAGCTGGCCCAAAGATGGCGCAGCCAAGCCCGTAACGGTTAGTTATGACGACGGCGTTTTCATGATCACGGGGCAGGACAAAGGTCTCTTGCTGCTCGATCTAATGGCTCGTTTGAAGATTTCCTATGAGCGCGTCGTTTTAGTCGACGACGGGAAGAAAAATATCGAGGACATGCAAGCGGCGCTCAAAGTGCCGGGAATTGCCTACCACGGGCTTTGGTTCACTCGCATCGATAAGAAGTTAGCGAAGGGTGATATCGAGGCAGGAATCGCCGGTTGGCAGGCGTGGCGGCGCTTGTTGAGCGCGATGTCACCGGCTCGACTCGCCGATCTCGACGCGGGGCGGTGCTTCTACTGACCTTCCAAGCAATTAAAAACGAAAGGGGAGGAGACTTGTATTTAACTTTGGCGCCGTCAGGCGCGGCCTCTGACTGCGGCAGCCTGTCGCAGGCCAGCAAGGAGTCGCGCTTGACCGAGTAAATTTATGTTGCAACCGATAAGACGCCGCAATCCAAATTCAGCTCAACGCCAACTCTTAGCAGGGAAAAGTAAACAGGCCTCTCAATCACAATTCGTCGCATTCGTAACAAGATTTTCTCAAGAAAGAATCAAAGCGAGGGTACCGGTATATCTCCCGCGAGCCCCCAACCGACAGCAACCTGCACACCATCCGACGAGCGCAAAATCGACCATAGCCCGTTAGAATCGTAAACCGCGATATCCGTTTTCCCGTCACCATCATAGTCCGCTGGCACAGCCACCCATGATGGCCCGTCGAAAACCTTATATGTAAGCTCTCCATCTGAAGATCGCATTATCGACCATCCTGCGGTCGAAGGGTTGTAAACTGCGATATCCGCTCTGCCATCTCCGTCATAGACCGCTGGTACAGGGGTATATCCAAAACCACCGAATGCCAAATGATTCATGAATCCCGACGCGGAACCAACAATAAACCAGTGTCCTGTCTCCGTCTGATATACCGCCACGTCCATTTTCCCATCCCCGTCATAGTCTCCCGGCACCGGTACAAACCCAGCTCCCCCGAAGCTTGGATGAATACGAAATCCTGCCGTACTTTGCGCGATAAACCAGTTCCCGGTGCTCGTCTCGTATACCGCCGTGTCCGTCCGCCCGTCTCCGTCATAATCTCCACGCACAGGGACATATCCAGGACCACCAAATGCCAAATGTTCACCCAACCCCGTAGTCGAACCAATGAAAAACCAATGTCCCGTGCTCCTCTGATATATAGCTAAATCCTTCTTTCCATCCCCGTCATAGTCCCCCGGCACCGGCAGATCGCCCGAGTTTCCAAACTGAATGCAAGCATCCACGCCACATCCATCCCAGACTCCGTTACGGTTGTTATCCAAATACCACTCTGCGGTGCCTGCGCAATTTGGTTTCGTTCACAAAAGAGGACGTGGTGCAGCTTACGGGCAGCGTCGTGATTCGAGAAAGCATACTGCAAACGGAGCCAAGCGTGGTGGAGAAATTCATCAGCGCGACCTTGAAGGGGCATCTGGCCGTGCGCGAGAACCGTGCCGAGGCGATCGCAACCCTCACCCGCAACGTGAAGATTTCGGAGGCCCTTGCCGTCAAAAGTTATGACGTAATCCGTCTGGCTTTGACGGTCGATGGGGGTCTAAGCGAAGAGTCCCAGAGAAAAGCCCTTGACCTGATTCTCCAGGTGCAAGCGATCAAAGAGGTGCCGCCCCTGGAGCGATTTTTCGATTTTGCGATCCAAAAACGGTTGAGCAGCGACTTTAGGAACAGAAACTGGAAGCCGTAACCCCTGGAGTACTGCGGGAATAGCACGGACGGAGAAGGGGTAGCTGTCTTTTTTCTCCGGAAAGGCCTTTGAAATAGCCGCCGATCGGCGAAGTCAATGTCGTAATCGAATTATAAACTCTCCTGATTTCACGAAATCACGTGAGAGTTCCTAAAAGCGCCCTTGGCTTACCTCCGGTGCGTCCTGAGCGCGTATCCTTATATATGTCGTGTATGGAGACCGGTAGCCGCCATCAGTTGATGCTCGCCTTTTTCATTTTGACGTTTTGAGAATTCTCAAAACGTCGAAGCGTCAGCGAAACGGTCGCAATTGGCGATCGCGAGCTCGAACTACTGAAGCAGTTAGTTAGGCAAATCAGGAGGGCCGAGGAAAGAGCCTGAGTTTTTGAGTTTTACGGGTCTCGTTGCAATCACACACTGTCATAGCGCGAAGACGCCACTCCGTGCGTCTCGTGACCTCGTGCAGCTCGCGCGGATGATGACAACATTTAATGCATACGAGCCCGCGAAAAAAGGTCCTAAATTCCGTTACGCGACTTTAAAGACACGAGCCGAATTCGGTTGGCCTTTTAGCGCGAGCAGTCCCAAGTCTTCAACATCTGGCATCGCCGCATCAAGACTTTGACGCACCGCTTCCGAGATCAAGAGCTGAGCTTGGAATTCCTTGGTCGCCTGTTCGAGTCTTGACGCCAGGTTCACGACATCGCCGATAATTGTGTATTCTTTGCGTTCGGTGGAGCCGACGTTTCCAGTGACGGCCTCACCCATGTGAAGCCCGATACCCACCCTTGTCGGGTGAATCTTGCCCGCCGCGTTCAGCCGCTCGAGACGCTCGAGAATTTCCAGCGAGGCGCGCACCGCATGGCCGCAGCGCTCGGCATCCTCGATCGGAGCCCCGAAGACCGCCATGAATCCGTCGCCCAAAAATTTGTTCACGATTCCCTGGTGTTCGTTGACAACGTCGATCATAAAGTCGAACAGCGTATTCAGATAGGCCATCACGGCTTCCGGCCTCTCGCCGGCCGCGTAGCTGCTGAAGTTGCGAATATCCAGAAATCTTAACCGGGGTGTTGCTCATCCGAATCGGCAATCCGGATCAGATGCTATATTTTGTGCCTGTATTCTCGAACAACATAGTAGTATTGTCCCCTGTTACCCTTCGCCATCGTGTAATGCTCTACCCACTGTGGCGTCCGTCGTTGCAACCTGTTCGTCTACCATTGAAGTCGCCGTTCTCGTGATATCTCAGAGTTCGGAATCGCTTACAACCACGACGGCGGAAACGGCTTGGGTCTATTATTTGTCACGGGAAGTAAGAGGGTCCCTTAATGTGACTTTGGCGTCGTCAGCACCACCCCTCTCGGTGAAACAGGGCGCCGACGCCGTGCGAATCCTCTACAGACAACTTAGACATCGTTAGGTTGGAAGACTCTATGCGTCTCAGTTGGTTGAGGGGTCGATTCGAGTGAATTCATACTCCTGATTCCGCCTAATTTATTTCGCGGCCTCCGCGCACTTTTCGACAAAGGCCTTGATTACCCGATTGAACGTCTCCGGTTGTTCGCGGTAGCAGAAGTGGCCGGCCTCATTGATGACGTGCATTTCCGACCGGGGATTACTGTCGGCGATGATTTCGAACAGCGCGTGGCCGCGTTTGAGCAGCGCCGTGGGATCGTTGTAGCCCCAGACCAACATCGTCGGCTGGGTGAGCTTCCCTTGAATGATCCAATTGAGCGTCTCTTCCTTGTGCACCGCCAACTGGGTAAAGAATTGAGTTCTTTTTAGCCCCTCATCCTCCATCTTTCTGACGGTTTCCTGGTACTTTCCGGACTTGGCGATAGCTTCACAAGTGTCCAGCCAGGTTTGAGTGATGTGGTTGGATTTGAAGGAGTAGTGCTCGATGCACCAGCGCTGGCTTTCGCGGCTCAGGCGCGGCTTCGGTGCATTGGCCATGATGTATTCCGTCTTCGATGGTCCGGGTGCAAGGGTGCCGCTGTCGACAATGACGCAAGAGCGAACCAGTTCCGGATAGTCCAAGGTGAGTCGCGTGACGACGTAGCCGCCGCGCGAGTGGCCGATGACGTGAACATTTTTGAGCCCAAGCGCCTGTAACAGGCCCGCCGCGTGCTCTACGGTCGCAGCCATGGTGTAGCCGGCGTCGGATTTCGGATTACCGGTGTAGCCTTGCCCGAGCTTATCCATGGCAATGACGCGAAACCATTGGGCGAGAACGTCGAAGTTGAATTCCCAGTCGATAGCACTCTCGCACGCGTCCGGGGTTCCCATGTGGCTGCCATGCACGAGTAACAACACTTCGCCGCTGCCCCTATCGAAATATCGGGTCCGGATTCCATCGACGTCAATAAACTTTGGGTCGGTCATCATGAACGTATCCTCCGTTGCGCTCGAAATAGTCGAAAACCGTATCAATTGTCAACGATCAGAAAAGAGATTGACTAAAAAGCAAAAAGGTTTAGAGTAATCTTGAGCATGAGCAGGGGGATAATTTCTGTTCTCCGAACTCGACGGTGTTTCTAAACTGATCGAGCGAAGCATGTGCTTGTGAAATTCTCTGGAAGATATTGGTTGAGACTCATTTACTCGGTCGCGCTGGTATTGCTCAGTGCGACCCTCGCTGCGGGGCAACCGGAGAGCAGAGTTCCCTCGGCGGTGATCGATCAGGTAGCTGCCGAAGGGAGTGCCCTGGTTCTGGTGGGTTTGAAGATTCCTTGGCAGACGGAATCAAGCCTTAGCGAAGCGCAGGTGCGCATCCAACGCGAAGCTATCGCCGCCATCCAGAAAGACTTTCTCGCCGAGATCGACGGCAAATCCTTTAAAGTCGTCCGGCGCTACGCGAACATCCCAGGCATCGCTTTGGAGGTCGGCGCCGACGTCTTGGCAGAATTGGCGCGTTCGCCAAACGTGACTAATGTGCTGTTGGATCGTCCCGCGGTCGTCGGAGAGGTAGAATTCCCGTCAACGGAGAAGGTGCCGCAGCAACTGTTCAAGACCGCCGCCAGCAAGGGCACAGTACTGGTGCTCGCCGGTCTGAAGACGCCTTGGCGACGCGAAGACCAGCTGAGCGAGGAGCTTATCGCTCTGCAGAGAAAAGCGATCCTGACGGCGCAAAGCTATGTTCTAGCGGAGCTGAACGGCACCCAATTTAATGTATTGCGCCTCTATCGCACCATCCCCGGCATCGCCCTGCGCGTCGACTTGGACGCGCTGCGCGTTTTGCAAGACTCTCCGGCGGTCACCAACGTTTTGGCGGATCGCCCGGCCGGCGTGACACGCTAAGGCTTAACGTCATCGCTTGGTCGCCCTTCGGCGCGCGTCGCGCCAACAGGCACAGATACCGGAACTAAGCCGTTAGAGACAGCAACTCAAAAACCAAGGGACGAGCCCTTCCAAAGCGCAGGCATAATTCTCCGTCGACATTGACGGAGCGATAACGCAGCAGAGTTAGAATTTTAACCTGCTGATGAACGTTTCCGGCGCTCCAATACTCCAACATTCCATTACTTCGTTTTTTTCTGTCTATGCGTCGATCCCGTAGAACTTCGCGCAATTATCCCAAAGAATTTTTCTCCGGCTGTCCGCGGGCATTTCCTGGTGAAAGAATTCCTGGGTCGCTTTAGGAAAATCCGAATCGCTATGGGGGTAGTCGGTGGAGAAAACCAGGTTATCGTCGCCCATCAGCTGCACGACGTTGCCTATATCCGCTTCGTCGCCTTCGCAACCGATCACGCACTGGCGCTTGAAATATTCGCTGGGCTTCATCGTCAATAGCGGCGCGTCTCCTTTGCCGAGCTGCCCCCAGTGGCGGTCCATGCGTTGGAGCCAGGACGGTGCCCATCCGCAGTTGCATTCGAGAAAGGCGACTCTTAGCCGCGGAAAACGTTCCAGCACGCCGCCGACGATCATGTCCACCATGGTCACCATCTGGCCGGTGACATGGGTGCAAATGTGACGCAGCAGGCGGTTGCCGGTGCCGAATCGTTCAAGATGCGGGTAGTGCCCCGAATTGGTGCACTCGTGAAATCCTACCGTCAAGCCAGTTTCTTCGAGTTCGGCCCAGAGCGGCTCCCAATAAACGCTGAACCAGGTTTGTCCCGGCAGTGGCGTGGCGCGTAAAAAAGCGGTCACGAAGCCCAGATCAGTGCGCGCCCGATGCGCCTCGCGAACCGCGAGAGAAACATCATGGGGTGGGAGCATCGCGGCCCCGTAGAGCCGTTTGGGATCTTGTCTGCAAAAATCATAGAGCCAATTGTTGTAAGCGCGGCAAATGGCTTCGGCGTGCAGCGGGTCCATGTCCGGCATTGTCATGATATGCAAGCAGGCAGTGGGGAAGAGCACGGCCAGATCGATCCCCTCCATGTCCATCGCTTCGAGCTGGGACTTGGCGTTGAAATTCTGCTTGCGCGCAAATTCGATCCTATCGCCCGCGGTGTTGTTGCGTCTGCCGCTGATCATGCGCACATCGTGGGCCAGCGTTGGGCTGTTGGCCCGTGGTTCCTTGCCGTCGATCATGAGCAAATTCAGATCGCCGCGGGTCGGCACCCGAACCGGACGCGGCCCGCGATCCTTGAAACGCGGCTCCAGGTATTTTTCCCATAGGTCCATGGGCTCCATGATATGCATATCAGAATCGATGATCTTGAATCCGTTCTTCATAAATGCTCCCGTCGTGCTCGCGGTCCAACGGTTTGAATCGGTTGACTGCTTCGCGCCGTTCAAGCTGTTTCGCGCTTCGCCGTCCTTCGCGTCCTGTTTGGGTCTGAATTACAACTCTCGATGTCGCTCTGTCAATGACTTTCGGCGTTGAATCCTTAACTTGACAGCGGCGCGAGCTTATTCCCAAGCGAGGAAACCCGACGAAGTTCTGCGAATCATTCGGGCAACCCTCAGTTGAGGATTGATGCTGGCCTTATAGCTCCCATATAGTCCTCTTCTATGGAAGGTTAGCACCGAGAGCTGGATCTCAAGTCGGCAGGTTCCGATAGACCAAATTATCATTCGCCATGCGAAGGGAACCGATATGAAAACGGCGTGATGCTCCGGGAAGTGGGCGTCCGCGATGGTCGGGGAAGGGAAGTGATTTCGCCGTGTCAATTGCGTCAGTGAAGGCGCCGCGCATGCTCCTGTTCCTCTGTGTCAGCCGTTTCGGCACTTCAGTCGCAACCATGGTGTATGCCGGAAGTCTGCCCATCTTGCTGAGCGCGTGGAAGATGACCGCGGCGCAGGCGGGAAGCATTCAGTCCGCGTATAATATCGCATACGCGTTTTCGCTGCTCGTCGCTTCATGGTTGGCTGACCGGATCGGAGCCAAGACTGTATTTTTGTTTTCGGCTTGGGGCTCGGCGGCGGCTTTCGTGGCATTCGCCGCCGGCGCCCGCTCTTATGAATCGGCATTGTTACTCAACATCATCGTCGCCGTCACGCAAGGCGGAACCTACACGCCATCGATCATGCTGGTGGCGGATGAATTCCGGCCCGAGCGCCGCGGCTTCGCGATTGGTGCGATCCAGGCGGGAGCCTCGCTGGGTTATCTCGTTTCCATCATGTTGTCGGTCAGCGCATCGAGTCGATGGTCGTACGAGTGGGCGTTTTATGCCGGCGCTGCCGGGCCGATCATCGGCGCCGTCGCGGGTTGGCTTGCTTTGCGCGATACCGGCAACGTTGTGCATAGCCGATCCGTCGGCACTCCGATGGACGACGGCATCGTGCAAGCGCTGCTGACACGCTCTTCCGTCTTGCTGACGCTCGGTTACACGGCGCACGCATGGGAATTGCTGGGCATGTGGGCGTGGGCGCCGACTTTTCTCACGGCCGCCTTTCGCAATGCCGGCGCAGATTCCGCGGCCATGGGACTGTGGATCGCCTTGACGATTCACTTGTCGGGCGTCTGCGCGACGCTGGCGATGGGGGAGGCGTCCGATCATTGGGGACGTCGTAACGTACTTATTGCGACGGCGCTGAGTGGCGCGCTGTTGTCGCTCAGCTTCGGTTGGCTCATCGACTTTCCGCTCGTTGTACTGCTTCCGATCGCCTTCGCCTATGGTTTTGCCATCCTGGGAGACTCGGGCGTCTTATCCACGGCCATGACCGAAGCGATCCAGCCTCGATACCTCGGGACGTTGCTCGCGCTGCGCTCCATCCTGGGGTTCGGAGCCGGCGCTGTATCTCCCCTTGCGTTCGGCTGGATTCTCGACGCAACAAATGGTGCCGGCGAACTTCCCCATGTTTGGGGCTGGGCTTTCATGCTACTCGGGGCCGGTGGCGCGATCGCGACGATATGCGCAACGTTGTTGCCGCAATCCGCTCGTCGCCGATCTCAAGCATGACGCGCCTTAATAATCCCGGATTGCGCAGTTGCGCTCGACAGGAAGCGCGAGGCGCAACCCTTCCGCAGCAAAGTCTCAGCCGAAGGCTGATCCGCCTGTGGCGGAGATGCCGTCTGCCTCTAAGCAGACATCGAGCAACGATGCTTCGACGGCACATTAAAGCTCGTGACAACGAAATGCGAAAGCGCAAAATGACTTTGAATTTTACAGTTGGACGGCTTCGCTACTCCAGGGTTCCACCTCGCTTGCCCGTCTCCTCAGTTTAACTGCGGAATTCGGGATGATTGGATGTCCGGCCTGGTCAAAGCTCCGTTGTCGCCGGCGCGCCGTGTCGCTTGCGCGCAGCGCTCGGAGGCTAACCGAAAGCCGAATCGATTTTTGCCCCGTAGCAGGTTACGGAAAAACTCTGAGACATGCTCCGACAGACTCAGTACCTGCCCCGTTCTACCTTCCTCTCGGGCCTGGCTAGTTCTTCTTTCGCTGCGGGCACGATGCGCACCGCGCACGCTTTGTATTCCGGAATTTTGGCCCTCGGGTCCAACGCGTCAATGGTGAGCAGGTTCGCGGCGGCTTCGGCAAAATGCATGGGGACGAATACGACGCCTGCGGTCGTCCGCTCTGTCACCCAGGCGCGCAGGACGATAGAGCCGCGCCGCGACGAAACCCGAACGGCTTGTCCGTCTTCGAGCTTGAGGCGGGCGGCGTCCGCGGGGCTGATCTCTACGCGCGCCTCGGGATAGAGGTCATCGAGTTTTGAATGGCGCGTGAGCGTGCCGCCGTGCCAGTGTTCGAGCAGCCGTCCGGTGGTTAGGATGAACGGGTATTCATCGTCCGGCATCTCCACCGCCGGAACGTACTCGAGGGGGTGAAACTTACCCTTGCCGCTGGGAAAGGTCTCTGTAAAGAGATACGGCGTGCCGGTATGATTGTCATCCCATACCGGCGTCTGTAAGCCCTGGTTTTCGATGCGCCGATATTTAACTCCGGCATATTCGGGGACTACGCCCCCCATCTCTTCGAGTACTTCAGCTGGGCCTTGGTATGCCCAGAAGGCTGACTGAGGGCGGCCAAGGCGTTTTTCGATGCGCTCGGCAAGACGGCAGACGATCTGCCAATCGGGCCGCGCCTGGCCGCGCGGTTCCAGGGCCTTGCGCACGCGCTGGACGCGGCGGTCGGTATTGGTAAACGTGCCATCCTTCTCCGCCCAGGATGCCGCGGGCAAAAAGACGTCGGCATAGGCGCCGGACTCGTTGATGAACAAGTCCTGCGCCGCCAGGAACTCTAACTGCTCAATCATATGGCGCGTGTGGTTCAGGTTCGGCTCGGACATCATCGGGTTCTCGCCCATGATGTAGAGGGCGCGCACCCCGCCCGGCCCCACCGCGCTGATGATCTCGGTCGTGGTGAGCCCCAGCTTGCGGCTCAGCGCGCCCGGTTCGATATTCCAGACCCGTTCGAATTTGCGCGCCGCCTGCTCGTCGTCGACGCGCTGATAACCCGGATAGTGCCATGGCATGGCGCCGGAATCCGACGCGCCCTGCACGTTGTTTTGACCCCGAAGCGGATTCAAGCCCGTGCCTCGCCGGCCGATCTGGCCGGTGAGCAGCGCCAGGTGGATGAGGGTCATAGCGTTGTCGGTGCCGTGGGAATGCTCGGGAATACCTAGCGCCCAATAAATCGCCGCATTTTTCGCCGTCGCGTACATTCGGGCGGCCTCGACGATCAAATTGCGGTCCACGCCGGAAATCGCCTCGGCGTAGGCGGGCGTGAATTTTTCCATGGACCTGGAAAAATCTTCAAAACCCTCCGTGCGCCGCGCGACGAAATCTTGGTTATAGAGCCGCTCCCTGATGATCACATGCGCCATCGCGGAAAAGAGCGGCACGTCGGTGCCAGGCTTCTCGGGCAGCCAGAGCGCGGCCCAGTTGACCATCTCCACCCGACGCGGATCCACGACGATGAGCTTCGCACCGTGGTTGGCTATCGCCGCCTTCATTTGCAGCGCAATGATGGGATGGGTTTCGGCCGTGTTGGAGCCGGTGACGAGAAATACGTCGCTGTGAATGACCTCGGCAGCGGTATTGCTCATCGCCGACGAGCCGAGCGCCATTTGTAGTGCAACCACCGACGCCGCATGGCACAAGCGGGTGCAGTGATCGACGTTGTTGGTGCGGAACAGGGCGCGGAACATTTTCTGCAGGATGTAGTTGTCCTCGTTGGTCGCCTTAGCGCAACAGTAGACCGCCATCGCGTCTGCGCCACCTCGCCGGTAAATCTCGCACAGCCGGTCAGCGGTGTAGTCGAGGGCCTCATCCCACGAGACTTCGCGCCACTGGCCGCGGTCGAAAGCCTGCGCGCGCGCGCCGGGCGCCTGGGGCGTTTTGCGAATGAGCGGCACCGTCACCCGGTCTTTATTATAAACGAAGTCATAGCCGAACCGTCCTTTGACGCACAGGTTGCCGTGATTGACCACCGAGTTAAACGGCGAGGTCACTTTGTAGACGAAGTCGTCCTTGATGTGCAGCTCCAGGTTACAGCCCACGCCGCAGTAAGGGCAGGTGGTAGGGACAATGCGATCGGGCGTGATCATGGTTATTTCCTGCGGCGCTTTTTCCCGCCCCTCGTCGCCTGCATAATTTCATCCAAGCTGAATCCCTGCTCGAGCAGCGACTCGCGCTTGGGCTTAAGCGCGCCGGTGGGGCAGACCGCCACGCACTGGCCGCAAAATACGCAGCTGGTTTCGGGCATCGGCTTGTCAAAGAAGGTGCCGATCGTGGTTGCAAACCCGCGCCCCGTGAAGTTGATTGCGTAAGTGAACTGCGCGTCATCGGCGCACACCTGAACGCAGCGCCAGCACAGTATGCACTTGGAATAATCGCGGATATACATCGGGTTATCATCGAGCACCGCATGCTCGCGCCGCTCGGCCCCGGGAAAACGCATTCGGTCGGCACGATATTCGTCAATGAGCCGCTCGATCTCCTGCGCCTCAGATAGATCGACGGCCGAGGCGAGCATCTCAAGGATAGTCCGCCGGCTGCGCTCGGCCCTCACACCGGAAGTGGTGACCTCGATTCCTTCGCGCACTGGAGTGAGGCACGCCGGGACAAGCGGCTTTACCCCGTTGACTTCGACCACGCAAATGCGGCAAAGCCCATTGGCCGTACAGTGGTCGTGATAGCAAATCGTCGGAATACGGCGGCCGAGCTGCTCGGCGGCTTTGAGGATCGTCGTACCCGAAGACACGGTGACAGCATTGCCATCGATAGTGAGCGCTATATCAGCCATACAATTCAAACCTTTTATCAAAGCGCTAAGGGCATAGGGCAAGCTGTTTGACCTGCTTTATTCCCCTTGCGCTCCGCGCTTTACATCCAGCAGCCTGCTACTTTCTTTTAGCAAAAATATCCGGCCACAATTTGATTCCGCTCAATACCGCCGTGGCAGCCGTCTGGCCCAGGCCGCACAGAGAGGCATCGATCATCGTCGAGCCCACGTCCGATAATCGTTCCGGGTCGCCGGGAACGGGAAGCCCGGCTGCGACTCGATCGAGAATTTCATACTGGCGACGCGCGCCGAGCTGGCAGGGATAGCATTTACCGCAGCTTTCGTCGGCAAAGAAGTGCGCTATGCGCTTCAACACGTCGCGCATGTCCGCGCTGTCGTCGAAGACCATGACCGCGCCGGAGCCGAGCGGCAAGCCGGCGGCGCTCAAGTGCTCAAAGGACAAAATCACGTCCAAGTTTGTCTCAGTGGCAAAGGCGCCCGCAGCGCCGCCAAAAAGCACCGCTTGAAGCTTGCGCCCCTGTTTCAGTCCGCCCGCGAGATCAAACAACAGATGGCGTAAGGTGACGCCGAACGGAACCTCGTAAAGCCCGGGCTTCTCTATCTGGCCCGACACGCAAAACAGCTTTGGGCCGGACGAACGGTCCGTGCCCATTTTCCGATACTCTAAGGCGCCCCGCGCGAGGATCAGCGGGACGTTGCAGAATGTCTCGACGTTGTTGATCACGGTGGGCTTGCCGAATAACCCATGGGTAGTCGGGAAGGGCGGCTTTATACGCGGCAAGCCGCGCTTGCCCTCGATGGATTCCAACAGCGCGGTTTCTTCGCCGCAAATGTAGGCGCCGGCGCCCAGTCGCATTTCAATATCAAATGACAAGCCGGAGCCGAGGATGTTTCCGCCGAGGGTGCCGGCCTGGCGCGCCTCGGCCACCGCCTCGCTCATGACCTTGAAGGCATGTGGATACTCTCCGCGCACGTAGATATAACCCTGGCGCGCGCCCACCGCGTAGGCCGCGATGATCATCCCTTCTATGGTACGGTGCGGATCGTCCTCCATGAGAATGCGATCTTTGAACGTGCCGGGCTCGGATTCGTCGGCGTTGCAGACAATGTATTTCGGTTGGCCCGGCGCGTTTGCCGCTCCCTCCCACTTGACGCCGGTGGGAAATGCCGCGCCGCCGCGGCCGACCAACCCCGCAGCCTTCACTTCAGCGAGCACGTCTTGCGGCGTCATATTCAAAGTCTTTTTTAGTTCGGCGTAACCGCCCCGCGCCCGGTAGTCGGCAAGGGAAGTGCAATGACCTTGACCGCAATTGCTCGTAAGGCTGCGTATATCGCCGCCGACAAAGCTCGCCGCTCTTTCCGTGCTGCGGTCGCATAGCGAGGCTGCTTGCTCGGGAGCGGCATGTCCAACAGCGGCTTCGCCGATAAGGAGCGCCGGCGCGAGGTCACACAGGCCCAGGCAGGGCGCATGCTCGACGGTGAAGGCGCCATCCGAGCTGACTTCACCCGGCTCGATCTGTAAGTGGCGGCACAGTGCGTCCGCCACCGCGTTGGCCCCGGCGAGGGCGCACACCGGCGCGCTGCATACGCGCATGACGGTCTGGCCGGCCGGTCGCCGATTGAACATCGCATAAAAATCGATGACACCATGGACGTCGGCGAGCGGCACCCCCAAGGCGCGGCCCACTTCTGCTGCAACCGATTCGGGAATCCAGCCATAGAACTGCTGTGCAGCGTGCAGGGCCGGCAGGAGCGCCGGGCGGCCTTGCGGCGCCAACTCGGCAAGCATCGAGCGCAGGCGAATGAGTTCGTTATCAGCCATCTACTCTTCCAGGCGTGGGTGTAGTTTTCACCTCTATCGTGGGCCGTTCTAGTGACGGTGCGACAGTAGTCTCGCGAACGGCGGGCCCTTCCGGCTCGATCGTTATGGTGCCGTACCTCCAAGCAGTCTTCAACGTCGCTTGGAGCGAACA
>DATBLC010000004.1:0-19908 GCA_036555515.1 Binatia bacterium
GTCAATGGTTCTCTGCCTTGCCGGCCACCACCCCGTCCTCTCCATAGGTGGAAATGCCCGCCGGCAGGGCCTGAAACAACCTTTGCGCTCCTGTGCCCGCGCTCTCCAGGTCTCACCCCTCGGTCGCTGTTTGGTTACTCAATTGTGGACCCTTAATAAAAGGAATCTGATGAATGCGGGCGACGGATTCAAGGATTGTCGTTTCCTTGAAATTTTAGCGAAGACCAAAAAGTCTGCATGCTGTCTCATTTTATAAGACAACTTAAATGACGGTCTACGAAAAATCGCCAACTAATCATTACTGATAATTCCCATTTGACTGGCTCAACTACGGGAAATCCCCAAAAGGTTACAGCGTCCATGGTTTCAGCGAGAGCCGAGTACTCCAGAACATCTAACTTGGCACGTCGATTGCGTTCGACAAGCATAAAAGTGAAAGAATCTACCATCGAGGAAGGCCATTATCAATATCAACAGGTCGTCAATCACCGTTCAAAAAGGTGTCGTCGTTCGATCGCGCTGATGCGGATATGCCGCAAGACGCAGTCAGGCTCGGTGATAATGGCAACCGTCGCCGTTGCCGTGGCTTATACTCTATGACGGGCTTAAACTTAAAGGAGGTAAGAGAAGATGCAAAAGCAAGTCTACAAAGCCAAGAGTTTTAATTTGAGCGGATTGAAGGGAATTTCCGATCAAACACTTGAGATGCACTTCGGTCTGTATGAAGGCTACGTGAAAAATACCAATCTCCTCACCGAACGATTATTGGAGATGACCAAAAACAAACAGGCGTCCGCGACTAACCCCGTCTACTCTGAATTGAAACGCCATCTCGGTTTCGAATACGGCGGTATGGTTCTGCACGAGTACTATTTTGGCAATTTAGCTCCCAAGGGCAAAGGAAAACTCTCCAGCGAAATAAAACTGGCTCTTGAACAGAGCTTTGGCAGCTTCGGTGCCTGGAAGAATGATTTTGTAGCGGTCGGCGGCATGCGCGGCGTCGGCTGGGCGGTTCTTTATCAAGATCCTATCACCGGCCACCTTTCGAATCACTGGGTCGAACTTCACCAAGAGGGCGTTCCTTCCGGATTTAAGCCGATCCTAGTCATGGATGTTTGGGAGCATGCTTTTCTGCTTGATTATAAACCGTCTGAGCGAAGTAAGTATATCGAAGCATTCTTCTCAAATATTGATTGGGAGGTCGTCAACAAATGCTTCAGCAATAGCGCCTCCGTACGACCGGCTGCTTAGCTTTTGGGAAGATTACGGGCCGTCGCACTGTTTCTCGGAAATGCCCATAAAGGTTTTTTGCCTTTATGAACGCGAAGTAGCCCCTGCGATCCACCCGAGGCCATTTGCATTGAGCGAACGGAGCAGGCCACGCGCAAGCCAAACATAATTTGCTTGGCTCGTCGGCGCGGCTTAGCAGCCAACGCGGGGACTTTTTCAAGGAGAAGCTTACTATGAAATTCCAAACGCTTGAGCACGGAGAGCAAAATACTTTTGCTCTAATTTTTGATAAGGGCGACGAATTCATCAAAGGGCTAACATCATTCGCAAAAGAGAAGAATCTTCGAGGGAGCCATTTTACGGCCATCGGCGCCTTTCGCGCTGTCGTGCTCGGCTATTTTGACCGCGATCAAAAAGATTACAAAAAGATCCCTATCGAAGAGCAGGTCGAGGTCCTCTCGTTGGTCGGCGATATCGCGCTGAAAGACGGAGCGCCGCAGGTGCACGCGCATGTCGTAGTGGGCAAATCAGATGGGAGCGCTCATGGTGGGCATATAATTCAAGCCGATGTGTGGCCAACGCTCGAAGTTGTACTGATCGAGTCACCAAAACACCTACGACGCAAAACCGACTTGGAAACCGGTCTAGCCCTGATCGATGTCGGCACATAGCCTATCGAGAGCGCAAACAGGTAATTGTTATCTCGCAATTTCCGGCCACGAAGTTTGGATAGTTGCTTTCAATGGGAGATGGTCCGAAGCCACCCGGGCGAGCGGAGTATTGAGGGTAGAGAGGTTGACAAGTGCTGATGGTGGCGACACCCAGATACGATCAAGGGCCAAAACAGGAAAGTAAGAAGGGAATGTACGCATTCGCCTGGTTTTTCCGAGGCGGGCTTCCAACCAGCGTAGTGGGCCGCTTGCAGGCAGCCATTCATTGATGTCGCTTAGTACAACGACGATTCGCGTGCGATGTTGCGCTAGCGCGGTCAAGAGTTTTTTGACTTGCAATCTTCGTTCGGACGGACGGAGTCCGAGATGGGTGACGATAACGCGTACGGCTTCGCCGCCCATTTCGAGATCGGCATCAATGGCGCCGCGCGGTTCCCGGCCGGGAATGCTCAGATCCAAGCGACGAACCTTTAAGACCTTGCGTTTCGTTAGCAAAACATTTCCAAATTGGCCGTTTTTTCGCTCTAAACATGGCCCCGATATAGCTTGCAAACCCGTCGATTCGGCGAGGTAGTTCATTTGATGCTGTTCGCCGCGGCCGTTCGATTCGGAATGCACTTCTTGCAAACCGATGACATCGGCGTCGCTGTCCCTGATGATCCCCGCGATTCGAGCCCCATTGCGACGTCCGTCCAATCCAACGCACTCATGAATATTGTAGGAGAGCGCAGAAAATGACCCCGCGCCGACGCGATCTGAATTGTCGAGACCCGTCAACTCTTCTTCTCGATTCCGGGATTTGCCGTTTGCCGCGAAGCACGCTCCGCGCTGAACCAGCGACGAAACCATGCTGCATCCAGTAACATAAGTGATGGTATACCTCACAAATTGCCAAGGTCAGACTATTATAGCGCTCAGGATGCAGCCGATCAACGAATAGACTTGTCCAGCGTCCAGGGCTCAAATGCAAACGCAGTACTATGTCAATGAATCCGGCGGGGTTGGCTACCCACCGCCGTTATATTTGGAATTTACTATCAGCGCCAATGAATGGTGCTTTACAATCTCCACGAGTGATCGATTTACATCAAGCCCTCATGCGCCTACCGGTGACCGATCTGTCACGGGTGGTTGGCAAGTTTAAGAAACAATGTGCGACCTTTCATCCCTGGACTTATCTCCTACGCGCTAGCAAAAACCCGATACCAACACCGAAGGCCAGCGACGATATCGGATAGCGACGTATGAAAGAGCCCACATCGTACAAAAACCACTTTACATCTTTGCGTTCTAGATAGTCCCCGGCGGTTTCTAAGCGATCCGCAACTTTGTTCGTTACGTCATGGATTGTTTCATGCGGACATCTCGCGCGCATATTATATCCCAGTTGCTTGACTCTCCGACCCAACCGGCTCGTGAATGCGTTGACTTTGGCCTTCGCATTCGAAGCAAACTCGCCCGCCCTATCTTTTGCGGATCCAATAGTTTCTGCCACTCCGCAAGACAGGTGCTCGGCTTTTTCCTTTTCTAATGAACCCATAAAACACCTCCTTTCCGAAGTTTGCGCAACAATTATGCCAACGGACACGCGGCCGGACAATGGGTTTTATCCTAGCCACGCTTTAAAAAACTTTAATGTGTACGGAATTTGGGACACAAATGCGAACGATTCTTTAACTGGCATGAAATATTCAGGACCAAGGGAGGTTCGCTACGAAACAAAGTTAAAATATTTCTTTGAGAGCTTTGAGAGCAGCGTAATGTCCACACATCCCGTGAACTCCCCCGCCAGGCGGCGTGGAGGCTGAACAAATATAAAGTCCTTTAATCGAAGTCCCGTAAAGCTTTGCCGTAGGACGAAAGAAGAGTTGCTGCAGGTTCGGAGCACCACCGTTGATGTCGCCGCCCACGAGATTGGCATTATGTTTTTCGAGGTCGAAGGGTGCCATGACGCTTCTCGCCAGCACCAGATTGCGAAATCCCGGCGCAAATCGCTCGATTTGTTTTTCAATTCTTTCCACCATATCGAACCTGGAGCGATGCGGTACATGACAATAGGCCCACAGAGTATGTTTAGTCTTTGGCGCCCGGGAAGTGTCGAAAAGAGAGGGCTGTACCAAAAGTACAAATGGTTTGGGGACATGTTCTTTTCGCCATACCGCGCGCTCTGAAAAAGCAATCTCCTCTAACGTACAGCCCAGGTGAACTGTCACCGCCCGAGCGCATTCCGTCGCTCTCCAAGGCACCGGAGCGGATAACGCCCAATCCATTTTGAAAGCTGCAATGCCGTACTGATAGCGTTGCAGCCTGTCCCGATAACGAGGCGCAAGTCGTTTACCCACGATTTGCAGCAATTGGCGTGGCGTTAAATCACAAAGAACCACGCGGGAAGGCGGAAGTTCAGCGAGCGTTTGCACACGCTGATTCACAATTATTTCGCCGCCGATGGAAGTCAGGTACGAAGCTAATGCTTGGGTCAGTTTTTGCGCCCCGCCTCGAGGAATGGGCCATCCAACAGAGTGTGCGGTAATTCCCAATACCATCCCGAAGGCCGCTGAACCCCACTGCTCGAGCGGCAACATGGAATGAGCAGCCAAACCGGCAAATAATCCTCTGGCCCTTTCCCCCCGAAAGTGGCGCACGGCCAGACCCCGGGCAGATTGCAGCGCATGGAAACCGAAGCGGGCTACACTCCAGGGATGCCGCGGCAGCCGGATCGGTCCTAGGATATCGACTTCCAAGAGGTTCCAATCGGCAACCAGCGGGCTCATGAATTCTTGATAGGATGTCGCGTCAGGGCCAAGATGGGAAGCTGTCGCACTGACCAAGCGCTCAAGGATTACTGCCGTTCCGTCATCGAAAGGATGAGCCAGCGCGGCGGGAGGTTGGATCCACTCCAAGCCGTGTTCGGTGAGGGGGAGCGTGCGCAGGAAAGGCGAACCTGCGGCGAGGGGATAAACGGCGGAGCACACATCGTGGATAAAACCCGGTAACGTCAACTCTGCAGAGCGAGCTCCTCCGCCGATTTCTGCTTCAGCCTCATAGACGAGTACGGACTTTCCGTTCTGAGCCATGGTAATGGCTGCGGCAAGGCCATTCGGTCCCGAGCCAATAACCAGTGCGTCGTAAGACTTAGTCATGTATAAACAATAACGATTTATGCACCGCAATCACACAGTGCCGGATTGTCTAAAATTGTGCGATCTTCGTCCCAAATTCGCGTCATCGTGCCGATATTTTTCTCGCCTTTGAAACCTTACGTAGATCATATTTGGCCTGCATGCTGGTTTTCAATTTGTGAACATAATAGTTCACGCTGCTTACAGTTGGTACGTTCCTTGCGGGCAGTTAGTTCAGTATTGTTGATCAGTCGTCTTGGTACGACGGTCGATAGCCTGCACCTTTTGCTGAGCATGAATCAAGATTGCAAAACGCACGAGCCCCCTCAGGTTGCCGTGAACCAACTAGCATTGTTGCACTATTAGAAACCGATTTGTTGGATATTTTCATGGCTCGCGATAAGCCCCCCCTTCGCCTGGCTGCGACAGCCGATCTTCACTGCAAGAAGACATCTCTGGACGATGTCGGAAATCTGCTCTCCGCTATGGCGGACAGCGCTGACATTTTATTGCTTGGCGGAGACCTCTGCGACACAGGCTTGCCGGAGGAGGCTAAGATGCTGACTCGACAAATAGTGAACTTGAAGGTTCCTGTTGTGGCTGTGCTGGGAAATCATGATTTCGAGTCTGGAAATGCTGCGGCGGTAAAAGCGATCCTTGAAGACGCGGGTGTGAATATCCTGGATGGGATGCCCTGTGAGATTTACGGCATCGGCTTTGCCGGCACCAAGGGCTTCGCCGGAGGATTCGGCGATAAAGCGCTACAACCATGGGGAGAAACAGCGATCAAAGCGTTTGTGCATGAAGGAGTCGAAGAGGCGCTCAAGCTTGAATCAGCTCTCGCCGGGATAAAAACGGACAAAAGGGTAGTCCTCCTTCATTATGCTCCGGTCATCGCAACAGTCATAGGCGAGTCCCCGGAAATCATTCCTTTTCTCGGGTCCAGCCGGCTTGAAGAGCCGTTAAATCGTTATCCCGTTACCGCTGTTTTTCATGGACACGCTCATCACGGAACGCTGGAAGGGATGACAAAGAAGCACGTACCTGTTTACAACGTCGCTAAACCACTCCTCGAAAGCGCGTTCACGGGTGTCCCGCCTTTCAGGATTATGGAAATTGATCGTGCTGACAGCAAAAGAGAACATTGGGCGGCGGTCAGTTAATCATACTTTAACCCCTGGTTCAGTGGGGTAGCCCTAAGTGGAACCTGTTTTTATGAGGGCGCAGTCCCGTAAACTAGTTTCAAAGCGCAGCCACAACCGTTTTATGTCTGTTTTTTGGGACAGTAGAGTAGTGCAAAGCCCTACATCCGAGACTCGGCGTCCCTAATACTTCTATTTTTCTCGTAATAGTAATAATTCCTTTGGGCATCACAATTGCGTGGCTGACCAACTGCGGGAGCAGCATTTTTTTTCCGCAAAGTCTGAAAAAAGCAGGTGATCTGTCCTGGCAAACACAGTTGATTTTCTATGAAGTTTAAGATTGCTATTTCCGGGTCTTATGGCGGGATGAATCTCGGAGATGAAGCCATTCTAGAGGTCATCCTCAGTGAAGTCCGTACTCATCTCGACGTTGATGTTGTCGTCTTCTCGCGCAATCCGAAGGACACCGAACGAAGGCATAAGGTCCGTGCCGTTCCCATTCGGGAGATGCATAAAGATGAGGTCCTCGAAGAACTGCGAAAACTCGATCTCTTCATTCTCGGGGGAGGCGGTATCTTGTTCGACGGGTCCATCGAGGCCTTCCTTCGCGATGTGAATTGGGCGAAAGAATTAGAGATTCCGGTCATGGTTTACGCCATCAGTGTCGGCCCTATCAAAACTCCAGAATCAAAGCAGCTTGTGGTCGAGAGTCTTAATAATGTTGATAAGATCACGGTTCGAGAGAGCGAGGCAAAAAGAATCTTGCATGATTTGGGAGTTAATCAGGAGATTGAGATAACGAACGACCCAGGACTCTTACTCAAACCACAAACGTTTACGAAGGAAATGCTGAAGAACGAGGGAATCAATCCGGATAGTACTCTCGTGGGCTTTTCCGTGCGGGAACCCGGTCCAGCCGCACCAGACCTCAATATCGAGCAGTACCATGCGATCCTTGCCAACACGGCGGATTTCATGGTGGAACGGTTTGATTCCCAGATCCTCTTTGTTCCCATGGAGGGGGGGGAGAACAAAGATCCGCAGCATTCCCACGCTGTCATTTCCAAGATGGCCAATGCTAAACGGGCGAATGTTTTAAAGGGAGAGTACAGTTCGAGCGAGGTGCTGGGATTGATGAAACACATGTCGTTCGCGGTTGGGATGCGACTCCATTTCTTGATCTTTGCGGCGATTCAGAAAATTCCTTTTGTAGCACTTCCTTATGCGGTGAAGGTCTCCGGCTTTCTGTCTGACTTGGAAATGCCGATGCCTCCAATGGCGGCTCTGAACGTGGGAAAACTATGTGCATTTCTCGATCGCTCATGGGATACGAAGGAACGTATAAGAAAGCGCCTCGAAGAAAAACTCCCCAGCCTGAAAGAACGTGCGAAAAAAACCAATGAAATCCTCTGTGAGCTCTTACAGAGTCTGGCGCCCCCTAGCAAGTCCTAAATAGAGAGTGATCACGATTGGTCGCTTGAAGAGGAGGGTCATGCCACCTCTTTGTCGCCCCGAAAATCCAGCTTCCATTAGCCTAGCGCCACGGAAGGCACAACTTGCCGCGACGAGTGATGTTCTTGTTGTTGGTGGGGGACCGGCTGGCCTCGGTGCCGCGCTGGGCGCCGCTAACGCCGGTGCGAATGTGATTTTGACGGAGCGGTATGGTTTTCTCGGCGGAAACGCAACGGCCGCTCTTGTCATGCCTCTCATGTCTTTTCACACGCAAAAGCCGACGCCTCGGAAGGCGGGCGCGACAACGTTGCTTCCTACCGATCACGGCCCGGGAAAACCCGTAGTGGCGGGCGTACTCACGACACTCCTCGACCGTCTGGTGAGAGCGGGAGGTGCCATTTCACCTTCCTTGCAGACAGGATATGTAGTGCCCTTCGATCCCGAAGTCTTTAAGCTAGTTGCCTTGGATCTTTTGGACGAAGCGGGTGTGCGCTTCCTGTTCCATGCGTTTGCGAGCGATGTAATCAGCAATCATAGAGTGAAAGGTGTCGTGTTCGAGACTAAATCCGGTCCTATCGTGATTCAAGCTAGTGTCGTCATCGACTGCACGGGCGATGGGGACGTGGCCGCCCGGGCAGGCGCCCCTTACGCCATTGGAAGAGACGATGATCAGCTCGTGCAGCCCATGACCTTGATGTTCCGGATCACGGAATTTGATCTGCAACATTTCGACGCTTACGTAAGGCAGCATCCCGATCAATGGCGCGGTGTGCACGGACTATGGGATCTTATTCGCAAGGCTGTTGCCGACGGGAACCTCCAATTGCCTAGAGAGGATATCCTGTTTTTCTCCACGGTTCATGACCGAGAAGTCAGCGTCAATTGCACGCGTGTGAACAAAGTACTGGGTACGGATGTATGGGATTTATCCTACGCCGAATGGGAGAGTCGTCGGCAGATGCGCCAAATTGTCGATTTCCTGCGTCAGTATGTACCCGGTTTCGATAATGGGTATATCGTCCAGAGCGGGGTGAATACGGGAGTGCGCGAGACAAGGAGAGTTCTGGGTGATTATCAACTGACCGTTAATGACATTCTACAGGCGCGAAAGTTTACCGACGCGATCGCCCGCAGCACGTACCCAGTCGACATCCATAATCCCGAAGGGACAGGTACGATGTTAAAACGGCTGCCACCCGGCGAGGCCTATGATATTCCTTTGCGGTGTCTTCTGCCCCAGAAAGTTGAGGGATTGATCGTCGCGGGTCGGTGTATTTCGGGTACACATGAGGCCCATTCGTCATATCGCGTCATGCCAGTGGCAATAGCGACAGGGCACGCAGCAGGCGTATGTGCCGCGCTCGCGGTCCGCCAGGGGAAACCGCCACGGGCCATAAGGGCGACCGACGTACAATTCGAACTCATTAGACAAGGGGCTAATCTACGCGATACCCGGCAATAGCGGACGGCGGAAAAAATAAGGGCGGCTTGCAGCAAGCCGCCCTTATTTTTTTGTCACTGTAAATTTGCGTATTTTGTTTTTGCCGGCTGGCTTAGTTAACGGACCTTCGCGCCACCGCCTGAACCAGACTTATCCGCTGGTTCGCTAACGCCGGTCTTCTCCTCCGAGGAACCTGAAGGCCTCCCGCTTTCTTGTTGGCGGCCACTCGGTTCTCTTACGCTTGACGGCGCAGTTGGGCTCGGCGAATCTTTGCCGGAAGAGAGCCCACTGGTTCCGCGGCTACCGCTGGTGGATTCTTTGCCCATAGGCGACGTAGCGCTACTCGCCCCACTTGCATCCACTCCCAACGCACTGGCTGTTTTCTCGTCGACGCGCCCCGTCACCTGAAGATTATTCGACTTCTGGAATTCCCGAATCGCTTGATTGGTCTTTTGCCCAATTACACCGTCGGCGGCCCCGGGGTCGAATCCTTTGGTCTTAAGGGCTTCCTGGATTTCCTTTACCTTGTCTTTAGACCAGTGTTGGCCTGCAGCCCTGCCGCTCCGGCTTTGCATGCCCGACATTCCCGACTCTCCTGAGCCGCTCCTCTGACTGCTGCCAGCCGGCGGATTGCGCATCTGGCTCTCACTATCTTGTCTTTGTCCCGCCGAAGGAGCGGTGTCGCTTCCCGATTGCGACCATGCAGCCGGAACGGTGAGGATTACCGCGCCGCCAAAGGCTACACCTGATATTGCCGCCAAATAAGATTTTTTCATTCTTTGCCTCCTTTAAAATTTATAATCGATAACTTTTTCATTCTTCCAAGAATTAGAGCAAAGCCCATGCCATTAAAAACTTTCGCCGCGCGGGCAAAATGAACAAGTATTTTTCGCCTTTTCGAATCGATTGTCCCAAACCTGGTAAATGGAACTGACCTGCCATTTCAAAATCGAGACGGGCGTTAGCATCCGTCGCTCGGGTTTGCCCATGATGTAATTTGCGCTCCTGTGTCCATAGAAGTTCGTCGTTTAGTCGCTGCGTACAAGATTAACGATTCGTGTTAGTCGTGTCGGAATTTCAGCTTCTTGTTCGTAGGGAATTTTCGACAGGCGCGACGTTCCCAACCTGGTTGGACGTACGCTAGTCGCTGTTCAGAAACCAATTTTTCAGGTTCATCACACCTCGGCCAAAAAAGGAGTTTCCGCCATCGTGGCCATTGTCGGATATTTTCTCGTAGGCCTCCTCACTCCTTTCAGAGTCGAAGGGTAATCCATCAGGCAACAATGTCATTATCCAGCGATATTCTTCTGAGACGCTTTCCAGCGGATGATGGCGTAGACGGCTTGACGGATCATCGGCAAGCCGGTCTAGGCGTGCCACCAGTCCCGGAATGTGTTCCAGAGCCTCGCGCGCCGCCGGAATATTTTGGCCGGTATGCTCCGCGAGAAGGTCGATCCGAACATTGGTAATGGCACGGGCAAGCTCGCGATCTTTTTGTCCCGCTTCCCACGCAACGTTCAGCTCGGTGTCGTAGCCCATACTCCGATTGTTCATATTCGCCGAACCCACGCTAAGAAAGCGATCGTCGACTAACAGGAACTTGGAGTGAATGTAGGTCGGCAGTTCCGTGTCGTTTGCCACCGACGCCGGATAATAGATGCCGAAATGATGTCCACCGTCGCGGGCGATCTGCCGCAATCGCCGCATGATCCGGTCTTGGGCGACACCGATAGAAAGCTGTTCGAATGCCCCTTCCGCGTCCCTAGCAATAATGAGCACAATCTCGAGGGGCGAGCGCTTCTTGTCTGCCATGCGCCGAAGCAAGCCGTTGTACAGGGCCTCCGAGCTGAAATATTGGTTCTCGATATAGATTAGGTTTTCGGCCGCGTCGACGGCGTCCAAAAACAGCTGGCGAATTTCGCGAACAGATTTATCGCCGCCGGACACCGCGCAATGCTGTGTGCGGCTGATCGCGACTTGCTTAGCTGGCAGCGCAAGAGTCGGCACCACATCCTGGACCACGCTGTCGGAGTCGTCGGATAATTCCAGATCTTCGCCGCTGGCTATTTTCCAGCGTCCTCGGAACAGCTCGGCAAGATCGCGCGCCACCGGACCAACATGGTAGGACTGCAAGTCGTGAAAAGCGCGATAAGGATTGCCGTCTCCGTTCACGCGCAAGGGATTTTCGACCAGATGGTCTCGGTCATCCCAACGAGACGAGCAGAGGTCCAGACCGCCAACAAACGCATGTTTTCCATCGATAACGACGAATTTCTGATGATGGCTGGCATCGTATGCGGTGGTGTCGAAGCAAAACCTGAGATTCTGACTGCTCGTCAGCCTCACGTACCATTGCAAAAACCACTCCCGGTCTAAACTGTAAATGAAGCTGAAATCCCATGCGAGAATGAACACACTGAGGTCGGGATTTCTCTCGCACAACCGGTTCAGAAACGATAATAGCGGTGCCTGTTCGCCAGCAGCCTCAGCATCTGGCCCGCGCAGCAGCGGGATGTTGCTATCCAATTGCCAGCCTGAAATTGCGATGTAGCGCCGGGCGCTAAGCGCCGCGCGATAAAAAGCGCGGTAATAGTCACGTCCGTCAACAAGCAGGCCGGTTTGCGTCACTTTGCTGATTTTCCAACAGTTGTGACCTTTTTTCAGAATGGGTCTCATGCTGTTGTAAAAATGTCTTGGCGGTGGAACGCCGGGCGCCGGCGCTTTCGTGCCGTGATTCAGTGGAGTCGTCTTGGTTCTTCCGTCTCAGTTGTAGCAGAATTTCCACGCCCCTGCGTACCGCACTTCCTCATCAAATTCGCTACCAAATCCCGGGCGAGCGCCACCCCGATGGAACTCATGATCCCGCCGATAAGAGAGCTTCGTTGGCCAAGCGCTATGCGCTCGGTTTTTCCCACGTCGGGCCAATGAACAATGGCCTTTCTTCGCTCCGGCCGAGCGACAATCAACCGGCTCACCATATAACCCATTACCACC
This sequence comes from Binatia bacterium, assembly GCA_036555515.1. Lineage (GTDB taxonomy): Bacteria > Desulfobacterota > Binatia > UBA9968 > UBA9968 > DATACQ01. Next base: position 12,050 of record DATBLC010000004.1, read on the forward strand.
GATAGACCCATCATCAACCAGGTGCGATGTTCAACTTGATATTTTATGTCCGGCAGTCGTTTTATTTCCTCAATAGCTCCACCGATGCGCGTCTCCAGGCTCGAGATTTTCTCGACCATATCGGCGCGGGTCGATTCTATATCGCGTCTTATTTCACTCTGTCCGTAATCCATCGCGCATCCTCTTTGGCGTTTTCAACCGACCGTGCCGGCACCAAGCTCGTGCTGCCGGCCCGCCGCTTCGCGGCGTACAAAAAAATAATTCCAACCACGGTTAAGGTACTTCCGACAATCGCGTAACAAATCCATAGTTCAAAGCCGGTGAAAGTTTGTATGAGGTGCACCACCATGAAGCAAAGCAAAATTGTTCCAACTACCAGCGCGCCCGCTCCTAACCCCAATAGCAATGCGGCGGATTTGGCTTTGTCCAACTCCTCGCGAATTTCCAGCCGCGCGGCCGTGAATTCTTTGCTGATCAGTGTGATAGCGTCTTGAATGATGCCACTGACGAGCGAGGATATACTTAGCCTGTTGGGGTTTTGTGGCTCAGATTTCATCGACATTTCGGTCTTCATGGTTTAATGCCGGCTTTTATCGCTAGCAAGATTCCAGCTGCGGTCCTGATGTCTGTACGAAAATTCCCTCAATCTTTCATTCTGTGGCAATAGCGAAGCAATAAAGATACCAAGCACTGAGCACTGATCGTACGCGCCTGCACCTGCAAAGGATGCATAGGCCAAAAATCCAAGTCTCGCATCATATTGCTAAATGCTTGAGGTGTAACTGGTGCTGGTCAATTTTAGGACAGCCATTGGGCTGCGGTCGGCGCAAAGCGGCCGAACTTCAAAAGACGAATTCGAAGTGGACGATAAGTGTCAGTATTTCTACCTGCACAAAGGGAATTCTGTAGGTTTAATCCGTCGTGTTAATAAAACCGAACGACGAATTTTTTCCATGCCTTTAAGCGCAGAGGCGGCTTTAATATCTCACTGTGCGGATTTTAGACCCACGAGACGCAGGGCGACGCGGAGGCGGAAGCGCAAAGTGTGATTGCGATCTCTTATGGCACATGCTGGCATGTAACTTGCCGTCTCCGATACATGCAATGGGACCTCTCGTGAAACCAAAGAATATTCTTATCGTCGTCTTTGCGTTAGGCGGGGCGAGCGCCGTAGTGGCCTGTCTGGCTTCCAGATTCTTTCCCGAAGCTCGAGCGGCCTCCTCGCCAACCGGCGCGGGCAGTCCGAGCGCCGCAAATGCCGCACTGGAAAAAGCGGTTAAGTCTATGTTCGGGCGCGACGAACAGGTGCGCAAGGCAAATATTAATGTTCGAGCAGATGTGACAAAAAACGAAGTGACGCTGTCCGGTACGGTGGATTCGGAAGCCGTGCGATCGAGAGCGGTGGAGCTGGTGAAGACCGCTCATGTCGGCGTCGCTGTTAATAATCAGATGACTGTAAAGCCGCCCCGCTAAAGCACCGCATCTTAGCGAAGTTCCTACATTTGGAAAGTAAAAAATAATATTTTGGTGGTTTTACATAGCCGACGGCAAATTATCGGCCAACCCGTGTTGACACAACCAGCGCATGCTCTCGCAAAACTCGCGCAGGCAAATGTGTCTTTTCAACCGGGATTCCGCGGTTTAGACTGAGAAGACGGCAAGCGAGGTGGAACCCTGGAGTAGCGAGGGCGTCCAACTGTAAAATCTCAAAGTCATTTTGCGCTTGGCGTTTCGTCGTTATCACGCTGAACTGGCACCGCACCACTGATCGATCTCTGCTTAGAGGCAGACGGCATCTCCGCCACAGGCGGATCAGCCTTCGGATGAGACTTTGCTACGGAAGGGTTGCGCCTCGCGCTTCCTGTCGAGCAACTGCGGAATCCGGTTCAAGCCGGATCCCTCTCCGTGCATAGCTATCTGGTCGGCGTTTGAAACTGCCTGCAAACATGCTAACTTGATCGGCGTCGTAAGAAAAATATGCATTTGAGCCCGGGTCCCCGCTGTCGCACCGGGTCTAGTAGTTGATTTAATGGAATAAGCCACCCTAGCTCAGTTGGTAGAGCAACTGATTCGTAATCAGTAGGTCGGCGGTTCGAGTCCGCCGGGTGGCTCCAATCTTTTTTCATTAAGTTGCGCGTTTCATCGCGTGGCTTCAATCGGTCATACTCGAAGGCGGCTTCGGAACCTGATTCTCCATCTTCATCGATGGAGGATGGCATTGACATCACCACAGTTACTTTCAGCGCTTAGCGCTAGCGGAAGCGTGGTTAAGCGTTGATTCAGCTGGCGTCTGTTCTTCTCCCTTCTTGAGCAGGAACCACCCGCCTATAAGCATCACGGCGCCCCAAATTAAAAAACCAAGATCCCAGTAAATCCATTGATCATGCGGGACTGTTTCGTTGACGTGATGGATTCCTAAAATGTGATGGTCAATGATGCCCTCTACTACGTTGAAGATACCAAATCCCAGTAAAATCGTTCCCATTAGAAGCTTGCCAGACCATCGAACATGCGTTCGATGTGCTCTCTTCCACAGGATAATGAGCCCCAATAGAACGAATACGTAGGTAGTCATGTGAAAAAGGCCGTCCCACAGCGTATTTACTTCGAGGTTGTGAATGCTGTTCGGAGGATAGCCATTGCTTGTTAGCATATGATGCCATTGAAGTACTTGGTGCAGGATGATTCCGTCGAAAAATCCACCTAAGCCAAGCCCGAACAAGATTCCAGCGGATATTGGAAATTCTCTTTCCGTGCGAACAGTGTTCATTTTTCACTCCCTGCATTAGCAGCGGACGGACACTTCTCCTGCGGTACGCTTGACCACGGCACTAGCGTCGAACCGGATCAAGAGCAATCATTGTGCCGCTCATCCGTCATATCTATATCTGTTCTCGCCTGCGTAAATGCCAGGAAACTGGATAGGGGAGGTGCCGCGTCTAAGAACCTGTCCTAATTATGGGATCATTGGCTCGCGCACTGGCACAAAGGACATGTGTTCTTTCTAGCCGGCGGGTCTCGAAAAAAGCTGGAATATTTATTGCGGCAGCATTCGGAAGCAAGAACACCGGATGTCACAGACACAAGCATATCGCTCCGGGTCGCGTTACCTGAAGCAAAGCCGCCGACCATGCGACCGGTCAGGCGTCCAGACTGAAATCAGAGAAAAAGGAAGGGTTGTCCATGGCTCAAACTTCGGCAGATGTCTTGATTGAAACACTTTTCGAATGAGGCGTAAACGTCGTGTTCGGGTTGCCTGGCGATGGAATCAACGGAATCATGGAAGCCTTGCGCCAGCGCGAAAAGGACATTCGGTTCATTCAGGTGCGACACGAGGAAGCGGCAGCTTTCATGGCGTGCGCCTATGCGAAATACACCGGCAAGCTGGGAGTATGCCTGGCGACTTCAGGGGCCGGGAGGAATTCATCTCTTAAATGGTTTGTACGATGCTAAAATGGACGGCCAGCCGGTGCTGGCGATTACCGGCCATCACTACCACGACCTCATCGACACGCACGCCCAGCAAGAAGTCGACTTGGATCGCGTGTTCATGGATGTCACGGTCTACAATACGCGGGTCATGGGTCCTTCACATATTGAGCAAGTGACCAATTTGGCGTGCCGCACTGCATTGAGCTATCGCGGTGTTGCGCACATTAACTTTCCAGTCGCTCTACAGGAGCACAAGGTCAAAGAGCATTCCAAACGTAATATACCCGGGCATACCTCGAACGTCTTCGCCGTGCGATCCGGACTACCGGATAGCGAAGATATCGTACGCGCGGCAGAAGTTCTCAATGCCGGCGCGAAGGTCGCAATCCTAGCTGGCCAAGGCGTGTTGCATGCCACGGATGAACTGGAGCAGGCTGCCGAGATACTCGGTGGACCGATCATCAAGCCGCTTCTCGGAAAGGCGGCAGTCCCGGATTACAGTCCGTATACCACTGGCTCCTTGGGTTTCTCGGCACGAAACATTCGCAGGCAGCGATCGAGGATTGCGATACGCTGCTAATGGTCGGCACTTCATTTCCGTATATTGAATTCTTGCCCAAACCTGGACAGGCGCGCGGTGTGCAAATCGACGTTGATCCGGCACGTCTCGGATTACGCTACCCCGTGGAAGTCGGGCTGGTTGGCGACAGCCGACTCACCCTAGGGGAGCTGTTACCTTTGCTCCAGCGCAAGGAAGATCGGAGCTTCTTGGAAAAAGCCCAGTCCGGAATGAAAGAATGGTGGGCTGTCATGGAAGAGCGCGGTACGAGCGGCGATGATGGCGTAGGGTAAGCCATTGGCCATGGTGGCGAGGTTTCCTGATAAAGAAAATCTTTGGCCGCGCTTCGTTGTTACGAGCTTTAACGTTCCCTCGAAGCAACGCTGCTCGATGTCTGCTCACAGGCAGAAACCCATCGACTTTGCTAAAGTCGGCAGTTCGAGTCCGCCGATTGGCTTCATTTTCCCCTGCACAAGTCGCGAAAGCTAAATGCCGCCAACTCGCGGGTTTGACAGCGGCACGGTGAAATTGCTAAGTAGGGCAGTAGTTCAAGTGGCGGCTGAAACAAATAGTTCCAATCTTCCAAAAACAGCGACTCTATGGAGGTGTCCAAATGATTACTGCCAGTGAGCTTAGCGGGGTGCTCGGCATGATGCCGGCGTTTGCCACGCCGGATGCAGTGGATATTCGGGCGACGCAAACCATCGCCGTGGATAACCTAAAGGAAGGCGTCGACAAGATCATTAAAGACGGTGTGCAAAATATCGCAACCACCGGAACTTACGGCGAGTGCTATAACTTGCTTTTCGACGAGTTCAAAACCCTCGCGGTGGCCACGGTAGAAACAGTCAAGAAGCGGGTGCCGCTCTTCCTCGGCGTTACCAGCTGCAATCCGCGTGAGGTCATCCAGAAGATGAATTTCGTCAAGGACACCGGGGCCGACGGAGTTCTGCTTGGCGTGCCTTATTACGAAACGCTTCACGTCCAGGATGCCATCAAGTTCTATCACGACATCGCCGATCTGTTCCCAACGCTGAACATCGTAATTTACCACAACCCCGACAACCATAAGTTCACGATTCCGGTTGCCGCGTTCAAAGAATTGGTGAAAAAACCCAATATCATCGGTATGAAGGACAGCCACAGAACGACGCAAGCCTTCATGAACCTGCAAAGGATCGTCAAAGGCAAGATCAGCGTCTTCGTCAACCAGTCACAGTTGTATCCTTACTACGAGATGGGTGCCGCCGGTTGCTGGTCGACGGAAGTCTGGATGGGCCCGTGGCCGATTCTTTACCTCCTAGAGCAAGTGCGCAAAGGCGACAGCCAAAAAGCGAAGGACGTGATCGAAGACCTCAGCGGTGTAGGAGCCGGGAAACCGATTCCAGGATCGGGCAACAAACGGCCGCAGGAATTTGCCGACTACTGCAAAGTGGGGCCCACGCGCGTGCCTTTCGTCACCTTCCCAGAGGCTAAGCTCGCCGAGGCCAAAGCGCGCGCAACCCACTGGATGAAACTGAACGAAAAATATCGGCCGTTGCTGGAGGCGCTGCGCTCCAAGTCCGCTGCCTGAGTCACTATCATCGGCACGCGATGCAATCAAAAAACCCCCGGAACCGCGCGGTCCGGGGGTTTTTTTTCTAGGTGGAGGCAGAAAAACAATCGACGCGGACGATGATCAGTTCTTATTGACCGGAATCCACGTTGGCGGCCGCGAAAACTGCGGCAGAAATAAATTCTCCTTGCGGAAAAATAAAATCAGGGAAATCACCGCGATAGAAAAGAGTGTGAGCGAAGAAATGATCACCCCAATCTTGAAAGAAAGCGGCTCATATTTGAATTCGACAAAATGTCGCCCTTGGGGCACATGGACCGCACGGTAAAAATGATTTGCTTTTGCGATGGCGGTTTCCCTGCCGTCAACGTAGGCCTTCCACCCTGGATAGTGGGAGTCGAGAAACACTAGAATCCCGTTATCGTTGGTTTCGGTTTCAATCGTTACAATGGTATTTCGGTATCGTAAGATCGTGGTCTTCGCTTCAATGGGGCCCCTCGGCTGAACCGGGATTTCTTGATCAAGAATAACCTCCGCCACCGGGTCGAATCCGCTATCGGAAAGCCGTCGAAGGGTGCGGGCCGGGTCCTTTTCGACCGTGCTCTTATTCACGATATACGCTCGAGGGGTCGGCTGGTCGACTTTGTAGAGCCATGAATAATTTTCGGGGAATTCTGCCAACGGGCTGAGTCCGGTGATGGACAACGGCCTAAAAGAAACAACATGTCCGACGTTGAACGCGCGCAGGAGTCTAATTTGCGACTGCGGATCAATGCGGTTGGCGAAGTACAGGAAGTCAGTGTACGCACGCCTACCCAGCGCATCAATCTCCTGCATATAGTCGACACCGTGCATTACACCTACGTTTGGCAGCAGATTCTGGAACCACACCGAGAGTGTTTTCTCAAACGATGGCCAGGCGTTCACGTGAAATGAGCTAGGGTGAAGGTTTTTGTCGGAAGGATAGTAAAATAATCTGCTGTTTCCAGTTCCTTGAACAGCGGCAATTCCGAGCTCATTTGTGGTCATGGCGGGACGCGAGGGAAATAGAAACCCTTTATGGACTGACGTGAGATCCGCATAAACCAAACCAACAAGCAGTGTGCCCGCCAGCGGTACCGAGAGTTTTCTTAACTTTAGCGAACAAAGCAACAAGCCAACGGCAAAGGACAACAGCATCTGTCTTTCAACGTTCGCCACAACCGCCGCCACGGCGTTGACGTGAGCCACCGATGATGGAATTAAGCCACTTTGGGCAGCCACTAACTGCCCCAGGAAATCAGGATTACTCTGAGCCGCCAGATAAAGAGTAAACCAAACAAGACAAATCGTCCCAACGATCAAGAAAAAGACCTTGGTTCGACTGGTTTCGGAATTGGCGATGTTACCAAGGCCCTTTACTGTAATGAATACGAGCAGCGCGTAAACGATGAAAAAAAACTTCTCGGTGTAGCGAAAGGCAGCGACCATCGGTACATAATCAAATAGGATAGGATACACAGGCGTGTAACTGCCCAGAGCGACGACGAGGACGCCGGTTATGAGCGAGATTACCAAGGTTTTTTCTCGTAACGAGCCGTAATAAAGCCATAGGCAGATTCCGAAAAGGGAAATGCTGCCCAGATAATGGGTAATCAAAAACGATGGTTTCACAGCAAAGAAATATCTTATGCCCATCATTTCGCTGAGATCAATTTCTTTGTCCGGGATGAGCAAATTTATGAGACTCAACGGTTTGAGCGACGATCCCATTGCTTCCACAACGGGTATCGCTTGCTGCCTCCGAGAATTCAAAAAGAGCTCGGCAGTTGGCAGAAGTTGGACCATCGAAGCGGCAATAACCACAAGAATCGCGGCGAGCAGGAATGAAAAAATCCTGCCGATCGGCGGAGCCGCGTCGGTCCCTTGGAGTCGAATCCCATCAAGCAAAACCAGTCCGATGGACATTGCCAGGATTTCCGGCGAGCCAGCCAGAAGTTGAAGTACCAATGCCGATGCAAAGGTAAGGAAGGTACTCCATTTTGGCGAAGCAAGGAGACGTTCCCACGCCAGTATGATCCATGGTAACCATATGGCGCTCTGAAAATGATTCAAAAGGTTACTGAGTGAAACTAAGGTTCCGCCCAGGGTGAACAACAACGCTCCTAATACTGACAAGAAGCAGGGGTATTGCCATTCCCGCAAGAGCTTGTAGGCGCCAATACCCGCGATCATAAAGTGGAGAACGAATAGGACGCGAATAGCGAAGAAAAATGGCAGTATCCCGAGCAGCAAATGTGGCGGATAAAATACTCCGGGTTGAAGAGCAGCCAG
>DATBLC010000005.1:0-4031 GCA_036555515.1 Binatia bacterium
CGGCGTGTCGGTGTTGATTACGGGCTGGGCTTCCAACCGGAGGACTCGATTCCCCTATTGATTTTCCGGCTAGTCGAATAATTGAAAATGTTTTCCACGGCAGGAGACTCTTTTAACTTCATTCGTTTGGCTATCTCGTCCATGAATCGCACCTGAGTTTCTTTACTGACGGTGCCATCAGAGGTCATTGCTGATCGGTAGAGGTCGTAGCTCCTTGCCGCGGTCTCTTCGTCAATCTTAAGAAGCCGGGCCACGATGGGTATGGTTCCGGACCGGACTCGGCGGGCGTAGAGGAGCCCTTTGATAGTTCCGCGGAGAAATTTCTCTACCAGCTCGGGATCCGTCTTCAAAAGCTCATTACGGACGACCACCGCAGACTGAAGCTCGACAAAATCTTCTTTCACGAAGGCGACGAGCTCGTGGAATCCAGCCTGCTGGGCTTTGAACATAAACGGTGGCGAGAGAGAGGTCGCATCCACCACGCCGCTTGCCAAGGCCGCAAAACTCGCCGATTGGACACCGGTAGTGAGGATCGCAACATCCCGTCCGGTCTCCAGCCCATGCTTCTTGAGCAGCTCCTGCACGAGGAAGTAAGGGCCACTGCCAATTCCAGAGACGCCTATCTTTCTTCCCTTAAGGGCCGCCACGTTTCGAATCTCGGGCCGAACGTACAGCCAGTAGAGAGGGAGGTAGTAGGTGTGAAATAGAAAAGAAAGCGGTGCTCCCCTGACTGCTGCCGTCATGGCGGCGCCCGCCGCAGTACTGAATTCCAAGTCCCCACCGATCAGTGCAACGGCGGAAACGGGGGCACTCATGAGAATCAATTGCACGTCCAGCCCCTCCGCCCGGTAATATCCCTTCTCCTGCGCTACATAGAATGCGATTGCGGTCAGATTCTGGGCCGGAATGGCTGCCCTCACCGTTCTCGGCTGGGCGTTGGCAGAAAGAGAAAAGACACTAACAGCGACAGCGAGCAGGATTGTTTTACATGCGTTTAGGTAGGTCAATTCTCTAGCTCCGTGTTTATGCCACCGTGGCCGGTTTTTCCTGGTTGCAGATATCTACTATGGTCCGGGCGTAGACACAGGCAGCCTTATAAAGAGCATCCACGGGAAAGGAGCGATGCGTAGAATGGGACTCGGATCTCGGACCATACGTGATTGCCGGAATCCCAACTTCATTGAAGATGTTAATGTCACGCCACATGCTGCAAGTTGGCGGAGTGGGAGCCGGAGGAGAAGTTTCGAACACGTTACGGTGAGCTCGGAGCAACGCCTCCTCGAGGCGCTCCGAGCCCTGGGCTTCGTAACCGCGGCGAAAGCAATAAATTTCGATTTCAGACGGAAGAACCCCGGCCGCCCGCAAAGCCGCTTCAACTTCCGCCTTCACCGCGAGCGGATCCTGGCCTGGCACAATAAAAGCTCCCACGTAGATGCTGCAAATTTGTGGCGTACTCGACATAGTATCGGGATTACCTCCCCGAATCGCTCCAATCTGCGCTTTAGGCACCACTAGTCCGGACCGCGCCTTATAGGAGTGCTCAACCTGATATTTAGCGGCCCAATTTTCAAGTACAGCGATGGCAACGCCCGCGCGCACGATCATGTTGGGACTCTCCGTCAAATTGGTTCGATCCGGCAGGTACGGGGTATAATATCTTGGTTGGTCTGAGATCCAGGTGAGTTTCATCCAGAGCATCCCTGCTTCGACGGTTACGATGCTGAAACCGGTTCCCTCCGCGATGAGGGCATAGTCTGCGACGCCGCCGTGAGTTACGAGAAACCGCGCGCCAAGATCCTTAGTCTCAACGAGCGTACCCGGAGCACCGTCACTCGGCTCGTGGCTGGTCTCAGCTACGACTGCGGTAAGGAGTAGGTCGCCCTTCAAGGACACCCCGGTGGCCTTCACCGCCTTAGCTGCGATCAAAAAAGCAGCCATCGGACCTTTGTCGTTTACGATCCCCTCGCCAACAAGCCGGTCCCCATCTATCCAGGCACGATGATAAACATCCGCATCAGGATCTTTAACACTCCATGTATCTGACACTCGGACCGCAGTATCCATATGGCTGTTAAAGAGAATACTATAGCCGCCACCACTTCCAGGCAGGAGCCCCATGACATTGAAGCGATCGGCCAGCAAACCTAGCTTACGTGCTTTAAATCCCTCTTTCTTTAACCATTCAAAAACTCGCTCTGCCACCGCGGCTTCAGTAGGTCCGGCGCTATCGATGTTGCAGATGCTGAGGGCCAATTCGTTCAGCTCATTTCGATCGATATTCTTAACAACATCGTCGGCGAGGGACATTTCAGTTCAACCTCCTTTGGTCGGTTAACTCCCCAAGAGTCCTTTCGCGCAACGTATATTCCTCGAATAGTCAACAGTCAAGAATGTCTTTCTTTGAACCGAGACGAACAGGAGGAATGCCCTTATAAAAAACTTCCGCGTCGTTCGACCTGTCAGACCTAGCGACTTTTCTCTTATGGGCCGACTCAAAATCCAGTGAGGCTTAACCGCGGCGGTGCCGAGTCGATCCTATGCCAACGATCTCTCACTATGAAAAGGCGATTCTGTTAAATTGTGGACGGCGGGTCAGTCGACTGGATTGGGTTCTAAAACCATCACGCGTGATATAGTCCACGGCTCGGTCGAGCTCACGCCAAGCTCCGCTCTTGCTAGAGAAGGTTCATCGCGAGGGGATACGGAAGCGCGGGCGCGGGACTAAATTACCGGCAAATGGCAGACCAGTTTAATGACGCGGGGTTCGAAGACGCGAGGGACCGCCCGGATATCAAGGAAAGGTGGAGCGATCTTAATGGTCTCCTCCAGAAAGATCAAACATGGCCACCCTCGCTCACGTCGACACAACAGCAGCAATCGGCCGCGCTTTTTACTCACGATCTTCTCGGAGGAACATGTGCATGGATCGTCAGGGTTATCATCCTCAATACTCTGACATAATTATGTTGCCGTTAACCTATATCAGAATCACTTTGCTATCACATATACGCACACACAATTTTTTGCTTGACAATCATATTTCGGAGGTCTAGGGGGTAGATCGTCAAGATTTCGCTTAATTTGGTTCAACAGACTTTCCTGCAGGGAGGAAATCTCAAAATGCGTAATTTGCGACTTCGCACAACGCGAAAAGTCGTGCGCCAAAGAGCAACACACGGCCTCGCGCTATTTGATTTTACTTTGCAAGAAAACGTAAACAGGGAATTTGGGATTAATGAAATGAGATGTTACGGCTAGTATGGCGTGACGGAAAGGAAAGGCATGGAAATCGAAAAAGCTCAAACGGTCGTTGAAGGACTAAACGAGGCTGGTATCAATTTCGCGGTGGGGCTGCCGGACTCGCAGTTTCACGAGGTCTACGAGTTGATATCCAAAGACCCTAACTTCAAATACGTTGGCGTCGGAAACGAAGGCGAAGGTGCTGCGGTTGCAATGGGAGCCTGGTGTGGGGGTAAAAAACCGGTGTTGATCATCGCGACCTCCGGGCTTCTCGTAGCAACATTTTCGCTTGCACGTCTTCACCTCAAGGAAATACCCCTAGTGCTGCTCATTCCTTACCGAGGAGACCTGGGGGACCCGCGCTGGATGGGCATTTATAAAAAATACACAGAGCCGATGCTTAACGTAATGGATATTCCCTACCGCGTGGTCAATCGTTCGGCGGAGATAAAAGGCGCTATCAAGGATTGTCAATCGTGTACTGAAGCGTGGCTCAAGCCAGTTGCTATTCTTTTGACCGGGGAGGCCTTATGGTAAAGCGAATCGATCTTATAAACGCCTTTGCATCGATGGTGGATAAGGAGACCCTAGTTGTTACTCCCATTGGTAGTACTACGGCTTATTGGGAGGAATTGGGACGAGGCTCCACGAGCCTGACCTCAGTTAGCCTAGGAATGTGTACGCCGGCTGCTTTGGGACTGGCTCTTGCACTGCCACACCGGAAAGTGGTGGCGCTCGATTCGGACGGAAATCTGATTCTTAACCTTTGCAGCCTGGGGACTGTCGGGAAT
>DATBLC010000006.1:0-31642 GCA_036555515.1 Binatia bacterium
CCTGCCGGCGGGCATTTCCACCTATGGAGAGGACGGGGTGGTGGCCGGCAAGGCAGAGAACCATTGACCGCGATCGGAAGGGCTCGCCTCTCGGTCGCACACTAGCGACATAGTCTCTAAATAACGAACTCATTAGTAAGCCATCGGTATATTGACGCGTTTCCAAAATCATACCGAACCACGACGCCGCAGCAGTTTGACGGCGCCCAGCGCGCCGTCGTATGTAGGAGCAGAACATCTAGAATCGTGAGATAATACTATGCAAAAATTGAAAGTCGGCGTGACCAAGAATCCCCGTTTTGAGCCGCTCATCGACGGCAGCGTCAGCTCGGAGCAGTTCGATCTTGAGATCGTCGTCACGACGCCGCCCGAGCTTTTTTACCGCAACTTGAAGAATGACGAATTCGATGTCTTCGAGATGTCCTTGTCCGAATACCTCATCACCCGTGAGCAGGCCAAAGAGGGTCGCTGGCAATGGTCCGCGCTGCCAATTTTTCCCGCCAAGGCATTTGTCTGGCTCGGTTTGTACATCAACACCGCGGCGGGGATCGCGGAGTTGAACGACCTGCGCGGCAAACGAGTCGGCGTGCCTGACTACGTCATGACCGCTGCGCTGTGGATGAGGATAATTCTACGCGAGCTTTATGGCATTGGCCGCGACGAAATTGCCTGGTACATCGGCCGAACGCGCGACTTGAGCCACGGCGGGTTGCTGGGCGCGGACACCGCTCCTCCGGCGGGCGTCTCGCTCACCTGGTTGACGTCGGCTCAGAGCTTCGATGTCATGCTCGACCGCGGCGAGATTGACGTCGCTTACGGCTTTGCACCGCGCCATGATCCAAAGCTCTTTTCCTTAAACATCGACCGCTATGGCGGCACGCCCCTCGAAGGCAACCCGCGCCTTAAAAAATTGTTCGGTGATGGCGGTCGCGCCGTCATCGAAGCCTTTTTCAAAAAGACCGGCATCGTGCCAGCCAATCACGTTATCGTCGCGCAGCGCCGCTTGCTCGAGCAGCACTCGGATCTCGCGGCGGAATTGTTCCGGTTGTTCAGCGCGAGCAAACAAACCGCCTATGAAAAGGAAGCGCACCGCGGCCCGGCTTACCTCTACTTCGAAGGAACCGACCCCGCAAGCCAGGCGGCAACCTATGGCGATGATCCCTTTCCCTTCGGCATCAGTCGCAATCGCCCCATGCTGGAGATGCTCTTCCGTAACTCTCACGAGGAAGGCTTGACGCGAAAACTCGCGGCGATTGAACAGGTTTTCTTTAAAGGAATGTTAGACACGTAAAACTATTTTCGCAGCTTGCGCAAGTGTTCTGCTAGTGTTGCAAATGAATTCAGCATTTGAGATCTCAGTTTCTCACCACGAAGTGCACGAAGGACCTAGCGCGGGTTCGGATGCCCCAGAGGACGCATCAGCCTCAATTTGCGTGGCTGATATTTATCTTCTTAGACTTCGTGATCTTCGTGTCCTTCGTGCTAAAATTTTTTGTCGCCTTGGCGACTTGATGCGATAAATAACGAGTAACTTTATGGATAATAATTTTGTCGCCGTCGACGCCGACGGTCACTTGGAAGAGAACCATATCGATTGGAAAGAACGCCTGCCGGACAAGTACAAGAGCCAAGCGCCGGAGCGAAAGCCAGCCGGCAGCGGCCAACTGCGCGTTTACATGGAAGGCAAAGCCTGGCCGCGGCCGGAAGGCCTCGGCATCGGTATCGGCGGGCCATACAGCCGGCCCCACCCGCGCCGTCCGGGCATGACTGATCCGAAGTTGCGCCTTGCGGACATGGACAGCGAAAAGATCGACATCGCCGTGCTTTTCGGCGCCGGCCTGGCTGGTACTATTCCCGCCCTCGATGATGCGGGTCTGGCCATCGAGCTGGCGCGGGCGCGCAACACCTGGCTTGCTCGGGAATATTGCGCGCCGGATCCCCGGCGCATCAAAGGCACCGCCGCTCTGGCGCAGCAAGACATCGATGCCAGTATCGAAGAGCTACGGCGCAGCGTTAAAGAACTCGGCTTTGTTGGCGCATCTCTGCTGCCCAACGTCAAAGGGTGCCATCTCGGCGACCCCTATTATTTTCCGCTTTATGCGGAAGCGGAACGCCTCGGTGTGCCGATCTGCGTGCATATGTTCTTGGGCCGCTACGGTTCCGATGCCGTCGGCACCGAGCGCGTGGACAAGTTTTTCTACTCCCACCTTTTCGGCCACCCCTTCGAACAGATGATCGCCCTGTCCGTGATCGTCGGCGAGGGCGTGCTCGACCGATTTCCCAAACTGCGCTTCGTCTTTTTGGAATCGGGCTGCGGCTGGCTCCCCTACTGGTTGAACAGAATGGACGAGCATCACGAGGTGCTCGGCGTGCAGCTGCCCAAATTGAAAGAGGAGCCGAGCAAACTGCTAAAACGCGGCCAGCTTTATTTTTCCTGCGAACCCGATGAAAGCGAATTGGCCCACGTCGTCGACGTCATCGGCGACGACTGGATCGTCTTCGCCTCTGACTATAGCCATTTCGACAGCCGCTGGCCCGGCGCAGCCGAGCCCATCGTCAATCACGCCAAGCTCGGCGATGTTACGAAACAAAAAATTCTCAACGATAACGCGCGCCGACTGTATCCGCTGGACTAGCGTTTTGTGGAGGCAACGCTTTTCCGTCTCCCGCTTGAGACGGTGTCGTAGTTCAGGTAATCGCACGTGTGTCATGCTGAACGCAGCGAAGTATCTCGAAGTTTTTGTACTTACGCAGATGAGATCCTTCGGCGGTCGCCTCAGGATGACACCCCCAACCAGGCCACCGGCAGGGATACAGGGTGATGGCCGTTGGTCGTAATATTAGGTGAAAGGAATCACTGATGCTGCGAACTCTAAGCTCGACGATTCTTCTTGCTGCTGCGGTATTGTTCTTTACGACTCCCGCCCAAGCCGAAAACATCAAGATCGGCGTTCCTTCCATTACGATCACAACCATGCCGCTCGTGGTCGCCAAGGACGCCGGATTTTTTCAGCAGGAAGGTTTCACCGTAGAACTTGTCGTCATCCCCGCGGCAATGAATATCAAAGTCCTGCTCTCCGGCGAGATTCAATATGCCACCACCGTCGGCTCCGCCGTCGTCGCCGCCGTGCGGGGCATCAACGTGCGCACCGCGATGGTATTCGTCGATAAGCCGTTGTTGGATTTGGTCGGCGCGCCGGGCGTGAGTTCGATTCAAGAACTCAAAGGCAAACCGGTAGGCATTTCTTCGCGGGGTGGGCTGCACGACGTTTCCATGCGCCGGATTCTCTCGGGGTCGGGCATCGATCCCGCTCAAGTGACCGTTTTAACGGTGGGCGGGCAGGGCGCCATGTTCGCCGCGGTAAAAACCGGCCGCATCGCCGCAGGCTTGTTGAACCCGCCGTTTAACTTTCTCTCCCACCGCGAAGGTATGAAGAGCCTCGCCTTCGCGGGAAACTT
This sequence comes from Binatia bacterium, assembly GCA_036555515.1. Classification (GTDB taxonomy): domain Bacteria; phylum Desulfobacterota; class Binatia; order UBA9968; family UBA9968; genus DATACQ01. The sequence continues at coordinate 3,460 of DATBLC010000006.1, forward strand.
CGTCCGTCTGCCGAGCACGGGCATCGTCACGCTGGCAGAGACCCTTGAACGCTCTCCGGAACAGGCGCGGCGCGTTACCCGCGCCCTGGCCCGCGCGCGAACATTTGCCATGGACAACAAGGCGAAGGTCATGCCGATCCTCAAGCGCAACCTAAGAATCGACGACGAAGAACTGTTGTCAAGGATCTACGATTACCACAGACGAGTCGAAACCCGCGATGGCAAAATCGACGCCAACCTCATGGCCGAAGTGATCCGCGACACGCGCCAGACGGAAAACATCAGCAAAGAAATCCCCCTAAATTTGGTTTTCGATTTTTCGTATCTACCGCAACGCTGAAAATCCCAAATCGCGGGGGACCCTGAGAACACCAGCACTTACTACTGGATGATTGGTGCCGCCGATTCAGTGATCCAACACCGCGTGATTGAAAACAAAACTACGCAACAGAATCAACCCAGACGAGTAACTGGTCTCTCAATACAAGTGTCGCAACCCAGCGAAGCCAAAAACCTAACCCCGCCGTTTTAATCGCTTGACAGGCCGAAAAATAGAGCGCCCACCGCCGAACGTTCTCCGCGTCGACCCACCGCCGCTCCTATCTTGCCTTTGCTGTCGCTGGCCAATCGTGCCCCTGAACCGGCGCTGACAGTTCAGCGGACAAATCATCCGTGATCTTTTTGAAGGGCGACAACCGTTGATCAAATTATAGCGCCACCGCGGGGCCGCTTTCCGGAATCAGTCGATCCGGGCGATAGACTACGCCGCTCTTTTCTTCCTGAGGTTGAACTTGATTTCATACCCCGCGAGTTCGGCTAATTGAAAGAGCTGAGCGATCTGTTTGGAGATCCGATTTTCTTGCAGCAATCGCATCACCTGAGATGGTGAAGTCTGTAAAGCATCGGCGACAACGCGGACGGACAGTCTAGACTGCCCCAGCTGATCTTTTAATGCCCGTTTAAGCTGGTTTATTGATGACCAGTCGTAGGTCGGATCGCAGTAATAGAGGACCAAGTCGGCCGGAAAATCTCCTTTGGAACCGTCTTCAAGAACAAAGGACGCAGCTTGACCCCCCAGCCGTCGATCAATCGTGATCGATGAAAAACGATTTTTGCGGCTGATCTTTGAGTCTCGAAATACCGCAAAAGGAAGGTTGTATTTTCTGGTTTTTTTTCCTTCCTGAAGAGTGATTTCAAGCGTGTTTTTCTGGTAGTTCGGTTTAATATCTTTAAACTTAGGATTTCTCATATCAAACTCTGCAAAGGTTCACCCCCATCTTAATCTTCCCCCGTCGAGGGGGAAGAGACCGAAGGAAGCATTCGAACCTTCGTGTGCTTCGTGCACTTCGTGGTCAGGTTTTTAGGTTGTGTTCTTTGCGGTCGATGCTACTTGAACATCGGCAGCACCTTGTCCGCGAACAGGCGGACGTTCTTCATGGCCATGTCGTGGGGCATGCCGCCGAAATAGAAAGTGCCCGAGATCGTCGTCAGGCCGACCGCCTCGCTCCATTTTCTGATGGTGTCGGCGACGCGCTCGGGATCGCCGGCGAGCACGAATCCCTGCTCGAATTGTGTCTTGGAATCGCGCTGCGCCAGCAGCCCCATCTCCTTGCGGTTCGGATCAGCAGCTCTGTGAACGTCGTAATAGCCGGTGAGATACGGTTCGGCTTCTTCCAGCGCTTTATCGAGACTGCTCGACACATAAATATGAAACTTCCCCAGGATGTCGGTGCCCTTCGGGTCATGGCCGCCTCTGGTCAAGCCGTCGCGATAGGTCTTTATGAAACTTGGCAGCGCGTGCGCTTCCCGATAGAGATACGGCAGCGTCATCAAGTGAAAACCGTTCTCTCCGGCCCAGCGAAAAGTGTCTTCGCTGCGCGCGCAGCCGACCCAAATGTTGGGTCGGGGCCGCTGCACGGGTTTGGGATAGACGGGAACATTTTCGTAATTGAAAAACTCGCCTTTAAAATTGACCGGATCGTCCGACCATGCCTGCAACATGACCTGAACGCCCTCGTACATTCGCCCGGTGGCTTCCTTTTGATCGGCGCCGAATTTCTTGTACTCATGCGCCTCGCTGCCCTTGCCGACGCCGAAGTCAAGACGGCCATTCGAAATGATGTCCACCATCGCATAGGACTCTGCCACGTCGATGGGGTTGTGTAGCGGTAGCACATTGATGGCGACACCGAGACGAATCCGCTTGGTCGTGCGCGCCACGGCCGCCAAAAAAGTCGGCGGATGCGGCAGCGTGCCGCCGTACATGGCGAAGTGATGTTCGGTCACCCAGATATGGTCATAGCCGAGCCGGTCCATTTCTTCCATCTGCGAAAACATCTTCTGGTAATATTCCGGCAGCGGCCCGTCCAGATCCGGAATATACGTAGGCAGGTAGTGAGAACCAAATTTCATGCGGTTTGATACCTCCCAGTCGCGGTTCCTCTACATATAGATAGCCACCCGTTCCGTGTCAACGCGGGTTCCTCATGGCCATCGAATGCCGCCGAGAGCTTCCGTGACGCGGGAAAATGCTACTAACAGGGGACGCTGGAGGCGGAGCGCGTGACGATCATTCCCGACCTGCGCAGTCTTGTGACCGATCGAATTCGAATCTCGTCCATCGTCATCGAAAAACCCTACCTATCCATGCTCCGCACTCCGGGAAAATTGACCATGGTTCGCAGTCTGACAGAGGCGAGGGACAAGAAGAACCAAAAGAGGGCTGCCGCGCGCGCAGTGATGATCTCGACCATCGAATTCAAGGATGGAAGTCTGGAGCTATACGACACCACCGTGAGCCGTCCACCACTCAAGACTAGAATAGAACGGATCGACGCGGAGATCTGGGATGTAACCTTGCCGGCCTCTGGAAAAACCCGCTTCGAGCTGGCGGGCATCGTCAAAGGATTGAAGCGCGACGGCCAAGTTAAGCTGATCGGTTGGGTCGGTCCGGGTGCCAGGGATTCATCGTCGCGCATTGCGCTGGTGGCGGCGGACATGGTGGCACTCCAACCTTATCTCGTCAAAAAGAACGAGGCCCAGGTTACGAAAGGAACTCTCGACTTGAATCTCGACTCCGAAGTCCGGAAAAACAATTTGGACGGCAAAGGCAAGGTCGTTCTCAAGGATCTGGAGTTCGCGCCGTCCCGAGGCTTCTTCAACACCTTCATGGGGCTGCCGCGCAACGCAGTCATCGGTTATTTGAAAGATAACAACAACGCCATCGACGTCGATTTTGTTCTCAAAGGCGACACTAAACATCCGAGCTTCTCGCTCAACGAGAATTTGTCCACTCGCATAGCGACCGCCATGGCCAGGCAACTTGGCGTAAGCATCAAAAACGGCGCCGAAGAGCTGGGCACACTCGGCCAAAGGAGCTTGGAAGACGCCGGCGGCGTGGTCGAAGGCGTCGGCTCCGCGGTCAAACGGCTCTTCGGCGGGGATAAAAAAAGGTGAGCCTTCTGAGAAGTTTGTCCGGCATATCAAGAAGCAGCGGTCAGTGACGGACCAACAATGTTTTCCGCGTCCGGATTTTGAACCTTATAAGAATAGGTCAATTACTCAAAGCAGATCGCATCCCCTTCTTCATTCTCGACCGGGTATTATGATAAGTTCGTCTCGTCAAACGGCGATTTCGAATTAGCCTACAATTCGACGCCAGCCCTGCCACGGACAGGAGGATTAGAATGAAATACACCACGCTTACTTTCTTAGGCGTAGCAGTCGGGCTGCTGTCGTTGAGCTGGATGGCCAGTTCGCAGGAGCAGAAGTCTGCCATGACCTTTTTCATTACCAGCGCCGGCTCCGGAAAAGGCGCAGACCTCGGCGGCTTGGCCGGCGCAGACAAAATTTGCCAATCGTTGGCGCAAGCGGCGGGAGCCGGCGCCCGCACCTGGCGCGCTTACTTGAGCGCCAGCCCGGCCGAGGGCAGGCCCGCCGTTAACGCCCGCGATCGCATCGGGCGTGGCCCGTGGCAGAATGCTAAAGGTGTGGTCATTGCGAAAGATGTCAACGAGCTACACGGCAATAATAATCTCGACAAGGAAACGGCGCTCAGCGAGAAGGGTGAACGCATCAACGCTCGCGGCGACACGCCGAATATGCACGATATACTCACCGGCTCTCAGCCGGATGGGCGGGCATTTTCAGGCGAGGAGGATAGAACTTGCCGCAACTGGACGAGCAGCGGCGAAGGGACGGCGATGCTCGGCCACCACGACCGCCAGGGTCTGCGCGACGACGAATCCTCCAGGTCGTGGAATTCCTCGCATCCCTCACGAGGATGCGGTCAGGACGCGCTGCGCAGCTCGGGCGGCAACGGTTTGTTCTACTGTTTCGCGGCGAACTAGTCGATCTATTTTCTATGTTGTCAGACCAGTCGCGCGTCCAATTTTGATTCTGCTTGGTCCCAACAAAATGATTTCAGCGATAGTCATCTTTGAGTCCCTGGTAAACCGATCTTGCCGCTATGGGAAGCCGCAAGTCCGGCCGCGTTATCGGCCAAGACTTCACCGTGGCCGATGCCCAGCGTTTTGATCCAACGTTGCTGGCCGAACGTCAGCGCTATGAAAAATCCGAGCTCGACGAGCTCGGCAATCGTGAAGTGGCGGTGCAGCTTCTCCCAGAGGGCCTCGTCTGCAATGTCGGAATTCCAGATGATCGCGCTGGTGTACGTCAGCGCCACTTTCTCGCGCTCAGTGAATTTATTCGACGTCTGAAAATTGAGCAGCTCGTCGTAATTTCCCTCCGACAGTCCCTGCCGTCCAGCCTGGACGGACCGCTGCACGCCTCAATATTCGCAGTCGATCGATTTGGACACGTAGACGCGGCACATTTCCTTCAGTTTATGATCGACAACGCCGTTCCGAAACGTCAGGTCCCACGCCTGCGAAAACGCCCGGATCACATCGGGATTGTTGGCGCGAATCGCTTGACTCTCCGGCCGAGGCGTTCCTTCCCTGCGCGCCCTCTCGAGGTAGCCGCGAATCTCGGGGTCCGTAATCGTTTCGATCTCGACGTACGGAATATGTGGCATGATGACCTCCTGTGAGTTGGAAAAAATATCGTCCGGAAATGGTGCGCGCAATTGAACAACCCAACGCGTACGGTTGTACGCTAGCCAACAGGACTATTGGCCGTCAAGCGAAACCAGTTTTTTTTCGCCCGTTTCCCGAATCCGTCCTTTAATCCGGATCCCGCAGTTACTAATGAGTTCGTTATTTAGAGACTATGTCGCTATGTGCGACCGAGAGGCGAGCCCTTCCGATCGCGGTCAATGGTTCTCTGCCTTGCCGGCCACCACCCCGTCCTCTCCATAGGTGGAAATGCCCGCCGGCAGGGCCTGAAAACAACCTTTGCGCTCCTGTGCCCGCACTCTCCAGGTCTCACCCCTCGGTCGCTGTTTGGTTACTCAATTGGGGACTCCTTAATAACTGAGGAGCCCTGAAGCGAGGTGGAACCCCTGCAGTAGCGAAGGCGTCCGACTGTGAAATTTCAAAGTCATTTCGCGCTTACCCACTTCGCTGTTACGAGCTTTAACGTTCCATCCAAGCAGCGCTGATCGATGTTTGCTCAGAGGCAGACGGCATCTCCGCCACAGGCGGATCAGCCTTCGGCTGAGACTTCGCTACGGAAGGGTTCCGCCTCGCGCTTCCTGCTGAGCGCAACTGCGGAATCCGGGTTGAATCAATCATCTCTATTTTACAAAATGCGCCGTTTCAGCTACGGCTGGGAGCTAAGGCTAAGGTCTCAAAGGAAAACAAGGAGGCGCCATGATTCACACGAGCATTTGCGATCTGCTCGGCATTCCGCATCCGATCGTTCTGGGCGGCATGGGTACCGCAACCACCGCGCCGCTGGTCGCCGCCGTATCCAACGCCGGCGGGTTCGGCACCCTTGGCACATCAGCATTCGACGCCGCGACACTGGACGCCGAAATCGGTGCCATTCGCGAGCGCACCGACAAACCATTCGGCATCAATCATCTGTTGTTTCAGATACAGGACGATATGTTCGCGGTCACGCTACGCGCTCGACCGGCGGTCGCCGCCTTTGCATGGGCGCGCAAAGACCAGAGCCTGCGTGACTACTTTCAGCGCGCCCACGATGCCGGCTGCAAGGTTATGTATATGGCCGGGGAAGTTCCCGAAGCTCGCCGCGCCGCTGAAGCCGGCGCCGATGTTCTCGTGGCGCAAGGCACGGAAGCCGGAGGGCACGTGGTTTGGATGGCGTCATTGCCGTTGGTGCCGATGATGGTCAGGGCCGTAGCGCCGCTGCCGGTTCTCTGCGCCGGCGGTATCGCCGACGGCCACGGCCTGGCGGCGGCGCTGGCTCTAGGCGCCGAAGGCGTGTTGCTCGGCACGCGTTTCATGGCCACGCCGGAAGCGCCGATTCATGCCAATTTCAAGCAAGCGATCGTCAAGAGCGACGGCCACGACACCGTGTTGACCGAAATTCCCGATCTTGCCAGCCAACGCGTCTGGCCGGGCGCGATGTCACGCGCTCGGCGCAATAAGTTTATCGAGCGCTGGTCGGGACGCGAATGGGCGCTGCGCCAAAATGCGCGCGAGGTCGGCAAGCAAGTCGCTGCCGCCCGCGCCGCCGGCGATGTCGACAACGCTTCGCTATCCTTCGGTCAAGATGCCGGCTTGATCGATTCCATTAAAAGCGTCAGGGAAGTGATCCAAGACATTGTTAGGGAAGCCGAGGAAATCCTCAGAGGCCGGTTGCCGAGTCTTCTCCGGTAAAGTCTTCAGTAACCGGCCCTGAGCGGTTAGCAGCTTACGACTGTTCGACGCAGGCGTCCGTACCGTTCTCGAGCGTATATAAATCTTCGGGACGTCCGACGCCGCGCAGCGCGTATCGCCCGACCGAGACAAGCAGTTTTTTCGATTCGCCGATTGCGGACGCGAACGTGGAGGAGACGAGCAGCGGCTGGTCGACCGAACGGCACAAGCCGGCGATCCGGCTCACTTCGTTGACCGCCGGTCCGACGACCGTGAAATCCAGGCGCTCCCTGCTGCCGATGTTGCCGTAAAATACCTCGCCGACGTGAAGACCGAGATAGAAATCTGTGGTCGGCAGATTTTGAGCGGCCCGGCACTGGCTTACCGCTGCGACGGCGCGGCGCGCTTTGGACGCCGCTGCCAGCGCGGCATGGCAGGCGCGGCCACTATTGTCCGCCGTGAACATGGCGAGGATGCCGTCGCCCATCAACTTCAGCACGTCACCCGTTTGCTCATGAATGGCAGAGATGATAGCGCCGGCGTAGTCGTTGAGAAATGGAATGATTTGCTCAGGGGCCGCCGAATCGCTGATCCGCGTATAGCTCCGCAGGTCGCTAAACCAGAGAACGGCTTCGATCCGATCCGCGATGCCACGCGCGATGCGGCCCTCTAACACGCGCCGGCCGGCATCGCGCCCCAGATAGGTCTCAACCAAAGTTGCCGCCACGCGCGCCAGCGACGCCGATTTCATCGCCAGCGCAAAGGAGGGCATGAGCCGGCTCAGTGCGGCCACGTCGGCATCGCCGAACCCCTGTGGCGCGTCCGTAGCCCACGACGAATAGACGCAATCCATCTCGCCGATGATTCCCTCGGTGGCGAACCGATTGGCCACCGCAATGTAATCGGTGATACCATCCGCGCGCAGCTCGGAAAATATCGGGAACTCGAACTCAGTTGCCGCCGTCAGCCTGCGTCTGAGCAGCGACTCACCGGAGATTTCGAGACGGTAAAACGGGCTGTGTTCCCATCGGTCCAAGTGCTCGGGACTTCGGCCATACTCGCTCAGCGCGGTTTCCCTTAGGTGGCGTTTCCAGGTAAAGGCGCGGCCTTCATATACCGGGTGCAGCGTGTCGATGATAACATTCGCGCGAGCGAGCGGTAATCCGCAAGCTACGACGCGTTCGCAGAAACCACCAAGCATTGCCGTTTCCGACTGACCAGCCAACCCCGCGTCGGTGATCCAGGCGACCAACTCGGCAATTTGCCCGTTATCCATATGGATGTTAATTTTCCAACGTTTATTTCACGCCGACTTTCTGGTCGAGAAATACGCGCCAGTCGTTGGCGACTTTGTCCTTGAGCGCGCGGCTTGCGCCGCTGGACTTGGGAAACTTGTCGCGCCATTCGTAGGGCCGCGTAGCGTCGATGATCGCGCGCGAGCTGTGCCCGACCTCGTCGCGCGCAATGCGCGGATCGAGGGGGCCGCTCCAGCAGCGTCTGAGGATCTCGATGGAATGAACCGGGTCGGAGCGCGAGCTGATCGCCCAGATCACTTCTTCCGAATTAGTGATATCGATATCATCGTCGACCACGACCACGTATCGACCAAGATAAGCGCCGCTACGGCACTGGCTTGCGATCATCGCCGCTTGTCTCGCGTGGCCGGGATAACGCTGGCGAATGGACAGCACTGTCATGAAGCGTCCGCCCGACGGGTGCGCCCACACGGCTTGCACGTCGGGAACACCTGCTTCGTCCAATGCATTCCAAATCAGCGCGGAGCGCATGAGCGAAAAATGCAGATTGTCGCCGCTCGACGGTTTCAAGAGCGGAAATCCGCACATGATCGGATTGTTGCGGTGATATACCGCTTTGACGCGGATTACCGGCACGGCGGGCTGGTTGCTCGCGTAATAGCCGGTCCACTCGCCAAACGGCCCTTCCGGCATGAAATCATTCGGCAGGACCTCGCCCTCGACAGCGATTTCGGAATCGGCCGGCAGCGGCAATCCCGTCAATGGACCTTCGACGATCTCCAAAGGCTTGCCGGTAATTCCTCCGGCGTAGGCGTATTCGTTCACGCGATTCGGCACGTCGGTAGACGCCACGAGAAAATTAATCGGGTGGTGGCCGAACGATACGGCGATGGGCAGCGGCTTTCCCGCTTGATGGTGCTTGTCGCGGTGCACCCGGCCATGTTTGCCGGGCGACATATGGAGGCCCATGTGATCGCGCCCGTGAATCATGATCCGGTAAGTGCCGACGTTCACCCATCCTTCTTCAGGGTCGCGAGTAATGACAAGATCATCGGTCCCGATATAGCGCCCGCCGTCCAGTTCATGCCAGCGCGGCACTGGGAACTTGAGTAAATCGATATCGCTTCCCTTTTGGATGTTTTCGAAGAGCGCGCTGCTCGGGACCTTTGTCGGCTCGATCGGTTGGATGGATCTGACTTGGCGGCGCCACTGTTGCACGAAATCGAATGCACCGAGCGTTGGCTCCATCCCCATGGTCAGGGCCAGCCGGTTGACCGACGAGAGCAAGTTGACCGCCACACGGTAGCCCTCGGGATAGCCTTTGATTTTGTCGAAGACGATGGCCGGACGCTGTTTGGCCCGCTCGTTAATCACTTCGGTCAACGTCGATAGCTCGAGATCCCAGTCGACACCTTCCACCGTCATCAGTTGGCCGAGCTTGTCGACATCGTCGAGCCAGCTACGCAAGTCTGCCATTAAATATTCTTCCCATCACTCAAGTCGTTACTGTCTGTGAAGCCAAGATTCAAAACCTTTAACGGCTGCGCTTCGTTCAAAACGTCTGGAACGACTGGATCGTTTTGAACGGCTGGAGCAGCTATTATCGTATTGCCACCGGAGGGACTTGAGGCGTCGGCGCCGTATGCAACGAATTCTCCGGCTCTTCGCGATAGTGGCCAAAGGCGCTGACGATCGGCGTATCGTTTACGGAAAAAAGAATCGCCTCCTGTGTCTTCGAACGATTCACATGCTCGTGCCACGCCCAATTGGGCACTGCGAATGAATCATGTTTGCTCCAGTCCATCGCCTTGTCGCCAACGGTGGTGGTGCCTTCGCCGCCGACCACGAAATAAACCGCGCTCGAAGTGTGGCGATGCTTCTTTGTATGCTCGCCGGGCCGCAGCAGTTGAATCCAGCAACTGAGTGTTGCAAGCGTCGGCCCGCCGGTGGTCGGACTGACATACTCCAAAGCAACGCCGTCGTATGGGCTGCCCGCCTGGTCGGCCAGCGCGCGCAGTTGAGGTTCGACGTCCTTCCAGCGATAACGGAGCGGCAGATTTTTCTTCTGGGCTTTTTCCCAGGTGGGACGAACGACGCCTGCCCTCTGCTGCAAGTGTTCGCTCAATTTCTGGCGCACGGCTTGAACCTTGTCTCCCGGATACGGTTCGTAAAAAGGCAGGTTCAGGCCGAGCATGAACGGCACGTCGAGCACATCGACCCATATGGCCGTTTCCTTCGTGGGGTTTTGGTGATCGTGCCAGGTCCACTGCGGCGTGAGAATCAAATCGAAAGGCTCCATCGGACATGTTTCGCCATCAACCACGGTAAAAACCTTGCCGTCGCCCTTGATGACAAATCGAATTGCCGCAAGCGTGTGCCGGTGCGCCCAGGCGATTTCGCCAGCCTTGATCATTTGAATTCCCATGAGCAAAGTGTGCGTCGTGCCGCCCATCGGCAGACCCGGATTGTTGAATAGCAGGCTGCGCCGGGCGGTGAAGCTTTCCTCGAGAACATCGCAAGCCTCGGTCAACTTTTCGAACACCGTCTTCCACGGCCAGATAAAGGCATCGCCTCTCGGCTTCGGCCCGCCGATGCATTGCGTCAGCAAGCCTTCATAAACCCACTGCCCGCTGAGGTGCAGTCGTTTCAATTCCTCGTCGAACTGCTGAAGAGTTTTCTTGAGTTCAGCCTTGGCCATAGTCACGCCCTCCTCGGTCCGAAATGAGGCTGGAGCGCTGGAGCATTGGGAAATCCGAAACCCATTACTTCAATATTCCACCACTCCATTGCTTCATTTTTCTAGAATCCCCGCAAACTCACACCGAGCCCCTCGCCCTCCGGCACGCTGATTGCCCCCTTTTCCACGGTCAGACCGAAAAACGGATCGCCGGTTATCACCTCGAATTCTCCCAGCTCGCACAGCGGCGCTATTCCCGGCGTGCTGACGGCGAGATGCAGCGCCGCGGCGTCGCCGACCATAGAACCGGCCGTGTTCGAAAGGGCGCAGCGAATACCGTTCAGTTCGCAGAGTTCGGCGATCTTTCTGACTTCGCCGATGCTGCCGGCTTTCGGTATGCCGGTGTTGATGGCATCGATCATGCGATTCTTGATCAGCATCTGCGCGTCCGCCGCCGATCGCACCGACTGATCGGCTTCGATCATCACCGGCGAGTGCTTCTTCACTTCCCACAAAGCGTCGAACTGATCGCGCGGCACCGGTTGCTCGAAAATTTCTACACCCTGATCAGCCAATCCCTTCGCTAAACGGATGGCAGTCTTGGCGTCATAGGCTTCGTTGGCGTCGACTTTGATGAACACGCCCTCGCCGACGGCTTTGCGCACCGCGACGACGCGGCTCAGGTCCGCCTCGATCTTGCCGCTCATCTTGAGCTTGAGCGCCATCCCTTGGTTTACCAACTGCCGCGCCTCATCGGCCATGGCGTCGGCGCCGCCAACGCTGACCATTTTGATGACCTTGACGTCATTTCGATACCGCCCCCCGAGCAGCAGATATAATGGAATGTGAACACTGCGCGCCAGCGCGTCGTATAAAGCCCCTTCTAACGCCGCTTTCGCCCTTGGGTTGCCCGTCAAGACATGGTCGATGTCGGCCCGGATACGGCCCAAATCGTCCAGATCGCGATCGACCACCTTCGGCTTCAGCACGACCTCGATGAAATGCGCCGCCGACTCCGGCGTCTCGCCGGTGCGTGGAAAGAGATCGGAGTAACCATACCCCTCCACGCCCTCGTCCGTCACGGCCTTCACGAGCAGGCCGCGGGCAACCGTGAAATTATTCGTCGCCGTGACCAGAGGTTTTTTATAGGGCATTTCAAGCTTGGTGGTCTCGATGCGATTGATTTTCACTGGTATCACTCCTCAATCAGCGAAATGCTGTTCCATGGGACCTATGGGCGCATCTTAGATCGCGGACGGCGGCGACAGCAAGGGGGAAATAGTGCTTTTCAAACCTTCGACACAATGAAAATGGTCGAACAAAGTTCAGGACAAGCTAAAGAAAATCGCCGCCGGGCATTTTTCCGGCGAGACTACTGTGGCGAAATTTCGAGGCTCAATTACGGAACCTCGATCCGGGCAGCTCTGAGACTGTTGTTATTGAAGACTACGTCGCTTTTACGCGTTTGTGACTTGCCGCCTTCTTGAGAAGCCTCTTACGCTGGTTTGGACAGTTGGCGGTGGAGTTCTCCTGCGGTTGCTGGCACGCCAAACATTCCGGGCAAATCCAACCGCCGCATTCGCAGAGTCCGCCCGGCTTGTCGATCACGCTCGGGCTACTGGAAAACGTCGACTGGCAACTGAAGCATGTCACCTCGATGCTGGTTCCGGCTGAAAGGACCTCCAGATCACGCACCGGCGCGATTCGCCGCATCTTTTCGCCCTTCACAATCACGCGATATTGGAAGCCTTCTTTGCTGGCCGCTATCTGTATCGGAACACCGAGGTTGGTAAAGCAGCCTTGGATCGCCGTTATACCATCGATCCTGCCGAAATAACCGCTGACTCTGTGCCTTACTAAAGTCCCATCGGACAGCACGACTTCCTCCTCCTTGTTCGCCATGTAACCTCCTTCTTAAATTAACAAAAAGCTCTGGCTTGTTTAAAGCTCAGAGGCGCGCCATGTGACTGCAAAAGCTCTGAATGCATTCCAGCTTAACATGGCGAACCGCAGTTAGCTAATCGAGCTGAATTCCAGATTCCGCAGGGTGCGGCCTCAACCTCGTCCGTCTCCGGCTTACATCAATACTTGCCGCTCACGGAAATTCTGCGAAAGGTCAGCCGCCTTTTTGCTTTTCCAGGCCCGCCGAGCGCAAAATGATCTGTTCCGCCTGCCATAGATTCACCGCGCCGGTAATGTTCAAGACGGCGTCTCGGTAGGCAAAAGTCAGGGGCGTGATGACGCCCTGCTCGATATTGTTGGCGAGATATTTGATGGCGTTTCGCTCCGGTTGTTGGCAAACGCTTTCGATGGCGAACCGCGCCAGCAATTGAGGATTCAAATCCACTTCACCGAGCGTCGACTCGAGATCACAATAGAGAACCTGGCCGTATCCATCCCACTTCATGCGCCTGATCCCGTCCCGCGGCGGCTGTCCTTCCCTTGCCCAAAGCCATTCTTCGACTTCATTGATTCGGTCAAGCGACACGTCCAACACTAGGAGCTGCCCCTGCACGATTCCACCTGACCGGTGAATCACCAGCGTCGGCCCATTGCCGCGCAACTTGGCCCTGCGGCGTACTCAATGGGCCATGGACTGAGTTGAGTGATCCGCGCAATGATATGCGGCGCGATCTTCTCTCCCGGATCGCATAGGAGCGAACCGTAGGCAAAGATAGCAAGGTTATACCGCTGGTACGGTTGAACCATCGTTCGTAATTCGGGTCAGCTTAGTAAAGCCGGCGATCCCCTTCGAGTCAGTTTTCTTGGATTGTAGTTATCTGGTAGAAGAATGACAAACACAGGGTCAACGAGCAATCGTCTTAAACTCTGACGCGCCATGAAGCTCCTCCTCCTCCAACCGCCGGTTCAAGACTTCTACGATACCGACGTAAGGCTGCAACCCATCGGCCTGTGTCATTTGAAAGCCGCCGTTAAAAACCGCTTGCCCGGTGTGGAAGTCGTGATCAAGGATTTCCACGGTGGCTGCGGGCGAAGAACGGTGCCGATTCCGAAAGAACTCCAGTATCTCAAGGAGTTTTACCCGGTCGCGGACAAATCGCCGTTCTCCACTTTTTATCATTATTATCACTTCGGAAAATCTTTCGATGATATCGAAGCCGAAATTGCCGAATGCCAACCGGATGTGGTGGGGATTTCTTCGCTCTTCACGCCTTACTACCGCGAGGCGCTCGAAGTTGCGGCGCGGGCGAAGAAATGCCTCGACGTTGCGGTCGTCATCGGCGGTCCGCATGCCTCCGCGGCGCCGGAGTCATTGCTGTCATCGCCCAACGTCGATTACGTGATTCGGGGCGAAGGCGAAAAGCCTCTGGTCGAGCTGCTGCGGCATCTGCGCGGCGAAACGCCGGTTGAGCGGGTACCGAATCTGGTTTTCAAACAAAACGGCCAACAGCGCTTCAATCCCATGGACGGCAACTACCCGATAGACGAATTGCCGCTCCCCGACCTGAGTGACCTGCCGCCTTGGCGTTACACCCTGGCGGGCAAGCCCATGACCTTCATGATCACCTCGCGCAGTTGCCCGCACAAATGCTCTTTCTGCTCCGTGCATACGACTTTCGGCCACAACTATCGCCGCCGCGCCCTCGAAAGCGTTTTGACGGAAATCGACCTGCGCTACCAACAAGGCTATCGCGTCATCGATTTCGAAGACGATAACCTGACATACTACATGAAAACCTTTAAAGAGCTCTGCCGCCGGCTCGCCGCGCGCTTTCCCGACCGGCAGATGGCCTTCGTTGCCATGAACGGCATCAGCTATTTGAGCCTCGATGACGAACTACTGGAATTGATGTTCGCGGCGGGATTCTCGCAACTGAATCTTGCGCTGGTCTCCTCCGACAAGACGGTGCGCGAGACGACCAAGCGCCCGCACACGCTCGAAACCTATCTAAAGGTCGTGCGCAAGGCCCACGCGCTCGGCTTCAAAATCGTCTCATATCAGATTCTCGGTCTACCCAATGAGAGCCTGGAGAGCATGATTCAGACCCTTGCTTTTAACGCGCGCCTGCCGGTGCTTCTGGGCGCGTCGCCGTTCTACCGAACTCCCAACGCACCCATCGCCCGCGGGCTGCAATTGACCGAAGAAGACCTGGTGCGCTCCCGGCTCACCGCAATGGCGGTCGAAACCGGCGACTGCCAACGCGAAGACCTCTACACGCTATTCGTCACGACGCGCATCATCAACTTTCTCAAGGGATTCACGTTGAATGCTTCAATCGACCTCATGGATTTGCTGCAGCGCCATGAGCCGGATCCAAGAACTCAGATCGGCATGGAGCTTCTGGCACGACTGTGTAAAACGGACCGCCTTTATTTCTGGAGCCGGCAGGGGCTAGTCGAAAATCGCCGGTTTAAACCCGAACTTTTTCGACGAACGCTTCAACAGGCAGGTGAAATCGGCTGTCAGAACGGCGCCAAGCTATCCGTTGAACCCGGATTCCGCGGTTGCGCTCAGCAGCAAGCGCGAGGCGAAACCCTTCCGTAGCAAAGTCTCAGCCGAAGGCTGATCCGCCTGTGGCGGAGATGCCGTCTGCCTCTAAGCAGACTTCGATCAGCGGTGCCTGGATGGAACGTTAAAGCTCGTGACAGCGAAGTGCGTAAGCGCGAAATGACTTTGAAATTTCACAGTTGGACGCCTTCGCTACTCCAGTGTTCCACCTCGCTTCCGGGCTCCTCAGTTTAACTGCGGAATCCGGGTTGAAAAAATCGAGATTGCCTAAAAAATCTCAGAAGCAAGGCGCGCAGCTATCGTGATTCGTGTTCGTCCGAGCACGAGCACGAGTAACGAGCACGATTCAGCGACGTTACGGTTTTTCCATGCCGATGGAGAACATGCGTTCGAGGTCGTGGCGCGAATAAACGCGAAAGGCAATGAGCGTCTCGGAAGTGGTGATTCCGGACACGGCGCGAATATGCTCCGTAACGATCTTGGCGAGCTGATCGTTATCGCTCGCCCGGACGATGGCCGCGAGGTCATATCGACCGGCAACGGAGTAAACCTCGCTCACACCGTCCATGTCGGCGAGAGCCTCAGCCACTTTGTTGGTCTTGTCACGTTCTGTGTTCAATAGGACGATGGCGTTTAACATGGCTCGTCACCTCTTCTTCGACCCGGCCGCGAGTCGTTAACCCTATCTCCAAAGCTGATCAAAGAATCCGGAGCGCTTCACTTCTTCTACGTAGCGATTATCGTAGTAGGCCGCAACCGGCGTGGCCGCGGCCATCTTGGCGTCGACCAGGTTACTCTGCACCATTTGCTTGACCATGCCGCGCAGCGCGCCCTCGGGGACAATGCCTTCCTTGGAAAAATTTTCTGTCGCAAAGCGGTAAACCTGTTCCACCATTTCCGCGTCTTTCATCGGCATCCACTTATTCATCACTCTTTTCGTGAATTCCCTGTCCGTCTGAATAAGCTTGATCGCTTCTGCGGTGCCTTTGATGGTTTTGATCACGGTCTCTTTGTCTTTTTCAGCCACGGACCGCCGAGCGACGATGCCATTGGTAATAAACTCCGTGAGTTTCGCCAAATCATTGGGAGAAACGAGTTCGTTGAAGCCCATCTTCCTGAGTTGAAAATTGTAAGGCGGAGAAAACACCGCCCCGTCTACCGAGCCACGGCTCACCCCCGCGAAGGCTTCAGGCTGACCGCCCATTTGCAGGATTGTGACGCCCTTGATGTTATAGCCGTCCAACACGGTCTGGAGCGCAAAATGGGTCACCGTACCGAGACGGCTCACGCCGATCTTCTTGCCCGCCATATCTTCGGGCTTTTTGATCTCCGACCGGACCATGATGGATTGGGTAAAGCGCGGCACCATGGCGGTGATGTGGATGATATCTCCGCCTTTCAAAATATTTGCAATGACCGCCGGACCTCCGGACCCGGCCAGGTCCGCCGCTCCCGATAACATCGCGTTGAAAAGCGCCGAGGACGCGCCGATAAATACCGGATCAAACTCGATCCCGTGTTTGTCGAAAATCCTCGCATCTTTGGCGACAAACCAGGGGAGACAGTTGAGCCCTATGGGCGAATAAGGGAATGGCAGTTTCTTTGCCTGTTGCGCCCAAAGTGACGCTGGAGTCGATAGCAGGGAGACAAAAACCGCGACGCCGGCAAAGCGGCCGGCGAGTTCGCGCAACTTAGATGCGAGACTTTGATGACCGTGGGTCATGCCCATACCAGCCCCCCTTTGTCCGTGGATGCGCGATTCTGCTCCAACCCTCCAGAGCTTGTCAATATTTATCTTCGATGGTTTAGTGTCCTGGAACCAAAGCGAGTGAAAGAAATCGGACGCCTGAGGAGAGCCCATGTTCTATGCAGACCTAACCCCTTTCGGTGTAAATAACGAGCGGCTGAGCAGCGATCGCCTGGCACGGCTGCAGAGTGTGATGAAACAACAAAAACTCGGCGCCCTTCTGCTCACCGACTGGATCAATATACGCTACGCCACCAACACGGTCATGATGTTGGGTCTGCGCGCCACGGCGATACAGCGGTTCGCGTTGATACCCGCCGAGGGCGCCCCGTTGATCTGCCAGCGCGAATTGTCGCGCAAGCGGACCTATCGCAGCTTGCGTTTCGATGCCTTTATGTTCGGCATGCGCCCGCCGGTGGCCACGCAAGATTTCGTCGCCCAAGTCGCGGCGGGCTTGAAGGAGATCGGCGCGGCCGGCGAGCGCGTCGGTGTGGACTGTTTGAATCTGGAAGCGGTCGAAGGACTGCAAGCCTCCGGTGTCCGACTCGTCGACGGCACTCGCGCCGTGAACGAGGCGCGCGCCGTGAAGACGGCGGAAGAAGTCCAACTGATCCGCTGGACCACCAAAGCCAAAGAGCGCGGCTATGATCTCGTGCGCCAAGCGCTCCGCGTGTCCGACGTTCCCGAAGGCAAATTAAGCCGCATCATGCTGGACGTTTTGATGGACCAGAGCTTCGAAGCGGGCAGTGAGTTCATTTCAATCTATGACTCTTCGCGCGCCGACACGCGGCCGCACAACGAACCGATGGGCTGCGATCTCGTCGTGGTGGAAGGCGATCTCGTCATTACCGACGCCACGGTGGCGGGGCCGGGAGGGTATTACAGCGACTTTTGCCGTACCTTCAGCCGCGGAAATCCAACCCAACAAAGCCGCGAGCGCTACAACGAAGCCTATGAAAGCATGCAGCAGGCATTGCCCTTCGTCAAACCCGGTCCGTGCATGGAGGCGTTCAAACGATTCGGCAAGGGCGCCACGGCGCGTCTGCCGGGCTTCGACGGCTTCCACGGCGTCGGCCTGTGTATTTACGAATCGCCCTGGTTGCGCGGCGGTGATCCCGAGAAATATATGGTCAGTCTGGAAGAAAATATGATCGTCGCTCTGGAGATCAATCACTACCCGGTGAAACTGGAGCACCTATTGCGCGTAACCGACAAGGGCGCGGAAATTCTTTCCACGTACCCGATGGATCCCGAGCTGGTTCCGGCATAATTTTTCCGTGGAAAGGTTCCAGTCGTTCCAGCAGTTCCAATCGTTCCAAACGTTTTGAACAGAGCTTATCTGCCTCCGGCTCGGCTTATAGCGTACCTGCGGAAGCGGAACTGGGTTCATCCCGGAATCCGCAGTTAGACTGAGGAGACGAAGCGAGGTGGAACCCTGGAGTAGCGAAGGCGTCCAACTGTAAAATTTCAAAGTCATTTTGCGCTTTGGCGTTTCGTCGTTATCAGGCTGAACTGTCTCTCACCGCACCACTGATCGATCTCTGCTTAGAGGCAGACGGCATCTCCGCCACAGGCGGATCAGCCTTCGGCTGAGACTTTGCTACGGAAGGGTTTCGCCTCGCGCTTGCTGCTGAGCGCAACTGCGGAATCCGGGTTCATCCCTTTCCTTGAAATGCTTCGCCCGCGCGGATCGTCCACTTCGCGGCGATGCGTTGCTTGTGGGTTATCTCACCGCCCACCGAGTCGCGCAGTTTGGTGGGCTCGTCGACGATCTGCAGGACCGCAATATCCGCCTCGCGTCCGACTTCGAGACTGCCGATGCGGTCTTGCCAGCCGACGACGCGGGCGGCGTTGACCGTGCATTTCGCGATGATCTCATCAAAGCTCAAACCTAGCGGCAAGAACTTGGTCAGGGTCGTCAGCAAATCGCCGACGACGCCGAAGCCCGGCTGGCTCAAGCGGCCATGCAGGTCCGAGCTGATAATATCCGGCACTATTCCCTCGCCCATGGCGCGGCGCACCAGATTGAAATCGAAATGACCGCCGGCATGGCCGACGTCGAAGATCACGCCGCGCTCTTTGGCTTTGCGCACCTCGGCAAGCAGTTTACCCTGCTCGTCGATAATCGACGGCTTCTGCGGCGTGTAACAGTGTGTGATGATATCGCCCGAACGCAAGGTCGCCGCAATCTCGTCCATGCCGATGGCCGTGTTACCGACATGAACCATGATCGGCGTGCGCGTCGCCTCGCCCGCCTTGAGCGCCAGACGTAGCGCGGCGCGGCTATTATCACCAATGGCTTTCTTGTGCAGCCGCACTTTAACGCCGATGCCGATATCCCGGTTGTCGCTCACCGCCTGAGCAGAACCGTCGCTATCCGCGAATCCTAGACTCAGCAATTCTCCCGGCTCGTTGAGCACCCCATGTTGGGCCAGTGCGACGAAACCGAGCATGCGCGTCTTGGATTTCTCATACACGAGTTTGCGAAAGCCGAGCAAATTAACTGGGCCGGCGGAACCGGCATCCATCGTCGTCGTCACGCCGGTGGCCAGGCACAGGGCATCAAGATCACAGCCGTAGGGATTCACGCCCCAGTAACTATGCACGTGGAAGTCGATAAGTCCGGGTGTGACGTAGCAGCCGGCGACGTCGAGGACTTTCTTCGCATCGGCGCGCGGGATCCCTGCGCCGATGGCGGCGACACGATCACCGGCGACGGCTACATCCAGTATTTGATTTACGCCCGTTGCCGGGTTCAGTACTGTTCCTCCGCTCAGCAGCAAGTCAAATTTCTCAGACATGTCCCGCCTCAATCTTGCTCGCCCTCGTTCTTGAATTCCTGATCCAAGCCGTAAAACTTCGCCGGATTCGCCCAAAGAATTTTGTCGATGACCCGCGCATCGATGTCGCCCTGTTCTTTCAGTTTGGCCAATGCGAGCAACTCGCTGGCGTTATCCGCATGGCCGTAATCCGATCCGATCATCAGGCAGTTTTCGCCGGCGTACTTGAGCACGTACGGCAGATCGTCGTCGGTCTGGCAGGCTACGAACAGCTGGTTGCTGCCGCTCAGCACGTCGGGACGCGCTTGTTTGCCTTCGAGCTTGGGGAAGCGCAGGTTCAAATCGTGGACTATATAGGGAACCCACTGGGCCGCCACTTCGATGGCGCCGATACGCAGTTTCGGAAATTTTTCCGGAATGCCGTTCAGAATCATCGAATGAAAGCCGCCGATGACGATCAGCTTGGCGACCCGGAAAGGCTCGCCGCCGAGCATTTCATTGACCGTGAAGTTGCCGATGCCGGAATGAATGCCGATGGGCATATTGAGCCGGCTGGCTTCTTCGTAGAGCGGAAAGAAATACGGATCGTGCAGCGTGTGATGAGTTTCGACGCCGCGCATGAACACGGCGCAGGCGCCGTTGCCGTGCGACCAGCGCAGTTCGTCCAGCGCCTTATCCATGCTTAACAGTGGCAATTGTACGGCCCAGCGCAGCCGTTTTTTCTCTTTCGACCAAATATCGGCCATCCAGCGATTGTAAGAACGGCAGAGCGCCAGCTCGATTCGTGGATTATCCGTCACCGGCCGGAGAAAGAGCGTCGGGTAGAGAACCTGGATTCCGGTGCCGATCTCGTCCATGTGCTTCAAGCGCGAATCGATGTTGGCCATCTCGCGCGATTCCTTGGATGTGTCCTGGCCGATGTTATCGCGTCCGCCGATCAGCCGCCCGCCGATGATCCAAAAATTCTGCGTCTTGCCGGACGGCATATCGACGCCAATCGCCACCGGGCGGTAGCGCTTGTCGCTGCCTTCCAGGTAATCCCAGGTCTTTTCGCATTCGATAACATGGGCGTCCGCGTCGATGCTTAACACGATAGTCCTCCTATGTGATCAGTTCAAAGTTCAAGGTTCAATGTTCAAGGCTCGGAGCGGGGAACGGCGAACGTCGAACAGGCGAAGCCTTTGAACCTTGGACGTTAAGCTTTGAACCGCATACGCATTGTGCGCTACAGCCCGTAAAGCGCCGATGGATTTTCTTGCAATATCTTGTCAATCACCGGGCCGTCAATTTTTCCTTCCGCGCGCAGCTTGCGCAGCGCGACGATTTCCACGGCATTGTCGGCATGGCCGTAATCCGTGCCGATGACCAGATTGTCGTCTCCCGCGTATCTAAGCACGTGGTCCAAATCGTCGTCGGTCTGGCAAGTGACATAGATTCTGTTGTCGCGAAGTACGTTGTTCGGGAACGGCCTGCCACGCCGCGCGAAGCGCCGGGCGAGATCGTGAACCGCGTACGGAATCCATTGCGCGCTCACTTCGATGATGCCGATGCGCAGCTTCGGAAAACGCTGCGGCACGCCATGGTATACGAAAGAATGGAACGCGCCGATCACCGCGAGCTTGAACTTGGAGAATCCAGGATCGTCGGTGAAAAAATCGTAGGTCGTGAACGCACCGTTCGCCGAATGCACGCAAATCGGCAGATCCAACGCGCTGGCCTGCTCATACAACGGATAAAAATAGGGGTCGCTGAGCATGCGCTCGACTTCTAGACCGCGCAGATAGACGCCGCAGGCGCCGTTTTCCTTGCCGAACTTCAATTCTTCCGAGAGGTGCTCGAAGCTTTGCAGCGGCGGCACGAGCACCCAGCGGAAGCGGTCAGGTTCCTTTCTGACGATTTCCGCCATCCAGCGGTTGTAGCTGCGCGACACTGCCAGATCGATATCGGGTCGGCGGCTGATCGGCGTAATAAAGAAGGTGGGATAAATAACCTGTAAATCAATGCCCAATTCATCCATATGTTTGATGCGCGCGCTGAGATCGCTCATTTCGCGCGCCGCAACGGGGAGATCTCTCTCGACGTTGTTGCGCGGAATGACGCGGCCGTCGACGAGCCAATAGTCGAAAGTATCCTTGGGATTGTTCGACCCGACGATTTTCGGTTTAAACGGCCGTTCCGACTCGAGCATGAAATCCCAAGTCGATTCATTTTCAATCACATGAGCATCCGCATCGATGGTTAACATGACTCAAGCCTCACTGTACTAATATTTTTCTTCCAGATAGTCTTGCCAGATATGTTTCGGCTTGAAACCCAGCATGCGACGCGCTTTCGCGGAATCGACGCAGCTCCAGTGCGTGCCGGAAACTTTTTTTATTTTTGCGCCCCTGGGCAAATACTTTCGGACAAGCTCGAGGGTCGGTTGGGTCATGCAATTCAACGGCGCCGACGCGATAAACACTTCATGCCCTTGGAATCTCGCCTCCAGCGCCAAACGGCAGGTCGCCGCCGCGTCTCGCGCGTCGATATAAGTCCAGAAACCGCTCGCCCGCGTAGCTGGGTTACGCCAGCGATCTCTAAAGCTCTCGTAGGACAGATCGAAGTTGACCCCGGGAAAGCGCAAGCTGCTGATGGTCATCGCTTTTTGGACCGTCACCATGGAGTCGGCGATCCGCTCGCCGACGACTTTGGAAAGACCGTAGGAGTCTTGCGGCTTGGAGGGATGATTTTCATCGAGCGGCAAATATTCGGGCGCCCAGAGATTTTTTGCATAAATGAAACCGAAGGCCGCGGTGCTCGAGGCGACGACGACCTTTTTCACGCGTAAATCGGCCGCGGCGCGCAGTACATTGTAAGTCGACGTAACGTTGTTGCCGAAGGTTTCCGCGTCCGCCGCGAGATTAGGCGCCTGATAAGCGCCAAGATGAATGATGCCGTGCGCCTCCTTAAGCGCCTCGAAGAGATCGCTTGGATGGCGCAAATCGGCGATCCAGCTTGGACATAGTTTCTCCCGCGGCGGGACTCTATCGAGGCTGAGAACTTGATATCCATGCGCGAGCAGCTCGCGAATGACGAACTGGCCAAGTCGTCCGCTGCCGCCCGTGACCACGACTTTTTTCATAGTGAAATAAACTAGTCCCTGAGGAACCAATGTTTGTCTAGATACTTATGAATGCCTTATTAATAGCGTAAAATTTGATTTCATGCGCGCGATGTTTTCTCTGCCGAGCCGAGAAGAGAGCATCAACGGAACTTCGTCGATTCTACTGGCCGCCAGCTGCGAACACCGACTGCACGATTTCCCAGGCCTCATCTTGAATGCGCTTCAAATGCTCTTCCGAGTTGAGGCTCTCCGCGTAAATCTTACACAAATCCTCGGTGCCGGAAGGACGCACGGCGAACCAACCACTGCGTGCTGAGACTTTCAGTCCTCCGATGTCGGCGCCGTTGCCCGGCGCCTTTGTCATCTTTGCAATAATCGGCTCTCCGGCCAGCTGTGCCGCCGGGAGCGCTTCGGGGCGCAACCCCTTCAGAGCATCTTTCTGCGCCGCGCTCGCCGGCAAGTCAGTGCGCGCATAGTAGGGCCGGCCCAGTTCCCGGGTCAGTGCATCGTACCATTGGGATGGATCGCGCCCGGTCGTCGCGATGATCTCCGCCGCCAGTAAACAAAGAATGATGCCGTCTTTGTCCGTGGTCCAGACGGTTCCGTCGTTAGAGAGAAAACTCGCCCCTGCGCTCTCCTCACCGCCGAAGCAGATCGACCCATTGAACAGGCCCGGAGAAAACCATTTGAAGCCCACCGGCACCTCGTAAAGCTTGCGCCCCAGCCGCTCGACTACTCGATCGATGAGGGAACTGCTCACCAGAGTCTTACCGACAGCGGCATCTTTGGACCAGCCCGGCCGGTGGGCAAGAAGATAATTGATCGCCACTGCCAGATAATGATTGGGATTCATCAATCCGCTCGACGGCGTGACAATGCCATGGCGGTCGGCATCGGCATCGTTACCGAAGGCGACTTGATAGCGGTCTTTCAGATTCACCAGGCCCGCCATGGCATAAGGACTGGAGCAGTCCATGCGAATTTTGCCATCGTGATCCAAGGTCATGAATTTGAAGGTCGGGTCGATCCGTGAATTTACAATCGTCATATCGAATCGGTAGCGCTCGGCGATTGTCTGCCAGTAACCCAGGGCGCTGCCGCCGAGCGGATCGACACCGATTTTCACTTTCGACGAACCGATCGCCGCCATGTCGATCACCTCGGTGAGATCATCCACGTAGGGACCGACCAAATCGTCGTGATGCGTACTTTTCGCTTTGACGGCAGCATCGTAAGAAATCCGTTTGACGCTGCGATTGTCTTCGCAGAGCAGCGCATTGGCGCGCCGCTGAATCCAGTCCGTCACATCGGTATCGGCGGGACCACCCTGGGGCGGATTATATTTGATGCCGCCGTCGGCCGGCGGGTTGTGCGATGGCGTCACGACTATGCCGTCGGCAAAAGCTATTTTTTTGTCCCGGTTGTAAACCAGGATGGCCCGCGAAATAGACGGCGTGGGCGTAAACCCGTCATCGCGCTGGATGATGGTTTCGACGCCATTGGCGGCGAGAACTTCCAACGAGCTTCGCTGCGCCGGGCCGGAGACCGCATGGGTGTCCTTGCCCATGAACAGCGGCCCGGAAATTTTCTGCCCGGCGCGATAGTCACAGATCGCCTGGGTGATGGCGAGAATATGCGCTTCATTGAGGGTATTTTCGAGCGGGCTGCCGCGGTGGCCGCTGGTGCCGAACGCAACTAATTGTTGCGGATCTTCGACGTTGGGCCGCCGTTCGTAATAGGCATTCTCGATCTGAGCGACGTCGATCAATATATCGTCAGGCGCCGGTTTTCCTGCCAGAGGATGAATGGCCATAAATCCTAGTCTCCCTGATCACAATCCTTCGAGCGCTGGCATCACCCGCTCGGCGAACAGCCGCATATTCTTCAGCGCCAGTTCTTGGGGCATGCCACCAAAATGAAAGGTGCCGGAAAAAGTCGTGATGCCGCCCTCTTCGTGCCAGCGCCGAATCGTATCGCTGCAGCGCTCGGGATCGCCGACAATGATTAAGCCGCGCGCCATGTCGGAACCGATATCATGGTTGGTCAGTTTGCGATTGGGGTCTACGGCGGCGTGGATATCGGTGTAGTTTTTCATGTACGGTCCCGCTTCGCGCGCGCCCCTCTCGTAGCTGTCCGATACATAGACATGAAACTTGCCCAAAACTTCGCGCCCGACGAAGTCGTGGCCCGCCCGCGAAAGCTCGTCACGGTACATCTTGACGAGCTCGCGCAGCGCATCGGTGGACGGGTGAACGAAGGGCACCGTCATTAGGTCGTAGCCGTTTTTGCCGGCATCGCGAAACGTCTCCTCGGTGCGCGTCGCGCCCACCCAGATGCGCGGGTGCGGGCGCTGCACCGGCTTGGGTAGAATGTTTACATTTTCATATTCAAAGAACTCGCCGCGAAAATTCACCGGCTCATCGGACCATGCTTGGCGAATGATTTCAGTGCTTTCTTTGAAACGCCGGGTGGCCTCATCGCGGTCCGCGCCAAATTTCCGATATTCAACGGGCTCGCTGCCTTTGCCGATGCCAAAATCCAAACGCCCGCCGGAGACGACGTCTGTCATGGCATAGGACTCCGCCAGTTCCAGCGGATTATGCAAAGGCAAGACGGCTACGGCGACGCCGAGGCGTATGCGCGACGTCTTGCCGGCCGCCGCCGAGAGGAATGTCGGGGGGTGCGGCAGGATACCGCCGTAGCCGCCGAAGTGATGTTCCGTGACCCAGGCTTGGTCGAAACCGAGTCTCTCAAATTCGATAACCTGCTCGAACAGACGCGCGTAGTAATCAGGCACGGGCCCATCAAGCTCGGGCGTATAAGTCGGAAGCATGTGTGCGCCGAATTTCATAGGCTCCCTGTCTCTAGCGATTCAAAACATTTTGAACGATTGAACGACTTGCCTTCGATAACTCAGGCCCTGAGCAAGTCGAAGGGAACGTTTTAAACTGCCTAACAATCTTCCTTCGCTAAAAAAGGATTGTTTTCAATTTTCCCGCAATCTCCGGTTCCAACTTGAAAATACCGTCCACGGTTTTTTTCATTTCGTCAGCGGTTACTGGCGCCAGGCCGATCTTCGCTTTGTCGGCCTCGGCGATGAACTCGGGGTCTTTTACGGTCTGCTGCAGGGCTTTTTGTAGGATTTGCGCGCGGTCGTTGGGCGTGCCGGGCGGCAGCGCCAGGGTTTTCGTAATTTTGCTCGGAAAGTGGATGCCATACTCAATCAATTGTTTCGCCTCGGCCGTCTTGGCAAGATCGATAGCTAATGGAACGCGCGGCAGATCCGGAAATGCTTTTGGCACGGTCTGCAACACGACGACGACGGTTCCCGACTCGATGGCCTTCTGCCAGGTTCCTCGCATCGAATCCCATCCCCAGGTAGTGCCGTCGATCTCGCCACCTTCGGCGGCAAGCCGCATGTCCGCGGTACCTTTGTAACCGGAAATGACTTGGATCGGCAGATTGAGCGCCGCTTTGATGATTTTTATGACGTTGTCTGTGCCGAACGCGCCTGGACCCGTCGTGCCCAGTTTCACGGGGGTTTTCGCGGCGAACCATTTTTCCATGCTCGTGATGCCACTTGCTTTTGTCAAAGCGATGGCGCTTTCATCGCGCGCCACCGCGCCGACGAAGACAAATTTTTGCATGTCGAGCTCGATGCCCGGCTGCCCCATCAGCTGGCTGTACGAAAATCCGCCGCTGAAGTGGCCCATGGTCAGGCCATCGGGCTTAGCGACCCGGTACATGTGATTGGCGGCAAGCAAACTTGCGGCGCCGGTCATGTTTTCGACCAAAATCGTCGGACGCCCCGGAATATATTTCGGCATATGCCGTGAAAGCATTCTGGCCAAGGCGTCGTATCCTCCGCCCGGCGAGAAACCGACGACGATGCGAATGGTTTTACCTTCATAGAAATTGCTTTGCGCCGACGAGACTTGTAGCAGAGACAACGTCCAAGCAATGGCCGCCGCTAAGAAGATTAATTTTCTCATAGACAGATCCGCCCCTCCGTGATGCTTCAATTGCGTAAGGCTAGTGGAAAGGGACATTCGGCGTCAAGCGAAAAGCATCCACCACCCCTGCTTGGAGCGGCATAGTCACCCTTTCATTTTTCTCTTCCGCTCCCTATTCATCCCGGATTCCTCAGTTAAACTGGAGCCGGGAAGCGAGGTGGAACACTGGAGTAGCGAAGGCGTCCAACTGTGAAATTTTAAAGTCATTTCGCGCTTACGCACTTTGCTGTCACGAGCTTTAACATTCCATCCAAGCACCGCTGATCGATGTCTGCTTAGAGGCAGACGGCATCTCCGCCACAGGCGGATCAGCCTTCGGCTGAGACTTTGCTACGGAAGGGTTCCGCCTCGCGTTTCCTGCTGAGCGCAACTGCGGGAATCCAGGTTCATAAGAAAGTTTTTTCTCTCGCCTGCCGCCGGTCGCCGCGCGCGTTTGGTCCGTTCACTTCTCCTCGTACTCTTTTAGCGCGTCCGGCCGCGGCTCCAATCCCAATCCCGGCGATTCCGCAAGCGTCACCCAGCCATTGTCCGGCGCTGGCGGCTCTTTGTAGATCTTGTCGCCGACGCCCCACATTTCGAAGTGAAACTCGACGCGCCAGCCATTGGCCATGGCTGCTTGCAGGTGCATATTATGGTGCGGCCAGCCGCCGCCGTTGGCAATGGGCAGATTGAATGCTTGGGCGAGCGCAGCGACTTTCACCGCCTCTGTGTAACCGCCCACCGAACAAACGTTGGGTTGCGCGATGTCAATGGCATGATTGGCAATCAGCTCGCGGTGGCGAAAACGATGTCCTTCGTTTTGACCGGCGGCCAGTGGGATGCACGTGTGGCGGCGCAGGTCAGCCAGCAGCGCCGCATCGTTCTGGTAAACCGGTTCCTCGAACCAAGTGATTCGATAGGGCTCGACTAGCTTGCACAGCTCCAGCGCTCGGTTAAACGAGAACAGATAATTTGCATCGATCATCAGTTCGACATCGTCGCCCACCGCTTCTCGCACCGCGCCGACGCGCGCCGCGTCCACCTTGGGATTTTCCGGATCGACGGCAACAACCATCTTCAGGCGCGTCTCGCCCTGCTTCACCAATTGTGCCGCCACCTCGATCAGTTGTTCTCTGGAATACTGCTTGAGACCGAAAGTGATGTAGGCCGGCACGGGATTCTGCGCGCCGCCGAGCAGCCGCCACACCGGTTCTCGGTAATGTTTTCCCTTGATATCCCAGAGCGCGATATCGACGGCGCTCACCGCCGAGCTCCACATTCCGGTCTGTGCGCGCGGGTTGAATTGCTTGAATAACATCTGCCAGATCCGCTCGGTTTCGAGCGGATTTTTGCCTCGCAAGAAGGGCGCGACTTCGCGGTTGATGAACTCCTTCATGCCGAAGCGCGCCGAGCCGCGCGTGAGGCCGTTGCC
>DATBLC010000007.1:0-10559 GCA_036555515.1 Binatia bacterium
AGAGCCGCAGGTGGTGCGCACACCTTTCGTGTAAAACTCGTCCTTGTAGGCCAAAGGGATGCCGTGCAGGGGGCCCACATCCGCGCCCTGCTTCAGGGCGCGCTCTGCCTCTTGGGCCTCTCGCCGTGCTCTCTCTGGCAAGACCGTGATATACGACTTCAACTCGCCGTCGTACTGACCGATGCGTTCCAGATACAGGTCGGTCAGTTCCACCGGCGACAGGTGTCGCGTCCGTATCAAATGCGCCAATTCGGTGATGGGCTTGTAGGCCAAGGGTGCGTCCGTTTCCGTCGCCAGCCGCGGCGCCCCTCGAGAGTCGCGCTGATGGACCAGCAGTTCAGAGGGGTGAGGTAGTGTGGGGAGAGCCAGGACTTCCTCCAGCGGGAATTGGTCGAGCACTTCCGACGCCTCCAGCAGGGCGTTGAGGCGCAGGGTCAGAGGCACGACGTCTGCGTCGGGGATGTGGAGGCCCGCGATGCGGGCCATGCCTAGCATTTGATCCTCGGTTAGGTCGGTCATCAGGGTCACCTCCTCACTTGTGCGTCTAGGGTCGCGGCGGCGTGCTGCATTCCTCACACGCTCACTCCCAGGGAAGCCAGCTGGCCGTTATTGGGTGTGTACCACCTCACGTTTTTCGTGCCCGGCTCAGTAGAGCTCGGTCTTCAGGCGTTCGGCGTATTGTTCGTTATAGTCCTTTGCGTAATCTGCGTCCTTGCCGTCGCGGCTGGCCGCGAAGTCGCCGTGGGTCGGCGCGCCGGGCGGGCGGGCAGTCGCATCCCACAGCTGGGCGCGTACGAAGGCCTTCGGGCAGTGATTAAACGCCTCCTCGACAGAGACCCGCAGGACGACGCGGGGCAGCTTGCCCTGCACCTCGCACCGCTTCAGCAGCTCGGGGTCGGTACTGATGGCCGCGCTGCCGGTGACCCGGTAGGTCTCGTTGGAGCCGGGAACCATGAAGATGATCCCGACTTTCGGATTGACCAGCAGGTTTTTCATCCCGTCGATGCGGTTGTTACCCGGACGGTCGGGGATCAGCAGTGTGCGATCGTCGAGCAGCTGCACGAAACCCGGCGCATCGCCCTTGGGTGAACAGTCGATGCTATCGCCGTTGGAGGTGGCGAGCACGAGGAACGGCGACGCGGCGATAAAGGCGCGTCCGACCTCTGTGATGTGGTCGGTTTCCTTGTTGGCGATTTTGGGCAACGGCTTGGAATAGATCTTGGCGAGATCGTCCAGAGTGCGGATGGTGTAGGCATCGTTAAGGTCTACTGTGTCCATATCTTGCTCCTACTTCGGATTTATGGGAAATTTAAGCCACCATTTTTCTGACCCGAGCTATACCCTCCGACCGGGAGAGATGTCAATTTCCTTTCTGCTGGATCAAATTGCTTCGGTCCGCGTGGGCGGCGCAGCGGTGTACCAGGCTATAGGGTCGCATCTTTATTTTTAGCGTTTGATTTCCCCGCGATAAGAAATAAATTTGCGATCTTAATGTACTTAAAGTCGCCTATGCGTTTGCGGCGGATGACGCCGTCTTCAGGCCCAACTCAGCGGCCACGGCTTGCTCGACAACGGGTACCCTTGAAGAAGTTCGGATTGTTGCGCGTGTGCAGCCTAGCGGCGTTGGTCGCCCTATGGAAGAGTAGGACGCTGCCGGATTTGAATTGAAAAAGCCCGAGCTTCGTAAGAGGCTGGGGCTTTTTGTTTATTCTCTAGTTTGCAGTACTGTATAAAGATCGCTAATTCGACCTCGCTAGACAATAATGAACCTACTTAAAGCAGGCCACCCATGAAATTGTCCGTACTCGATCAATCGACGGCCTCCAAGGGTAGAGCGCAGGACGCTGCTATCCGTGAAACCCTCGAACTCGCCCGCCATTGCGACGCGCTGGGTTTTCATCGCTATTGGGTCTCGGAGCACCACAACTCCGGCAGCATCGTCGGCACAGCGCCGGAGGTGCTCATGGCTGCGATCGCGGCCACCACGTCTCGTATCCGTGTCGGCAGCGCCGGCGTCATGCTGCCGCACTATTCGGCACTGAAAGTTGCCGAGCAGTTCCGGGTTCTGGAGGCCATTGCCCCGGGCCGAATCGACCTGGGAATTGGACGTGCCCCCGGATCAGACCAGATGACGGCATACGCCCTCAATCCGAATCCGCAGAACGTCCTTGACCAATTTCCCCGGCAAGTACAGGAGCTGCAACACTGGGTTTCGGGGGCTCCCCTGCCTGCGGGCCATCCCTTCAGCGGAGTCGTCGCCCAACCGACGGGGCCGAGCAGTCCTGAGATATGGATTCTCGGCAGTTCAGACTACGGCGCTCAACTCGCGGCCTATTTTGGCTTGCCATACGCATTCGCATATTTTTTTAGCGAGGGTACAGGTGTGGAGCAGGCGCTGGATCTTTACCGCGAGAACTATCGCCCTAGCGATAGTAACCCCAAGCCAATCGCCACGATTTGTGTCTGGGCACTGGCGGCCGATACGGACGAAGAGGCGCTGCATCAGTTCAAAACTCGAGAACGCTCAATGATCGATCGTAAACAAGGCATCCGTCTACCGCTGGTCTCGCCCGAGGAAGTCGCAGCCCGCCCGTATTCTTCGGCGGAGATGGTAATTGCCGAAAAGCTCCGCCGCAAGGCGATTGTCGGATCTTCAGAGCACGTGGCCGCGCGACTAAAAGAACTCGCGAAAAGTCTAGAACTCGACGAGTTGGTCGTGGTCACATGGACTTACGATACGGCGCCGCGCCATCGCTCCTACGAACTGTTGGCGCAAGCGTTGCCTGAGGATCTCAACGACGGGCAGACGCTTTGATCAACCAGTGCTCTGAGCCGTTGGTCGAATCCCACGACAGTATCTCCGCGCAGGCCTTATTCCCATCTCGGAATTATTGTTCAAGTCGACGAGAAAACGATATAAGTCGGCCAGCGAAGGGAGAAATATATGAAAGTAGGCTTCATTGGACTGGGCACCATGGGGGCTAGCATGGCGCTCAACGTTCGCGCCGCGGGTTATGACGTGGTTGTCAACGACATCCGGCGGGAGGCGGGTGCGCCTCACTTGGAGGCCGGCGCGGCATGGCTCGACTCAGCGCGCGAGGTGGCCGAAGCGGCTGACATCGTTTTCACGTCGCTGCCGGGGCCACAGGAAGTCGAAGAGGTGGCGCTCGCAGAGGATGGATTGCTTGCCGGCATGCGTCGCGGGACGGCGTGGTTCGACCTTTCGACCAACTCCCCGAGCGTGGTCCGACGCCTGCACAAGCGCTTCGCTGCAAAGGGCGTCGCGATGCTCGATTCGCCGGTGAGCGGCGGTCCTGCCGGCGCAAAGAGTCGCCAACTCGCCTTGTGGGTAAGTGGCGACAGGGCTGAATTCGACCGCCACGAGCCCGTGCTGCGCGCCATCGGCGATCAACCCATGTACGTTGGCCCGATTGGAGCCGGAACAGTGGCAAAGCTCGTGCACAACACCGCGGGGTACGCCATCCTGGCTGCGCTTGGTGAAGTATTCACTCTCGGTGTCAAGGCCGGGGTCGAGCCCCTGGCGCTGTGGCAGGCGGTGCGCCAGGGTGCGTTCGGCCGCAGGAGAAGCTTCGATCGGCTCGCCGAGCAGTTTCTGCCCCACTCATTCGATCCACCGTCATTCACTCTGAAACTCGCTCACAAAGACATAACCTTGGCGACCGAGCTCGGCCGCGAATTGAATGTCCCGCTACGGATCGCGGCGCTGGTGCATGAGGAACTGACGGAAGCGCTCAACCGCGGCTGGGCCGAGCGCGATTCACGCATCTTCATGCTGCTCCAGGAAGAGCGCGCCGGCGTGAACATCGACGTACCCGCTGACGAAGTCCAGAAAGTGCTCGCGCACGGCTAGCCGGAACTTCAAGGCCGGCCACTCGCATATTGAACTTTCCGGCACCGGCGGTGACAATATAAAGCATGCCAACCGTGGATGAAGCAGACGTTAAGAAACGTTGGGCCGCTCGCGGATTTTCCTGTGATCTGTGGGTCGACCCGCCGGGCCGGGTGTGGAAAGACTTCGTACATGACACCGATGAACTGGTGATACTGGTCGAAGGCGAAGAAGAATTCGAAATGAACGGACAAACCCATCGCTTGCGGATCGGCGATGAGTTTCTCATTCCCGCCGGCTCCTACCACACCGCCCGCAACGTCGGAACAACCACCTCAAAATGGCTCTACGGCTATAAGCGAAAATAATTCCTGCGGCCCGCCATGAGCGGAAAGGATTTCGAATTGTGACCCGATTCGCCGCGAGACCGGTCCGAGTTACAATTCCCGGGCATTGATCGATGCCTGCAAAATGTTCGACTGGATCGACGAATTCCCCGAGGTCGCCGAATCCGGCCCGGGAGGGTAAGAAAGGGGACGAACCTTTTTTTTGCGGTGCGGCCCTTCTTAGGTTTGCGTATTCGTTAACTCTAAATGTTTTCTGGTCCGCCGCGGTGCTGACGGGTAGAGTTTAATCCGAGCGCAGCCGCGATCTGTGTCTTCCAAGTTTACGTGCCGTGGGGCGTGCCGGGTGTCACCCACTCCCGTAACGCTTCGATTTCGGCTTCGGTTTGTGCCGCGTTCACCCAATTCGCTGCGCCTAGGCATCGCAGCAACGCATACATCGATCTTCGTTACGCAATCATGGAAAAGATTCGCGTCCCTTTTTTCTCAGTACGGTTGCGGCGTCATGAATCTCACGGCGGCGGGACGGCAGCGGGCGTGGGCTAAGCCAAAAGCGCAACTTGCGTACCGCGCATCTGGTGCGCTATGACGACAATTGAGATTGCTCTTCAGCTCAACCGTGATGCCTCCATGGTAAGTCGGCTTTCCGCCAGTTATGAAGGAGTTCGGGATCCGAAAAGGGAAAAGAAGATTGCCGAGGTGGTTGACAAACAATGCACCACTCAGGCCTGCCCCTACTGGCTTGTTTGCCTTCCGACCGACGTAAGGCGGACTAAGGAGCCCCGGCCGGGGTCAGACTGACCCCTTCGGTTATTGAAACCGGGAGAGGAGCGCATGAGTAAACTACTGATTCACAGTTGTAACCAAACGTCGATGGTCCGAATCGCAAACATTTTGCTTTTACTTTTCGCAATCAGTTTCACGCCGGTTCAGCCGTTGCACGCCCAGGACTTTTATAAAGGGCAAACGATTCAGATCGTCGTGGGATTTGCCGCGGGCGGTGGTTTTGATAGCTATTCGCGCACTATCGCGCGACATATGGGAAAGCATATTCCGGGCAACCCGAATCTTGTGGTCGTCAATACGACCGGCGCGGGTAGCTTGATCGCTGCCAACCAAGTCTATCACAAAGCTAAGCCCGACGGCCTCACCATCGGCAATTTCATTGGCGGTGCGGCTTTGAATCAGATTCTCGGTTTGCCCGGCATCGAGTTCGATGCGCGCAAGTTTCGCTGGATCGGCGTGCCGGTGAGTCAGGACGGCGCCTGCGCGCTGACCACCGCCAGCGGCATCACCAGCGTGGCGACGTGGCAAGCGAGCAAAGTTCCGGTCAAACTCGGCGCTAGCGCGGCGGGCAACGTCGATTACAACATGGCCAAGATTCTGAAAGAGTTGATCGCTTTGCCGGTGCAAGTGATCTCCGGTTACAAAGGCACCGCGGAAACCCGGCTGGCCGCCGAGAGCGGTGAGATCGCCGGCAGCTGTTGGCAGTGGCAATCGATCAAAGCGACCTGGAAAGGCGCGTTGGACGCCGGACGGGTCGTGCCGGTTCTACAGTTCGGACCGAAGGCTAACCCGGATATCCCCAACGTTCCGCTCGGCCAATCGCTGGCGAAAAGCGATGAGGCGCGAATCCTGCTGCGCACCGCGGTGGAGAGCCCCAATGTCATAACGATCGCCTACGCCGCGCCGCCGGGAACGCCGGACGATCGCGTGCAGCTTTTGCGGCGCGGTTTCATCGAGACGCTGAAAGACCCAGCTTTTCTCGAGGACGCCAAGAAGTCTAACTTGGAAATCAATCCGCTGCGCGGCGAGGAAACCGAAAAGATCATTGAGTCATTCTTCAGTCTGGATGCCAAATTGTTGGACAAGCTGCGCAACATCGTCGTGAAGTGAGCACTGCTTTTCTTCGTCTCGGCACTGCTATGGTTAAGCCGACCTTGGCGATTACAAACCTGGGTACGATCGTCACCGGCGATATCGATCAGCCGCTTGCGGACGGCGACACGATTATCATCCGAGATGAGCAAATCGTCGCTCTGGGCTCGCGCCGAGATTTGGCTCCAGAATTAGCGGCCATACTGGTCGATGCCAACGGCATGACAGCGATGCCGGGGCTGATCGATCCCCATGTTCATCCCATGCTCGGTGACTGGAGTCCGCGCCACTCGGTGATGGGCTGGCTCGAAGGCGCGCTGCATGGCGGCGTGACTTCGATGCTTTCCCAAGGGATCGTCCACATGGAGGGACGGCCGCGCGACCGCTCCGGCACCAAAGCGCTGGCAATCTTGACCACCAAGCTCTACCGGCAATATCGGCCGGGTGGCGGTCTCAAGCTTCTTAGCGGTGCGGTGATACTCGAGCAGGGACTTACGGAAGCCGACTTTGCCGAGCTGGCGAGCGAGGGCGTGCGGCTCGTCGCCGAGGTCGGCGCCAGCGGGATTTTTCGCTACGATGAAGTTAGGTTCATGTTGGATTGGGCGCGCCAAGCCAAGATGAAGATTCCTCTCCATTTCGGCGGGCCGTCGTCGTTGCCGGGTTCGGCGCGCTTGTGGGCCGATGAAGTGCTCCAGTACCGGCCGGATGTCGTCGCTCATATCAACGGCGGACCGATCGCGGCGCCGCTGCGTGAGGTGGATCGGGTGCTCGACGAAACGACGATTCCTGTCGAAGTGATTCACACGGGGAATCTCAAAGCAGCGGTACACACCGTGGGTCGACTCAAAGAAGAAAATAACTTGCGCCGGCTCATCATCGGCTCGGATACGCCCGTGGGACATGGTGTGATTCCGCTGGCGATCATGAAGACGCTGGCGCACCTCTGTCCACTCGTTGGTATCAGCGCGCCGGTGGGCATCGCCCTGGCCACTGGAAATTCCGCGAGAGTTTACGACTTGAATGGCATTGGATTTCTAAGGGCCGGCTGCGCGGCGGATCTGCTGGTCGTCGACGCACCGAAGGATTCCGCCGGCAAGGACGCGTTGGGTGCCATCGAATGCGGCGATGTGCCGGCCATCAACTTGATCGTTTGCGATGGCCGCATCGTTGCGCGGCGCGGTAAAAACACGCCGCACTCCTATCGCGCAATTTCGATCCAACCGAATTCGCTGACAGCCGCCCATGAAAATTAATTTCGCCATCGGATTCACGCCAGGCCACCCGCGTGAGTTGAGTAATTGCTGCAAAGCGGCGGAAGATTGCGGCTTTGAGAAGATCGGCGTCGTCGATTCTCAGGCGATCTATCGCGATGTTTACTTGAGCTGCGGCGTGGCGGCGCAAGCGACGGCGCAAGTGATGATCGGTCCGCGCGTTACGAATCCGGTCACGCGCCATATCACGGCGACGGCGAGCGCTTTACTGACGTTGAACGAATTGGCTCCCGGCAGAGTATTCGTCGGGGTGGGAACCGGCGACAGTGCGCTGGCCAACATCGGCATGCGACCGGTGAAGCTTGCCGCCCTGGGCGAATTCATCTTGGCGCTGCGCAAGCTTTTGCAGGGAGAGATCGTCGAGCAGCATGAAAAGCAGCTCAAGCTCACCTGGGGCAAGGCTCGACTGCCGATCTACATGGCAGCGCATGGACCGAAATCGCTTGAGCTCGCAGGTGCGGTCGCCGATGGCGTCATCATCGGCACCGGAGTTGGGAGAGAGGTCGTTCGCGACGCTCTCGATGCTCTGGCGCGCGGCGGCGCTCAAAGGGGTCGGTCTCTTGAGTCGCTCGACATCTGGTGGCATCTCGGCGCTAACCTGGCGCCCTCTAGAGCGCAAGCCATTGCCGGCATTCGCTTCAACCTCGCGTCTAAAATCAATCATCTACTGCGCGCCGGCGATCGAGAAAAATATTTGCCGCCGGGCTCTCTAAATGCGCTCGAAAATATTCACCGACAGTACAACTATCACGAGCACTTGAATCCCGGCGGGTCGGGGACAAATGCAAAGCTTGTGCGCGACAGCGGTTTGGAAGATTTTTTGGCTGATCGCTACGCGATCGTCGGCAACGGCGAGGATTGCCAAGCGCGGCTGGCGGAATTGCAGACGTTCGGCGTTACGAAAATCTGGCTCAACACTTATACCGACGATAAAATCAACTTCATGGCGCAGTGGAGCAATGAGGTGATCGGCAAGCTCACTTAGCCCCGGACACTCACCAGATCAGGAGATCAGCAAAAAGAAACAGGGTCACCCATTAGCGGACTATCAAGTAGGCACAGAGCTTCGCGCGAGAGAAGAATCTTCTTTCTTTTCTCCTGTTGATTCAACTCGTCAACGGAGCGTCGGCACGCGCGTTTACGAATGCGAGGGTACCCGATTTTCGTGCATCCCTTGTCTAAGGCGAATGAAAATCAATTCAGGAACGAGTTTGTCCAGCTAGTCAACAGCGTCCCGCACCGCCCACACAGTTTAGGCTTCGATTTGTCGCGTTCCGTTTTCATCTTTCATCCTTCGGATTTCGTTGCTGATTTGCCATCTCCGTTTAGTTCACGAACGCACCCACAGCTTCCCTCCCGCCACGCCCACGTTCGTTTCCGTTTTCCGTTTTCATCTTTCGTCCCTTCCCTCCCTATGTGTTCTCATTTTCTGCTTTCCGCTTCATTTTTCCTTGGGGTTGGGGTCATCTGGGAGACGTTGAACCGAACCTTGAACTTTGAACAGCATTGCCTCCCTCCAGCCCCACAACACTCTTTTCCGAGACCAAAACCCCGATAGATAGCGCCGTCCGATCCATGGTCCAAAGGAAGAAGAACCTTGATCGCCGTGAGGAGTTTGAACAGCCGGCGCCGTTCTTGACACTGAGAAACCGGTGTATGATCATGATATGATGGTTGTATGAGGTGCATATGAGAACCACCGTGGTCCTTAAAGATGATCTTGTAAAAAAGGCCAGGAAGCTTGCGGGTGAAACCACCTTGAGCGCCCTGTTGAACAATTGTTTGGCCGATTGGATAGCCCAACACGGCGCAAGGGAGTTGAAGGCGCGTTTATTAGATGAGTATCGTTCTGCGCGCCAAGAGTCGCGTCGGATCAGTCGTGAATTTGCTCAAATCGATAAGGAAGGTTGGCCTTCGTGGTAAAGGGCTCATTAGTGTGGGTTAGTCTGGATCCGGCCCGCGGAGCAGAGGTCCCCAAGACCCGTCCATGCATAATCGTTTCAAGGACCGAAGCCAACGATGTCTCTGCAACCGTAACTATCGTGCCGCTTTCGTCGGTGACCGGACGCGCGGTGGAGCGCCTGGTGCAGCCCCTGCTGTCGGCGAAGGACACTCGTTTACCGAAGGATTCACGGGCGCTTTGCGATCAAGTGAGAACCATCGATAAGGAACGTATCCGCGGCACCGCCGGGGTCTTGAGCCGCGAGCTACTTGGAAAGGTCGATCGGGGGCTGATATTGCATTTGGAACTCGAGGATTATGTGAGGATTTAGGGCCGCAACCTCGCTTCGATCCCTCGAGGGGAAGTTCGTGTCAACGCTCGATCAAGAAGAAGTTAAGAAGCATTGGGCCGCTCGCGGATTTTCGTGCGATCTGTGGGTCGACGCGCCGGCCCGGGTGTGGAAAGACTTCGTACATGACACCGATGAACTGGTGATGCTGGTCGAAGGCGAAGAAGAATTCGAAATGAGTGGACAAAAACATCGCCTGCGGATCGGCGATGAGTTTCTCATTCCCGCCGGCTCCTACCACACCGCCCGCAACATCGGAACGACCACCTCAAAATGGCTCTACGGCTACAAGCGAAAATAGATCCATCGTCATGCCACGGGAGCCGAACCCGGTCACCATGACCTTTAATTTGGGCATCCGAGCGACGTGCCCGGCAACTTTGCCGGGCGGGCGTTTTGATGTTTTGAGAATTCTCAAAACATAAAATGAACGGTTGTATTGCGCAAAACCACAGCGACCGTTAATTGTCTTCGTGGATCGGAAAGAACGAGCACGAGCGCGTTTCACCGCTCGACGTTGCTCAGAGTGGTGAACTGTCTCCTCGCCGGACTTAAGTTAAAAGGCCGGATCTCGAATCGGATATCGCCGAACTTTCGGACAAGCAGCTTTCATTCATGGGGCGGATCGGTAGGCCGCCTATGGGTGATGAGCCGCGAAGCTTATTGCTATTCGCTTGCACGCGAAGGTACTGGGCTGGCTGCGGCAGACGACCGAGAAAAAAAGGGCTAGGGCTACCGTACCGGTCGCTCGTGAACGAGATCTTGGCGAGCGACATCGGCGATTGCCATTCCGTAATTTTCGACCAAATTTCGGACGATCTGCACTCTGATCTCCGGCAGCTGACCGCCACGGCTCCCGTTTCGCAGTTCCGTGAGCGACACGTCGCGGTCACGACGCGCTCGGCCCTTCGATTGCGCTTTTGGT
>DATBLC010000008.1:0-3825 GCA_036555515.1 Binatia bacterium
TAGTGTGCGACCGAGAGGCGAGCCCTTCCGATCGCGGTCAATGGTTCTCTGCCTTGCCGGCCACCACCCCGTCCTCTCCATAGGTGGAAATGCCCGCCGGCACGGCCTGAAAACAACCTTTGCGCTCCTGTGCCCGCGCTCAGCAGCTGTGAGCTTCGCATCCTTTCGCGCAAGTCGGCAAACGAACAGCCGCTTGCGAGCCTTACGTGTTGAGTCTTTCAATGCTGAAGCTACTGATATCAATTTTGCTCACGCCGTCAACGGCTAGTTCTGCAAGCACCTCACCTATAGCCGCTGAGTGTTTAAATCCATGACCTGAACAAGGTGACGCAATGACGATTCGATCGGTATCGGGATGGAAATCGATGACAAAGTTTGAGTCCGGCGTTGTTGTATAAAGACAAGTTACTGCCGTCTCGCATTGATCAGAAACTCCGGGTAACCGCCCTTGTATGTACTCGGCGTACGTGGATTGTTTTTCTGTCTCGCTGACTAGCCGATCCTGATTATCTGGGGCTGTGACAACTTCGTACTGCTCGCTCGCCAGTTTAATCGTCGTTCCATCAAGGGAAGGAAACCCATAGTATCCAAAATTGCGGCCCTGCTCGAAGATCCAGATGAAAATTGGAAACTGTCCAGGAGAAAACATTGACCGAAACTGATCCCGAATAATGAACCAGTACATGACCTGACGGTACACTTTGAAAAAGTCGACGTATGCAGGCGGTAAGAATTCTGAAATCCAAGGCCCCGCGGTGACCACTACCTTTTCGGCCGCATAAACTGCGCGGCTGGTTTGAATGGTTACTTCCGAGTTGCCCCGGGGAGCGGTGGAAATGACTTTTTCATCAGTTTGGAGGATCGCGCCGTATTTTTGCGCGAGACGCAACTGTGCTTCGACACATCGTTCCGGCCGCAAAAATCCGGTGTCGTATTCAAAGTACCCGCGCTCGTTTGTTACGGCGAACTGCGGATAGCGCTTTCGAATGTCTTCTGGCTCGAGGATTTCGTGTCTGATATTAAATTTTTGAGCGCAGCTGATCGCCTGGTCCAGGAAGTTGTGCCGGCCATGCAACACGGCCTCGCTTTGCTGACTTTCGAGTGTGAGACCTCCGGTAATGGTAAGCAGCTCTGTTCCCGTTTCTTCCTCAATTTCACGGAATAACTCGTAGGAACGCTGCACCAGAGGGAGGTAATGTTCGCCTTCGCCGATGGCCTTGCGGATGATACGGCTCTCGCCGTGCGTCGAGCCGTAATGATGAGGCGGTGAGAACTGATCGATACCGAGGACTTTCTTACCGCGCTTCGCCAATTGATAAATGGCCGCGCTTCCCATAGCACCCAAACCAAGCACGATCGCGTCAAACTTGTCTTTCACGCACAACTCTTAAGTCAGTCTTGCTATTGCGAGCTGTACAACAGGCAAGCATTCGGCTCAAGCTTTCCGCTGTGCCACAACATTCGCGATAACCTCACTAGACCTGGTATTCGGCTTACCGTTCCAGTTTAGATCTCCAATAGCAAGGCTATGCGTGCAATCGTCGCGGGAATGTGCGATGCCTAAACCAGGCTGGTCATGAAAGCTAAACGGCTTGCTCCCGGTATCCAAGGCGAAGCTGTTCGTGCAGAAGTCGAGCCGCTGCCGGACCAGCGATTCATCGAAGAATGAAAAAATTCCTGAGGCGGCCGAAGAGGTAAGTGCGCCATGACACTGATCATCAATAACCAAGAGGTCCAACAGCTGCTCACGATGGAAGACACCATTGCGGCGCTGGAACAAGGATATCTGCAGCTCGCGACCGGAGAGGCGGTCTGCCGCCCGCGCATCGACATCCGCATACCGACCAGCGATCCGGCGCGGAACTACCAGTGGGGCACCATGGAGGGAGGATCGACCGCCGGCTATTTCGCGATCCGCATGAAGTCCGACGTCATCTATGAAACCGAATACCAAGGTGTCGTAACGCAGGAGAAATACTGCATGCGGCCCGGGCTCTACTGTGGCCTGATCCTGTTAACCTCGGTCGAGAACGGCGAGTTGCTGGCCTTCATCAATGACGGCCACCTGCAGCACATGCGGGTCGGCGCCGATGGCGGCATCGGTGTGAAGTACCTTGCGAACAAGGACGCGGAGGTGGTCGGCATCCTGGGCTCCGGCGGCATGGCGCGCACGCACATGGAGGCTTTCACGCGCGTGCGCAACATCGAGAAGCTGCAGGTGTTCAGCCCGACGCGTGAGAACCGCGAGCGCTTCGGCCGCGAGATGGCGGCGAAATACAACATCGAGGTGAAGGTGTGCAACCGGCCCGAAGACGTGTACAAGGGCGCTCACATCCTGGCGGCTCTCACCGATTCCGCGGTCGAGGTGACCGACGGCGCACTGCTCGAGAGGGGCACCCACATCGTCGTGGTCGGCGGCAGCGGCAAGCCGGACGCCGACAGCCTGAAGCGAGTAGACGTCTACCTGCGGTTCGGCGACACGCCAGCGCCGGTCGGTCATCCCGAGCTCGCCACAGATGCCGAGCACATCGGCTATGAGGCGCGCCCGCAGCAAGCCAAGTACGGCGACGGCCGACGTGGGCGCCGCAAGCACGGCAACTCACTGCCCGATCGGCGCGTCACACTGGCCGACCTCGTCTCCGGCAAAGTAAGGGGGCGCACCTCGCCGGACCAGATCACCTATTCGGAACGCGGCAATCTGCAGGGCGCGCAGTTCCACGCGGTCGCCGGCAAAGTCTACGAGCTTGCGAAGCGCGCCGGCCTTGGCCGTGAGATTCCGACGGAATGGTTTCTGCAGGACATTCGCGACTAGCGTCTTTGCTTTGTCTCGAGGATGGCACTCGATGTTTCAGCCTCAAGGGTCAGCTCGCCGTGCCAGTTCGAGACGTTCCAAAGGTTCAAAACGTTCCAGCCGTTTCACCGCAGAACTGAACGCGTTCAAAACGTTCAACCGCTACACTCCGTTCAAATCGTTCAAAACGTATTTAGCTCGACCCGTGGGTCGGACCAGCGCAAGGTATTGATTCGACGATACGAGATCGCATAAATAGAGTGACATCGAGGCTTAGCGCTTTTTTTTGGCGTTGAAACATACGTGCTCAACTATTGGAACGATTGGAACCTTTGAAAGTCTGAAACTGATTTCGTTTGCACGGGAGGTGACCAGGTATGGCCTTGGTACGGTGCGTTACAGAAATGGGTATGGGAGTGGATGTTCACGGATTGGATTACACCAACGCCGCGAAGCGGGCGGTGTTCGATGCGATTCATCACAGCAGCTTGGGATTTCCGCGGCTGGTGGGCAAGACCGCCGACGATATGCGGGTGGAGGTCACCATCGGCGTGCCCAAGCCCGAGGCGGTGGATCGAAAGGCCGTGCTGGAAACGTTGCCCCACGGCGCCGGCCATATCAATGTGGTCCCCGGCGGATTGCAGGTGCTCAATGAAAAAGGCGACGATGGTTGGCTGATTGCCAACGCCATCATCATCGTCAGCCTCGACGACGGCAAATAGCAACTTGACCTGAACCACGCCTTCCCGAAATACGCGAAGGTGCCCAGAACCGTCGCGAGGGACGTAAGGATTCATTGCCGGATCGGAAGACTCTTGTTGGCGATCCCCCTTAGCTGGGCTCCCGTCCCGAGTCGCGAGTGAATGATCACGCCTTCAAACTGTCACGGGCGTAGTTATTAAGGAGTCCACAATTAAGTAACCAAACAGCGACCGAGGGGTGAGACCTGGAGAGCGCGGGCACAGGAGCGCAAAGGTTGTTTTCAGGCCCTGCCGGCGGGCATTTCCACCTATGGAGAGGACGGGGTGGTGGCC
>DATBLC010000009.1:0-15876 GCA_036555515.1 Binatia bacterium
CTCGGCTACGCAGTCGGTGCTCTAATGGCAGGTCTCACCGCCGACGCCCTCGGAATCCACGCCGCCATCTGGCTCGTTGCTGCTGTTACCTTCGCTTCGGGCCTGGTCGTAGCAGTCCGCATGAAAGAAACGATGCAAACGGCCGCACCTCCATGTAGTGGGCATCGTTAATGAAGATTAGGATTTTCATGGCGAGACTCCTTTCAGTCCGTCATAATTTCTTGCCCAATGATGGTAAGGTGCCACCGGTCGCGTAGGGCGCCGCAAGGCTTGGGGCCGCGTCTTTCGCATCTTTGGAAAAAAACACCTTGAGTCTTATCAATCCTACGAACAATTACCTCTGATTCGGACGAAATAGCCAACGAAAAAGGAGAAATGCGTTCGGCACAATCTTTGCGCTCACTATCTAACCGAAGGGGCAGTGTTGGTCCAGCAATGGAACCGGACTTCGAGCGAGTGAATGGGGTGGGTTATGAGGTTCAAAAATAAACTCTGTGTCATGATCTTAGGCCTGCTGTGCCAGTTATTGTTTTTTGCGCCCGGGTCACTTGAGTCTCTACGAGCTCGCGACAGTAGTTCGGAATATATCGTCGTTCTTCCTGCTTCATTACCGGAAAAGGAGCATCTGATTCTGGTTTCATTGCTCCCCGTGACTGTCGAAGCGAAAATTGTCGGAGCCGTGGCTGTGTATGACGATGCGACCAGTTCAAGGACGGCGGATTATCTGGAACTTTACGACAACGCTGGCCAGGTAGTCGCAATCGGTTGGTTCGATAGATTCGGCATCGAAAGAATGGCTATCGATCGCGGACTGCTAGAAGATCAAGACGAACTCAAAGGAATCTTTGTCCTTGTTTTGAAGGGAGATTCGGCGTGACATCGCCACAATGATTTGTTTTAAAAATCACTAATGCATCGGCAGGGAGCCAAACTTATGGCCGAAGGATGCATGAGTAAAGCCGTCGGGTTAGACTTCTCCTACCTACCGAAATATATTCATGCCCGGTATTTTCTCGTCATTGCTGTCGAAAAGATGGATGACCGGTGCCCCTTCGCTCTTTAACGGCCAAGATTCAGGAATTCCTTCACGTTCGCCCCGGCGAGGCGACGCGAATTGCATTGATGGCCGCTTTTCTGTTTTTCTTGCTTGCCGCCAACAACGTCATAAAGATTGTCCGAGATTCACTTTTCCTCAGCCGCTTTCCGATTACTCAGCTTCCGTATGTTTACCTCCTCGCGGGGCTCATCGCGGCCGTGGTCGTTGGCGCTTATTCCCGTTACACTTCGAAGCTGCCTTTTTCGAGCCTCATTCTCCTATCTCTCGCCGCCGTTGGTTCGAGCGCGATCATCTTCTGGCTGCTGGTGACTTTCCACGCTGCCGGTTGGGTCCTCTATGTTTATTACATGTGGTCGGCGGTCGTGGGCCTGATTTTGGTTGCGCAATTTTGGACCTTGGCCAATGAGATGTTCACGCCGCAGGACGGCAAACGACTTTTTGGTATCATCACGGCAGGTGGAACCCTCGGGGGCATGACGGGTGGAATCGTAGCGAATTGGGCGGTGAGTTTTCTATTTGGTACAAACCAACTCCTGTGGTTCATTGTGGCTCTGTTCGCCGCTGCTTACGGTGTGGCGTATCTTGCGACCAGGGAGCAAGAATCGCGAGTCGTGGCCAACCCCTGGCGAGACGTTGCGACGGCAGCCCAAGATTTGCGCGGCGTCCTTGGCACAGTGCTCGGTTCCCGCTATCTTCAGACCATTGCCGTGATTATTTTTGTTTCGGTCATAGTCTCGACGTTGATCGACTATCAATTCAAAGCGGCGGCAAAGCAAGCCTACCAGTCGGCGGAGGCCTTGGCGGCTTTCTTCGGTTCTTACTATGCCTGGCTGAGCATCGTAACACTGTTGGCTCAGCTATGGCTAACCGGAAAGGTCTT
This sequence comes from Binatia bacterium, assembly GCA_036555515.1. Classification (GTDB taxonomy): domain Bacteria; phylum Desulfobacterota; class Binatia; order UBA9968; family UBA9968; genus DATACQ01. The sequence continues at coordinate 1,938 of DATBLC010000009.1, forward strand.
GACGGGATTAGGTCTTACGCCGGGTCTTGTATTTCTTCCCATTACGCTGCTTGCGGGATCGGTGAGTCTTTTGGCGTGGCCCGGTCTATTCGCGGCAACCGCGACCAGAATGACCGAGGCTTCGCTACGCACGAGTATCAATCAAAGTAGCGTCCAGATCCTTTATCTTCCCGTCTCTGATTCTATAAAGAAGAAGGTTAAGGTGTTCATGGATGTTACGGTTGAGCGGTTGGGAGACGGTGTGGCCGCGCTTCTCATCTTGTCATTATCATTCGTATTGGGGCGCAGCGACGTTGCGCTACTGAGTTATTTTTCTGTCGGTCTCGTTGTCATCTGGATCGCCGTTGTCATGAACGCCCACATAGGCTACGTCGAAACATTACGCAGGAGTCTCGCTTACCGAGAAGTGACCCTGGAGACCGCGCCGATCGATTTCACCGACCAGGCCACGGTTGACGCCGTATTGAACACTTTAGACAGAATGGACGAGCCCTCGGTTTTTTTTGGGTTGAATCTCGCCGAGAAATTGGATCCCAAGCTCGTCGCCGCGCGCTTGCCACGCGCCCTGCTAAGCCACCCATCTCCCGAAGTGCGCCGCCGCGCCTTGACGCTGATCGCTTCTTCTCTCGATTCAAACGTTTTGGCCGTGGTGTTCGAGCTCCTGACGTCCGAGAGCCCTCAGGTTCGATCGGAAGCAATCAACACCGTCGCTGCCGTCCTAAAAGAAGCTGCCATTCCTGTCGTCCTGCCTTTGCGCAAGAGTCCTGAAGCCCAAACCCGGCGCGCCGCCATCCGAGTGATGCTTCAAAGCGGCGATGCGCGAACGCACCAAGATGCTTTGGCAGACCTTCGCGATATGCTTGGCGATTACAGCCCTGGCAGCGAAAAAAGCCGCGTCGAAGCTGCGCGTCTAATGGGTGAGGTGGAGGACCCCGAATTTACCGCCCATCTAAGCCGACTTATAAGGGAGGACCCGTCTGCAGAGGTGATCCGGGAGGCGATGGCTGCCGCAGCCAGGGGCAGATATCGCGGCGTTGTTCCAGACGTGATCGCGCGCCTCGGTTCTAAGGCCACAAAGGTTGGGGCTCACGAGGCCTTAATCCAGTATGGCGAGGTCGCAGTGAGAGGACTGAGAGACGCGTTGTCCGATCCCCGAGGTCTTCTTGATATCCGGCTTAGCATTCCTCGCACCCTTAGCAAGATTCATTCGCAGCCGGCTATGAATGCGCTTTTGGGCGGATTGCTGGAAGAAAACCGCTCCATCCGCTTCAAGGTCATTCTCGCGCTCGAAGAGATGGCCCGCCGCTTTGGCGATCTGAAGGTGGACCGAGAAATCATTGAAAGCGCTATCATGTCTGACGCCCTGCTTTGTTTCAGAAGGTTCGTGATATTCTCGGCCTTGTTTAGCGGAGGCGAAAAATCATCACATTACGGAGAGTCGCTCCTCTACCATGCGCTCACGGAAAGCATGAAACGCGTCAATGAACGAGTCATATGGCTGCTTTCGCTTATCTATCCGGCCAAGGACATTCGGCGCGCCTGGTCCGGCCTGAATTCGCTGGAACCGCGTCAGCGGGCCCATGCGCTCGAGCTGCTCGATAACCTGCTGGCGGGAGAGATCAAAACCTACGTTTTTCCTCTTTACAGCGATGACCAGCCGGATCAGCGGTTACGCGTGGCAAGGGATTCGCTTGGCATCGATTTAATTGACACTGACGCCGCTCTGAGGGCACTACTGGCACAGGATGACAGGTGGTTAAAAGCGGCGACCGTTTGGGAGATCGGCATCAGAAAGACAGCCGGCTTTCGCGATACTATTTCAAAGTTGGCGAATTCCCACGATAGCCTGCTGCGCGAGACAGCTAGTATCGTCATCCGGAGGCTTTAGATTCATGGCGAGCGAACAGCGTCTTAGCACCTTGGAAAAGGTTCTCTTCCTCAAGTCCGTGGACCTCTTCGAGCACGCGGTCATCGAAGAATTGGGTCGGATCGCTGAGCTAACGCAGGAGATCGGCATCGAAGTCGGAGAGACGATCTTCCGTGAAGGCGACCCGGTGGATGCCGTTTACCTCGTGTTGAACGGTCGGGTGGTCGTGGAAAAGAACGGCATAAAGGTTCACGAGGTCGGTGAAAAACAGGTCTTTGGGTTAGTCGCGGCCCTCGACGTTGCCCCAGCTGCGCATTCGGTAAGGGCCATTGAGCCCCTTCACGCCCTCAAACTCGATGTTCTGGATTTTCATGAAATCCTCTCGCAGGACTATGAATTGGTGCGCACTGTATTGCGCGCGTTGTGCCGAATGGTCCGCGAGTTTGCAGCCTAGTGACGCCAGTGATTTTCATGAGATTGATCGAGTGTATCAAACGTTTTGTACCCTCCGGTTCTTCCCAATTACGCGATTCCAATGCAGTTTCTTCTCAATCTTAAGAAGATCAGTTCTTCGGACCAACAAAATTTTGAAATTTTCCTGGCATGAGTCTTGCGGCTTTCAATAAGAAGGATGATACAAGTCTATTTCTAATAGGAGATCAACATGAAGAAGAAGTTTTATTTGCAAATTGCAGCTGTCGCGATTGCGAGCTTTGCCATTACGCTGGTTGTCAAGACCGATTACACGTCCGGACAGGTTAAGCAAGAACAGAAGGTTGATGGTAAGTTTGAAGGTTACAGAGCGGCGATAAAACATTCATATCAAATCGACATCGCGAGCTTCAAAGACAAAATACCAGGAGGTATGGCGGACGGAAAGCCCATCACGAACTATGATTTAGGACAGCTGCTGGAAGGCATAAAATCGGAGCGGGACCATACCGACGACAACATGCTGGCTCTTGAAATGGCAATGGATCACCTAGAGCACATTGCTGATTATTATACACACCTAACTACAATGGAAAAGCAATGTGCTAGTGAGAAGCTTTTGTCGCAGTGAATCCGATTGGAACGGTGCCCCCCGGCTCGCTTGCCCGAAGGGGTTGCACATTAAGCAGGAGCGCGCAGAATAACCGGATCATCCGCCGCGCATACGGACGGATGGCGTTTCCGATGATGGAGACTGGCGCAGCGGCCCGGCTGCCTCATTTTTGAGGATACCGATCTGCTTTAGAACCTTTGACAGGAACTCTCTTCGGATATCCGCGGTTTTTGAAATTACCTCTTCAGCATGTTCGACTGTCATATCGCGGTTTCGCGCGTCGGAGGAAACGTTATCGGTCACTAAGGTTCCAATGAACAACTCAACTTTGCCGGCGTACGGCGAAGAATTAATTGCATTCATTATATGAAACAATTCTTGATCCACAGTGTCTATTCTGTGATCTTTCATGTATTTGGCCCATTGAGTCGTCTCGACGACCACGCTTTCCACCGATACATCGGCGGTTTTAGTGGCTGTTTGGTCTGCAGCTCTGTTGCGAATAATGTGCACTAGAACGCCTCTATTTCGGGAAGCGGGATAGGAATACCCGTTCATGACGCTACTAGGCGTGACGATCTGCCCGACCATTTCGGGCGCATCAATCGCTCCCCCGCTGCCGAGGAAGGTGATCGAAGGCGGGGTGCTCGCGGAGGCAGATATCGCAAAGATCGCTTCGATGAGTTCGCCCGCCCGGCTGGCAAAGATCCGATTGAGGTCAATCGAAACCAAGAGAACTTTCATGCCGTTGGCGTCCCTATACCAATTTACTCGTAACGATTCGTCGGTATAGGATTCCGGGTCCCTTATGCCGTCCTCTTTCATAAGCGAGCGGATGTCGCCTCTGAAGCCAATCATCACGGCATCGGGATTGTCTATGCCGTGTTTGTTAAAAAACGCGATGTATTCTTGCCGCGCACTCACTGAAGACATTAACACTTCGAGCGATTCCTTGAAGGATTCGATTTTGTCTCTATACTTTTGCCTGGTCTGTTCATCAACAAATATTGCTAGGTAGAGCAGGCGAATAATCGTCTTCAACGCCACTTCTTTGCCGTTTTGCCCGATAACGATAAAATCATAATCGCCCTGTTTCCGCTTGCCGACAAACAGTTGGATATCGCCAGAATCCTGGTTGTCCCCCACCGGGTCAATAGACGTGTACCGGCCGCTGAGTTGCTTTCGCGCTTCATTTTCTCGCCCACCCATAAACATGACTTTTGCCGCGTTGAAAATTAGCTCTTGATGTTTTCCAAAATATTTCAGACCATACCAGCGCTGATCAAGTACAGCGCCCTCTTTCTGGTTCTTTTCAATGAGTTTCTCTGCGTGGGCAACCACCTCTTGGGTTCGATCTTCGTACGATGCCCGAGCCGCTTTTGCGCCGTGACGGATCTCGGCTGCTTTGTCGTCGGGCGATTTTCGGTACTCCCTTGATCGATTCGAAGAACCGCCGCTAAGCGACTGGCTGCTGGATTTCTCCCTGTCAGAGTTCTCATAGATAGAATCCGAACCACCGAGTTGCCTGGGGATATGAGAGGGAGCACACGAAAGCAGAAAAACGACGGTTAAGGCTGAGAATGCGCTCTGTATCCGTTGTTTCATAAACGCGGCAAATCGATTCACGTATCCGATCTATAACACGATGGCCCGAGTATAAAAATTTCCTTTGGCGCGGAATCGGGCGAGTTTTCTGTAGCGCAAGAAAACAAGCCCGGCGAGAGCCACTGAAGCTGCAAGAAGCAGGCTCGGGCATCCGGAAAAAGTCAGCGAAGGCCTTAAGGGCAACGCCGAAACCGAAAGTCCTAGAGAGATTTTTTGCACGGTTGCGATTCATTCATGAGTATAGGGCAATACTGAAAAAAGGAAAGCCGCCCTTCAAGGGGGAAAGTGATGTTTTTTAAGGACATGTCTTCTGGTACGACCTTTGCTTACACATTAGCCATACCAAAGCAGAAAGGAGGTGAAAAAGAATGAAGAGCGTTAAGATTTGTTTGTCCTTTGTGATAGCAGGAGGGATCTTGGCATACAACAGCGGCGCTATGTCGGCTCAAGCTGTCAAGCCTAAAGGTGTCAAACCAGGTGTCATTCAAGCAATCGCTTTAAACAAGGAGGGCACATACTGTCACTTGAAGTTTCCAGCGATAGATCCTAGAACCTTTACTTCGGCTAAGCCGAGCCTTAAGCCTGTGAGCGAGGGCGACATTGTCGACTTTTACGGAGCATGTGACCATGATCCTGTGGGCTATGACGAGCTCTGCCGGCAGAGGGTTGCATACTCGCGGCAACAATACTGCGACGAGTGAGTCGTCGGGGGGCAGCCGGGCAGGTCGGGGCCCCCCGCTTCAAGCGGATAAAACACCAAAGCCATACAAATGGCGGCGGGAGATGTGGAAATAACTTTGGGGACTCTCGTTAGAGGTTAAGAGTCATGACACGCAGATGGTCCAAAATGCTTACCAGTGCGATTCTCCTACTCCTCCTATTCGCTCAATCAGGATTCAGCCAATCTATAATACTCACTGTTGATGACGCACTTTTCAAAGGCGAGAAAAATGCTGGGGTTACTCTAATCGAGTTCGCCGACTACCAGTGCTCCTTTTGCGCCCGTTTCTACCGAGAGACTTTTCCCAAAATTGAGGAGGATTACATCCTCAAAGGCAAGGTAAAATTTATCTTCCGCCACTTTCCCCTAGAACGTAGCCACCCGCAGGCACTTAAAGCTGCCGTGGCAGCAAATTGCGCCGCAGATGAGGGGAAATTCTCGGCCATGCATAACCGGCTGTTTACACACCAACAAAAACTCGGCCGTAACGATTTGCTCCAACACGCAAAGATGCTTGCCCTGGATTCTTCAAAATTTATGCGCTGTCTCGATAGCGAAGAGTCAGCGGCTAAAGTCCGTAACAGTGTTGCTGTTGCAAAAAAAGCTGGGGTAAAGGTCACGCCCACTTTTTTCCTCGGACTTACAGAGCCGAATGATCCTAAAGTAAAAGTGCAAAAAATAATAGTCGGAGCCGAACCCTATACCGCTTTTAAGGAGGCCATCGACAGCCTCCTTGGCGGACAGAATTAAATTGCGGGCACGGTTTTCCTAAACGTCACACCTTGTTTCACCAGAGTATCGTGGGCGGGGCCATATCTGTTGACACTCCAAGACGCTCGACCAGCCCCCGGGCACGCTATATCTATGTTAGCGATTCGCTAGGCGGCCCTTCCGCGGGGGAGACCGTCCGCCGCCATCGAAATGGGCAGGCTTTTAATTCCGCCGTCTATCTCTTTTTATTCTCAAAAGCGCAAAACCACCGGCTGTTTTTCGCATGCTTGAGAAGCCGACGCTGAAATGACGGCAGTAACGAGGGGCGTCCTCGCGGTCCAAATGTTGCAGCGGTACGCGGTAACGGTATGGGTATGAAAAAGTTTTTTTTAGGAGGACTCGCGTCGCTTCTTTTTTCCCTTTCCGCTTGCGCCGCAGAGCTAAAGGTCCAACAAGGCCGCATGGCTCTCTTATACGGCGATCCAAAGGTGGCGATCGCGTTGTTTTAGAGCGCGGCTGAATTGGACCCAAATTTTTTTTACTTCAGCGTATTCCCTCAAGGAATCTGGACCTACGTGGGACGAGCCAACTATATTGCGGGAAGGTACCCGGAGGCCCGCCAAGCTTTGGAACGGGCAGTCTCGCTTCATCAAGAAGACAACATGGCCAGGCTCTACCTGGGCCTCACTTTGACGCGGAGCGGAGATCGTCAGAGGGGCCTGCAGGAAATCGAGGGCGGCATGAGAGGGGTGCACGAATGGCTCGACTATGTTAATCAATACGCTACGTTCTCGTACGGACAGTACTGGGACCCCACAAATGAAATCCGTTCTGAGATCAAAAACAGCCTTGCCATGATTTCGGGAAAAAAAGTCGATTCGGAGAAACTCATAGCCGGCGCCGAGTGGGTAGGCAGGAAAATGGAAGAGGAGATCGACATTGCCCGGCGGCAGCAGGCGCGAGGTCGATCCGGGGGCAACGGTTCGTCCAGCGATTAGTAAAAGCCAGTGTCGCTAGAGACATGGATTTCGGCGTGTGGACGCCGAGGAGAATGAAGCGATATGAGCCTGATTGTCGCAAAAAGTTTGAGTAAGACATACGCAACCGACAGTGTAGAAGTGAAAGCCCTGCAAGAGGTCAGCTTCGAGATTGAGGCTGGCGCCTTCCTCGCGTTCATCGGGCCTTCGGGCAGCGGGAAGACGACGTTGCTCAATCTCATTGGCTGCTTAGACAAACCGACCAGCGGTGACTTACAGGTTGCCGGGGTTGATGTTCTCAATTTGGCGCGACGGCAAGCAGCAGAGTTTCGTGGACAAAACATAGGCTTTATTTTTCAGAGCTTCAACCTAATCGCGGTTTTGACCGCTTTTGAGAATGTCGAATACCCGCTGGTGATGGTGCAGGAACTGCGACTTGCGGAGCGGCGCGACCGCGTGCTCAAGGCTTTAAAAGCTGTGGGAATGCTGGAGCAAAAGAATCAAATGCCGGAGCAGCTTTCCGGCGGTCAGAAGCAGCGCATTGCGATCGCTCGCGCGCTGGTCACCCAGCCAAAGTTGGTACTCGCTGATGAACCAACTGCGAACCTGGATCATGAGACCGCGTACATGATTCTCCGATTGATGAAACAGATGAGAGATAGTTTTGGCATCACTTTCATCTTTTCGACTCACGACACGAGAATCATTGGGGAGGCGGAAATCGTTTACGCGTTGGAAGACGGTTTTCTCCTACGACGGGAAGAAAGAGGGAAGGCTAATGTTCAATCTAGTGAAAATCGCGGGGCGAAACTTACTGCGATATAAGAGGCGGAGCCTCCTGACCGTCTCGTTAATCGCCTTCGGAGTGGTCTTCGTTCTGGTCTTCGTCGCCGTGACCGCCTCGATCAAGGATTTCATGATTGCCCAGATCACCGACTCTTATCTGGGGGCTCTTCAGATCCATCGCGGCGGCTATGTGGCCTCCATTGAAACCCTTCCTTTGAATCTGAACCTCGCGCCTGCCGCGGTGTCAAAGATCGAAAAAACGCTGGCGGGTATTAAAGAGATCGAAGCCTATTCGGAGCGGATAAAGTTCGGCGCCCTGTTCAGCAATTTTACCGAGACCACCAATATCAGGATCAACGGAGTATATCCGGAAAAAGAGTGTGCCGCCTTGCCCCAGATGCTCTCGCGGATTTCTGAAGGGGAAATGTGTGTCCGCGCATTGGACAAGGGAAAAATGCTGGTGCCGAAACTGTTGGCCCTGGGGTTCGGCGCCAAAGTCGGCGACACCGTCGTGGTAGTCGCGACCAACAAAGACGGGTCGGTCAACGGCAAGACCTTTCTCGTGAGCGGCATTCTGGAAAGCGCAACGGGTCCAGGAGGTCGAGACGGTTATATCAATTTTGCTGATGCCAGAGAAATTTTGCGAATGTCCACTAATGAGGTGAGCGAAATCGTAGTCAGGGTGAAATCCTTGCCGCAGGTGGAAGAGATTGCTCAGAGCATCCGGGGAGGGCTTGGCCCGGAAGAAAAAAAGCAAAAAGGGGGCGCTATCGAGGTCCATACGTGGTCACAACTCTCTCCCTTCGCCAACATCGCCAATATGATCGATGTGATGACCTTCTTTATCAAGCTGATGCTCATTGCCATCGTGTTGATCAGCATTCTCAACGTCATGATCATGGCGGTCTATGAGCGCGTCAGAGAGATCGGCACGATCGCTGCGATCGGGACGCTCCCACGGAAGATCCTTTCTCTGTTTCTTGTCGAAGGCTTTTGCCTGGGCCTCACCGGCGCCATCGTAGGCGTCGTTTTCGGCTTGGGAATCATCTTCGGATTAAACGTCACGAAAATTTCTTTTAACTTCGGGCAAGCCACGGGTCTCATTCTCGCGCCGACGATTGCCCCGAAAGAAGTCATAATCGCTTCGCTTATGGTGATTGTCGTCTCTGTGCTCGCGAGCCTACAGCCGGCATACAAGGCCTCCAGAATGGAGCCTATCGAGGCACTAAGGCACATATAGGGATGATGAAATGAAAATAGCTTTCTTTGTACTCTCCGCCATCCTTTTTCTTGCCGCGCCCGCGCTCTCATTAGATGGAGTCGCCATTCTGAAGCAGGTGGATAAGAATCTTCAGCCGGAGTCGTTCGAATCTTACCGGAAGCTCATCAACATCGAGCCCAACGGAGCCAAGAGAGAATTTCTCCTCTACACCTTAAAGAAGGGCAACGACAAGATCGTCTCTCTGTTTCTTTCACCGGCAAGCGAAAAAGGCAGAGCCACGCTACGGTTGGGCGATAATATGTGGCTTTACATACCCAACGTGGGCAAGCCGGTTCGGATCACGAGCCTCCAATCGGTGGTGGGAGGCGTTTTCAATAATGCGGATATCATGCGCTTGGACTACAACGTTGAATACAACGTGCAAACGATTGAGGACGAGAAGATCGAGTATGTTCTCGACCTAAAGGCAAAAACGACCACGGTCGCTTATGACAGACTGAAGATGTGGGTGGATAAGAAAACGGTCGTTCCTTCCAAGATCGAGTGCTATGCCGCCACCGGTCTTTTGATCAAGACGCTCTACTTCAAAGAGCGGAAACCGTTCGACGAAGGGATCCTGCGGCCATCCGTCATTGAAACCGACAGCCCTCTTTATAAGGGTTATCAGTCCATCCTGGCCTATGCGAACGTCAAAAAACGGATCGTTTCCGATGAAGTATTTACACTCGAATTTCTTGGCAAGATTGAAACCATCCGCTGAGGGCTGCGTGCGATTTATTGGGCTGCTGGTGCTGCTATCGGTCTTGTTGCCGACATCCAACCTTCTTTCACAGGAACAGCCACAGGGCAAGTTTGAAATTGACCTTTCAGAGCTCCAAAAGGAGATCGACAAGGTAGCCACCAAGCCCTTCAGCCTCGGGGGTTTTCTCGAATTCCAACCGACCATTTTAGGCTTGGACCGTGATGCGGCGCTCTACCGTGTGCGCTTCTTCAGACGGGACCGGGGCAGCGCGTTCGACCAGTATGCCGTGAGGCTGCGACTCGATGGTTTATACAAGCAAGGCATCTTCTCGGCATTCGTCAAATCCGACACACAGGTGCGCAACGATTTCGAGGGATGGGACGAAGACACGAAACTGTTCGAAGGCTATGCGTCTGCGAAGCCCAGTCCCAATCTTGTCTTTGAGGCGGGGAAAAAGGTCATGAAGTGGGGAAAGGGGTACGCCTGGAATCCCGTTAGCTTTATCGATCGCCCCAAAAATCCGGAGGACCCGGAGGAAGCACTGGAAGGCTCGACGCTTTTCACGGCCGATTTCATCCGCAGCTTCGATGGCCCTTTGAAGACGCTAACTTTGACCGGAGCGGTCATTCCCGTTTACGAAAATATCAACGCCAAATTCGGCACCCGCAAGCGCACGAACTTTGCCTCAAAGCTCTATCTGCTGCTCTACGATACCGACATCGACTTCATGGTGCTCACGGGTTCGAGCCGCACCACTCGATACGGATTTGACTTCTCGAAAAACATCGCGACTCAACTCGAGGTCCACGGAGAATTTGCGGTTGTCAATAATTTTGAGCTAACCGCCATCGATGCGCTCGGGCGAACCAGCGTGACACGATCGGACGCGCTGAGTTATCTCTTCGGATTGCGTTACCTCACCGAGCAGGAAACAACCTACATCCTCGAGTACTATCGCAACGGCGAAGGTTTCAGCCGCGAGCAAATGAAGGATTTTTTCAGCTTTGTCGACCACAGTTACCAGGCTTACGTCGATACCGGAAGCGATAGCGGGATGGTTCGCGCCGAAATGTTCGCTAAAGGAGCGGCAGGCAGGCCCAATCCCGGGCGCAACTATCTCTACTTTCGTGCGAGCCAGAAGGAGCCCTTCGATATTCTATATTTCACCCCGGCGCTCACTTCGATCGTCAACCTCAACGACGCCAGCCTTGTCCTCATACCGGAGCTTTCCTATAGCCCCATGACCAACCTGGAGCTTCGCTTCCGCAGCGCTTTGCAGTTGGGCGGAACCCGCACCGATTATGGCGAAAAGCAAAATGACTATCGCTTTGAATTGCGGGTCCGCTACTTTTTTCAGTTTTAATTTCTCTCCAGCCGAGCCAGGGATGTAGACAGGGCGCATGCCGTACTTGTGGCGGGGTTCATCTCCGTTGGAAGGGGCAAGGGGTTTGCCAATCGTGGGAATTCGGCCAATGCAATTTCGCAGGAATGAAATAGCGGCGTTTCCTTGGCGAAAATTCCTGGCGAAAAACACTAGAGAATCTTACTGGCATGGCGGTTGCTCTAACTCAAAACGCGGATAAGTGGTTTTAAACTAGCAACAAAAGGAGAAAAAGCACGATGAAGAAGATTCACATAGCTCTTCTATTTGCTGCCGGTATGGTTGGCCTCTTAATTGTAGGCGACTCGATTGCCCAGGGCGGGCCGGGCATGAGGTGGCGCGGTAGCGGCGGCTGGGGACCAGGAAGTCAGTACAACAGAATGTATGATCCCAAAACCATCGAGACCATAAGCGGCGAGGTGACGAGCGTCGATCGCATCACTCCCGGCAAAGGCATGACCGGCGGCATTCATATGAACGTGAAAACCGACAAGGAGACAATTTCAGTTCATCTCGGTCCCAGCTGGTACATCGAGAACCAGGACGTGAAGATCGCGCCAAAAGACAAAGTCGAAGTCAAAGGCGCGAAAGTCACCTTCGCCGGGAAGCCGGCCATCATCGCGGCCGAAGTGAAAAAGGGCGACGAAGTCCTCAAGCTGCGCGACGATAGCGGCTTTCCCGTGTGGTCCGGCTGGCGGCGACGCTAAACCGGAGAGCTTTCTCATTCCGGGCGTTTAAATCGTTCAAGCCGTTCAATCCCCTTCCTTTTTTTTACTCCCGCGTCGCGGGGGATGATAGAGGAGGGGGAAAATTCCGCGACAGCGGCGATAGCTTCGATGCTCATGGGGAGAAGGAGACTGTGAGTATGAGCTGGTTAAGAAAAGAAGAATGGCCCTGGTGGCAAGCGGGGTTATTGTTGGGGCTGCTGAATATGGCCGCGTTTTTTACTGCTGACTATTACCTGTCGGTGTCGACGACGTTCTCGCGCGGCGCAGGCATGCTGGTCGGTTTGGTGGCTCCGGAGCATGTGGCTACCAATGCTTATTGGCAGAAGGTGAAGCCCATCGTCGACTGGCAGTTCATGCTGGTACTGGGCATTCCCATCGGCGCCTACTTAGCGGCGCGCTTGAGTCGCAAGGCGGTGCGGTTTTCCACCGCCCTTCCGGACATGTGGGTGAGCCGCTTCGGCACGAGCAACGCGCAGCGCTGGACGGTGGGGATCTTGGGCGGGATTCTGGTCGGTTTCGGCGCGCGCCTGGCCGACGGCTGAACCAGTGGCCATGCCCTCAGTGGAGGGCTTCAGATGGCGGTGAGCAGTTGGCTGTTTCTCATCGCCATGATGTTTTCAGGCACGATCATGGCGCGGCTTATCTTCAGGAGAGTTTAACCATGGGTCCACTGGAAATAACGGGACCGGCGCGGCTTGCGCTCGGGCTGATTACCGGAATTCTTTTCGGTTTCATACTGCAAAAAGGGCAGGTCACCAATTACCAAAAGATCGTGTCGTTCTTTCGCTGGAGCGATCTTACGGTACAGAAGGTGATGTTCGCCGGAATTCTTTCCGGCATGGTCGGCGTTTATGCGCTGCATGGTCTCGGGATGGTTAATTTGCACATCAAGCCCACATTGCTTGGGGCGAACATCGCCGGCGGTTTGATCTTCGGCGTGGGTATGCTGCTTTTGGGTTTTTGACCCGGCACCTGTGCCGCGGCCTTCGGCGAAGGCCGTTTAGATGGTTTGTTGCGGGGCGTTCTAGGCATACTGATCGGCGCGGGGCTTTTTTCCGAAGTTTATCCGTTCATTCAAAACAATCTGCTAAAGCTGGGCGACTACGGCAAACTTACGCTTCCGACGGCATTGGATGTAAATCCTTGGATCGTTATCGTGCCGGTGGCGATCGTCATGGGTGTCGTATTGACGTGGTTTGAGAAACTTTCGAAATGAACGTCGTTGTGGGAGGGCAAAAACGGCTAGGCGGGGTTCCATATGGACCGGATTTCGTTGAACATCGAAGTTTGCACGATTTAATCAATAGGAACAGCTCCGTTTCCACAACTAGCGCCGGCTCAGCGTCAGACTCAGCCTTTGATCCGCGTCCGACCATCGACCAAATATACGAGGATGTCAAAAATCGAATGCCCGGTCTATCGCGAACAACCGTATACCGAACCTTGGAAACTCTTGCGGAGCTCGGGGTTGCCAAGAAAACCAGTCACGTCGACGCGGTCGCTCGGTTTGACGGAAACGTGGATCATCACCATCACCTCGTGTGTGTTCGGTGCGATAAGGTAGTCGATTTTGCCGATCCGGCTCTCAGCAAGCTTCCGTTGCCGGATGCCCGTCGAACGGGATTTGAGATCGTCGATTTTTCAGTTTATCTCGAAGGGATTTGCCGGGAATGCAAAGATAAAAGAACCTCATCCCGCGGCAGGAATGGAGCGAGAAAAAGCAATCGATAGGACAACCCCAATAATCGTAATTTATAAAACGAGGAGAATATGGCAAATTTAAAAGGCACAAAGAGTCATAAAAATCTGAAGGAGGCATTTGCCGGAGAGTCACAAGCTAACCGGCGTTATCTCTACTTCGCGCGGGTCGCCGACATCGAAGGCTACCCCGACGTAGGCGGCCTGTTCCGAGATACTTCGGAGGCTGAAACCGGGCATGCCTTCGGCCATCTCGATTTCTTAAAAGAGGTGGGCGATCCGGTGACCGAGGTTCCCATCGGCACGACTGAGAAAAATCTCAAGTCGGCGGTAGAAGGGGAGACGTACGAATATACCGAGATGTATCCGGGTTTCGCGAAAACCGCGCGCCAAGAGGGTCTGAATGAACTGGCGGAGTGGTTTGAAACTTTAGCAAAAGCCGAAAAGTCTCACGCC
>DATBLC010000010.1:0-26734 GCA_036555515.1 Binatia bacterium
CACCACCCCGTCCTCTCCATAGGTGGAAATGCCCGCCGGCAGGGCCTGAAAACAACCTTTGCGCTCCTGTGCCCGCGCTCTCCAGGTCTCACCCCTCGGTCGCTGTTTGGTTACTCAATTGTGGACTCCTTAATAAATCCCGTCATGGCTCTGCCATCGGTTCAAGGATGTACATCGTCGATGCGCGCATCCGCGTGGAGCGGTAATGCCGATCCTCATGCCTTTGGCGTATCCACTCACGCGCTTTCACGTTTCGAGAATTTCCGAACGTCAAAATGAAAAGGTCAGGATAAAACCAAAACTGTCGTAGCAGCCGCCATCCACAGACGACATATATAAGGATACGCGCTCCTTGACCCTCCAGAGGTAAGCCGAGGGAGGTTTTGGGAATTCTAAAGTGATTTGGTGGGATTGGGAGAGTGGGGGTGCAATCGGAGTCAACCTTGTTTTGCTTTATTGGGTGAGCGTGCTTGAAGGCGCGGGATGGCGCAAACGTCGAGAGTAAAACCCGAAGGAGCGCTATGCCATGTGATTTGCCCTGGGACATATCGCTCAAAGTTTGTTACCAAAATAGAACGTGAATGTATGAAGTTACAAGTAACGGAGAAACTTTAGCAACTCGTCCCGCGACGGCTGCCCGGTATGCGTAATCGTGGCTATCGTCCGACGAGATGCTTCGCGTAAACCTCAGCGCGGCGGTTCTTGAGTAACGGCAGCTTTTCTCTCGCTTCGGTGACGATCCCCAGATCGAGCTCGATAATTTCCAATCCTTCTTTGTCGTCCATGTCCACGACGATGCGGCCGAAGGGGTCCACTATCAGGCTGTGGCCGATGTAGATGTTGCCGGTCTGGTCCGGGGCGACGACGTAGCAGCCGTTTTCGAGGGCTCTGGCTTTGTTCATCGTCTCCCAGTGGTCGAGCTTCATATCGCCCTGAACCCAGCCCGACGGGACGAACAGGACTTCGGCGCCGCCGAGCGCCAGCATGCGCGCCATCTCGGGAAAACGCAGATCGTAACAGATCATCACCCCGCAGCGCGCGTCGGCCCAAGACACCGGCTCGGCGATGCCGGTGCCGGGGTGGAATTTGTCGGACTCCTTGAAGCCGAACGCGTCATAGAGGTGCAGCTTGCGGTAAACCGCGGCGATATTACCGCCGCCGTCGATCCACAGGGCCGTGTCGAAGACGCGATCGGGGACCGCGCAGGTTTCATAAATGGTTGCAAGGAGCGCGGTCGCGGAGGCTTTGGCCGCGTTCTTCAGCGCTCCTACGAATGGGCCGTCGATAGATTCGGCGACCGCCGTAAGGTCCGCCGAGCTTTGTTCCCCTGGGGAAAAGGCCATTAGAAATTCCGGAAAAGCAACCAGCTGCGCGTTTTTGCTCCTGGCCTCGTCGACCAAGGCGCAAACCAGGGCGAGATTTTCTTTCTTGTCGGTGGAAGACTTTATTTGGGCGACGGCGACTCTGCTCATTTGTGCCTCACAAAGCTGGCATAATTATTTCAGTCAAGCTATCCAAGTAAGTAGCTCTCGTCAATCTTAGTGCTACAGCTCAAATGCCTCATGCTTCGAGAGCCGCAGCATGAACGGAAAATCCTCAATGCGATAATGTAGTTTCCATTCGTTCCTTCGATAAACTCAGGACGGGCTCTGAGCGCCGTCGAGGGGCGAACGAGGCTTTTGCAGCGGAACCTGGTAATCAAGCACGACTCTTTGCAACCTCGAATGAGCCAACCATCGCCGCGCTACGTCGGCGCGGTGAGCGGCTTATCTTTGACAGCGGCAAATATCGCTAACGCCACCGGCGTTGCTCTGGCCAGCGTTTTGTTTCTACGCTCGCTTAACTTTTATGGACTGGACGGTGTGCCGCCTCACACGGAATGGGCACGAGAACCGGCGATATTCATAAAAGCATTTCGGGCTTCGTGGTGGGTCATCGCCGCGCTGACCGGCTTCGCGATTTTGACATCGGCACTGCGCGGCGCGGAGCGGCGGGGAAATTGGGTGGTGGAATGATGGAATTATGGAGTGGTGATGAAACCCATTGTTCCAAAATTCCAGTACTCCATCACTCCAATGCACGTCACGCTTTCAGCGTGAGGCCACCGTGTTTTTTCTTTACCTGCTCCAAGACCACCGCGCCCAAGGCCACATCTGCGACTCCTTGGCCGGCGTTGTTCTTGTAAAAAGTTATCTGCTCCGCTTTGGTCCGGCCTTCCTTATGGCCCGCGAGGATCTCACCGATCTCGATGAGCTGCTCCCATCTGATCACGCCGCGCTGCACTGGGTCGTATATATCGGCTTGCTCGTCCTGGACCGCTTGTTGAATCGATACGATACCATGTACGTGGCTGCGCGCCAGCGTTGCGTCATCGATCTCGCGCCGTTTCGCGGCGGTAAATCCGCCTTTGACCAGCCCCACGTTGCTGCCCACGATGGTTGTTACATGCTGGCCAGGTACGAGCCAGTTGCCGTCGAACACCGGCACGCTGGAATTGGTGGCGGTCAAAACAATGTCTACTCCGCGCACGGCTTCCTGCGGCGAGGAGACCGGAATGATGTTTAGATTGGTCGCGGGACCCATTTCTTCGGCAAACTTTTTTCGGTTCTCGGGATTGCGGCTGAAGACCTTCACATCCTTGAGCTTGCGCACCTGCATCAGGGCGAGCAAATGGTTCTTGGCCTGGCCGGCCGCTCCGAACAAGCCTAAACTCGATGCATCGTGGCGCGCCAGCAAATCGGTGCCCACGGCGCTGGTGGCCGCGGTGCGCAGGCCGGTGACGGCGACGTTGTCCGGCAGCTCGGCGCAAGTGATCTCGCCGACGATGATTCCTTTCAGTTCCCCTTCGGCGGCGTCATAGAGCACGATGACCGGATGGTTGAGGCGCGGATATACTTGTTCGTTCGCCATCGGCTTGACCCACTCGCAATGCGTCATCAAGCCGGTAGCGCCGGCGGCGGGAACGCCGCCCTGATGCACGCTGACGCGCACGCCGGTGGGGATGTGAATGCGGCGGCGCGGCGCGTTGAGCTGCGCGTTCTCGCCCCACTCGCGGAACCCGGTACGCACTGCCTCCACGGCCTGCTCCATGGTAACAATACCTCTGATCTCTTCGGGTTGAACAAGCAGTGGTTTCATTGCGCAGTCCTTAGATGCCAAAGATTGCTATTCTTGACTAATGACAGAATTACTAATGAGTTCGTTATTTAGAGACTATGTCGCTAGTGTGCGACCGAGAGGCGAGCCGTTCCGATCGCGGTCAATGGTTCTCTGCCTTGCCGGCCACCACCCCGTCCTCTCCATAGGTGGAAATGCCCGCCGGCAAGGGCCTGAAAACAACCTTTGCGCTCCTGTGCCCGCGCTCTCCAGGTCTCACCCCTCGGTCGCTGTTTGGTTACTCAATTGTGGACTCCTTAATAAACCCACAACTTGAACCCGGACTCCTGAGCCTTGAATCAAATCCGAAACATTGAACATTGAACCTTAAAATTTGAACCGGCGTTCAGCACGTTGAACATTGAACCGCTGAGGCCGAGCCTCAGCCTTTGGCGACTTCTTGTTTTTTTTTGTTACAGATATCGAGCGCTGCCAGTGCGTAGACTTTGGTGCAGTTGACCATGTTTTGTATACCTACGCCGCGCCGCACGCCGGAGGGCGCGTCCCATTCCGGCCCGGCCTTGGTCTCCGTCGGGTCGACCAGATGGGTGCCGAAACCAGGGCCATAGGTAATCGCCGGCACGCCATAGGCCGCGATGCGCGAACCGTCGCTGGTAATGCCGTAACGGATCGGCTTTGAATAGGGCACTGGCTTGCCGAAAACCGTTTTGTGCGCCTGCGCCACTGCCTTGACGACGTATTCGCTCTTGGAAATCTCGTAACCGTCGGTGGAGAGATAGAGATCGACGCGGATATCGAGAATATCGCTCTCCCGCTTTTTAAGCTTCTCGCAAACCGCCTCGAGGTCCCGTTTAATCGCCAGCGGCACGGCGCCAGGAAGAGTTTTCACGATGACGAAAATATCCGTGGTCGGCCGCGTCCCCGGTTTGAATGCGTTGCCGCCGTCGATGGCGCCTATCTGCACGGTGGGCAGCATGAACTTGTGCGGGTTTTTGCGCTGATATTCCTTCTCCCAGTCTTGTATCGCCTCGGCAACTCTGCAGGCCGCGAGAACAAATTTGGTCGCCTTGCCGTCGACGCTCACCCGCGCCCAGACCAAACCGGCGTTGCCGATCTGCAGGTGCAACCCCGTGGGCTCGCCGATGATGCACATATCGGCCATCACGCCATGGTCCATCAAGTAGCGTGCACCGACACCGGCGCCGCGGTACGTTTTACCTTGAAATCTGCCGACCTGAGCTTTTTCAATCTCGCCCACGACGCCGGCGATAATCAGATCCCCTTTGAGCTTGACGCCGGCCTTTTTAAGCGCCGCCACCGCCTCGATATAGCAGGGGAAAGCGGCTTTCATATTGACCAGGCCGCGGCCATAGATGCGGTCGTCTTCGACGACGGTTTCCTGTGGATTGTCGAAGTGGTCCATATGCGCATTAAACATCAGCGTCGCCCCACCGCCGCTTCCCTGCAACTTGCCGATGACGTTGGGCCTGCCGTCTTCGACGTATTGATACTCGACCTCCATGCCGAGTTTTTCGAACTCGCCGCCGAGATACTTGGCGACTTCCTCTTCTTCTCCGGTGATGCTGACGATGTTGGCAAGATTGCAAGCCATATCGACGATGCGATCGCGGTCCACTTCCTCGAGCACTTCCTCTGTCATGCCAATCTCCTCTCGGAAGTTTATCGGGATTAAAACGCAAAGTTTTGTCTAGCACAATTACGATGGCACCGCCACGAAATCGGCCACGCTGAATTAAGCCGGGCCTTCAAACATCAACCCTGCCGACCCGCGCGGCCTACAGAGCAATCGATTAAGTGTAATGGTGAGAGGTACAATTTGGCATCGGCCTCTACGGCACTGTGAATGCGCGAGAAAGCGTGCCGCTGGCCCAACGAGCAGAAATTTTTGGGCTACCAGCGCATTTGGGTCGGCGACTCGCATATGATCTGGCGCAAAGTCTACGCACTCCTGGCCGCCATCGCCGACATGACGGCGAGACGGCACAGGGTCACGCGGCGAAAGTTTTGAGGCTTTTTAGAACAACGCCCTCAGCGCGAATCTCAAGTTGACGCCCGCCATCGATTTGCCTAGATTGGCCCCATTGCGCCTATCACCGGTCAATCGAACATGGCGCGTCACGCCGATTCATAATTTGCGCGAGCTGGTGGCCCCTGTCGGGTAACGCCATCTCCGAAACGGAGGGAAAAACATGGGACAGATAGAGAACAAAGTCGCGGTTGTCACCGGCGGAGGAGGCGGCATCGGCGGCGCCATCGTGAGACGCTTCGCGGCTGAAGGCGCCAAGGTCGCCATCGCCGACATCGACGGCGAGGCGGCGCAGGCGCGCGCGGCGGAAGTGGCCTCGAAGAAGAAGGGCGACGCCATGCCCATGGTCGCCGATGTGACCAACAGAAAATCCGTGGAACAGATGGTCCATGCGATAAAGGAGCGCTGGGGCCGGATCGACATTCTCGCTAACGTCGCCGGCGGCGCGCTGATCAAGCCGGTCATTGAGGTCACCGAAGCGGAATGGGATCACGTCCTTAACATGAATCTGAAATCGACTTTCTTGTGCTCTCAGGCCGTGCTGCCGACAATGATCGAGCAACACTACGGCAAGATCGTGAACATTTCCTCCATTTACGGATTCACGGGCAACGCGACCCGTGCGAGCTATGCCACCGCAAAGGCTGGGGTGGCGGTATTCACCAAATCCCTGGCGCTGGAAGTTGTCAGCCAGGGCATCAACGTCAACGCCATCGCGCCGGGCCGCATCTTGACCGAGCGCGTGCGCAGCCATTATACAGACGAAGAATGGGCCGAGCGCGTCGCCCAGATCCCGATGAAGCGCGCCGGCCAGCCGGATGAGATCGCCAGCGCGGCGCTGTTTCTGGTGACGGACGAAAACAAGTACATCACTGGCCAGACGATCCATGTCAATGGCGCCTGGCTCAACTGGTGAACCGTTCAAGGTCCAACGTTCAATGTTCAAGGTCTCCTCGGAACCGACCGGTTTGAACGACTGGAACTGTTGGAACGAATTGTACGCTTTGGCCACTTTGAACCTTGAACATTGAACTTTGAACAACCGACGATAGGAGGCTAAAGAAGATGTACGGATGGCGCGTAAGAATCGGCCATGTGGCTCCGTCCCGCGGGGACACATTGGTTTATGAGTTTTACCAGATGTTGCCTGCTGGGTTCATGATTCTAAACAGCACCGGGACGATCCGGCAATTGGTTGATGCCGACTTAGAACGGCAATTGCAACGGATCGAGGAAGCCGCCGCGGATCTGGTCGATAACAAGTGCGACTCGGTCATCATCGGCGGCTCGCCGTTGTTCACCAAGCTCGGTTACCGCAGCGATACCGAAATGGGTAGACGCTTGACCGAGAAATTCGGTGTGCCGGTGTCTCCAGGTATCACCGGTGAAATCGAAGCGTTGAAATCTCTTGATTTAAAAAAACTGGTCGTGGCCACGCCACATGAAGATACGCTTAACGAACGGATGAAAGCTTTTCTCGAAGCATCGGGATTCAAGGTTTTGAAAATTCGGGGATATGGAATGAGGAAAAACGCCGATATTACCGACATGGACGAGCACGCCGCATATAAAATCGCCAAGCGCCTCTACGAGCAGGCGCCGGAGGCCGACGGCGTCTTCGTCCCCTGCCCACGCTGGCCGACGATTACCGACGTGGATCTATTGGAACGGGAAATCGGCAAGCCGGTGGTTACGAGTTGCCAGGCTTACATTTGGCACGCACTGAGAATGGCCAAGGTGAAACAGTCCGTGACTGGTTATGGTAGACTGATGGCGTCGCTGGCAAATTAACCAAGTCGCTATTACTTTTTACTGCCGAAGACCTCCTTGAGCAAATCCGTCACCCGCGCGGCGGGATTTCTGCGGATTTTCTGTTCCTCCTGGGCGACGACGTAGAACAGTCCATCCGTCGCCTTTTCAGTCACATACTGATTGACATCGAAGGTAATGCTTTGCGCAAAGGGCACGTTCTTATAGCGCCCGATCAAGTCGTTATACTGACGCGTGACGCCGACATCGTTCATGACGTTTTCGACGCTCGGACGAAACGCCGCGTGGAGTTTGTTGGAAGTTTTGGACTTGAAATAGTCCGTGGCCGCCGTGTCGCTGCCATTGAGAATTTTTTTCGCATCATCGAAGGTCATCTGGCCGATGGCATCCCAGAAAATGTCCTTGGCGAAAGGCACGGCTTTTTCGGCAGCCCGGTTCATGCCGACGACAAATTCGTCGATCTGCGGGCCGTAGCCTACCAGGCGGAGCGGTTGTTCGATTTTTTGCAACGGCTTGGGCATTAGAATTTTGATCGCCTTGTTTAGCAAAAAACCATCCACCGTCCCGGTTTGCACCACCGCGTTGTCCGTGCCGATCTTCAGGGCTTCTTGCAGCCCCGAGGCGATCTTCGCATCGCTCAAACCGCCACCACCCATTATGCCGCCGAGGCCTTTTAGAACTCTGTCGAACTGCGCCCAGGCCGGCTGAGCCACCGACAACGCCAACAGCAAAACCGCCAAAAACCTAGTCATTCATCCTCACTTAATCCCTGCGCGGAGACTGTGCGCCGACCCGGGCAATTCCTGCACCGCTACAATGGTGCTTTAAGCGGCTCGGGAAGCCGTTCGGGCAACGGACCAAGGCGGTCGCCCAGATGAAAGTCGTTTAATACCGCGGCGAACGTGGCGTCGATCAGAAGATTCAGGATTTCCCCTTGAGCTGCTTGCGGCGCGAGCCGAAAGGCGGTGCGAAGGGGTTGTATGGCGGAGCGCCAACGGCTCAGGCTGACGTAAGAACGGCCCAGATAGAAATAGGCCTCGGCAAAATTAGGGTCCTCCTCGGTTGCGCTTTGGAAGTAAGGGATAGCAGCTTCGAAGCGGCCCTGATTGAACAAGCTCACTCCCTGCTCGAAGTGATCCCCCGCGCGCATTCCCCGCAACGTGGCGCAACCGCTGAAAACTAGGGCCGCCACTGTTAGAACCAATGCCCTGGTCATTATCCGGCACCTCCCGTATGGGTGTCTTGCTTAGACGAACCAGCGGCAGGTTCATTTATTGGAATCGGCTACTTTTCAAAGGCCGACTTGAGCATCGGCTCGAGCTCGCCGCGTTCATGTAGCTCGTGCAGGATATCGCAGCCGCCGACGAACTTGCCATCGATATAAATTTGCGGAATCGTCGGCCAGTTGGAATAGCGCTTGATCCCCTCGCGCACCTGCGGGTCGGCCAACACGTCCTCAGTCGCAAATGGAAAGCCGTAAGATTTTAGAATCTCCACACTGTGCGCCGAAAAACCGCACTGCGGAAAATCCGGTGTGCCCTTCATATAGAGCATCACTTTATTCTTTTTTACTTTGCCGTCGATCTTGGTCATAACATCTTCAGCCATAAAATCTCTCCTCTTGATTAGCGGTCAAGCACCCAGCTTCTCCCACTGGGCGGGACTGTAAGTTTTCAGCGCCAACGCGTGAATTCGTTGATCGGCCAGCGGCTCTTTGAGCGCTTCATTGACGATCCTATGCTGCTCCAACAAACCTTTGCCCTCGAAGGCGGACGATACGATGATCAGCTGCCAGTGGTCACCGCCGCCAGTCAGGTCCTGGGCCTCCACTAGCGTTACAGGCAGCGCCTTAGAGAGGGTTTGCTTGATTTCGTCGGGTGTGATCATGACAAAATCTTACCTATTCGGCGCGACGCATGCAACTCGTCCGAAGGGCAGTTCAAAGCTTCAGGTTCAAGCTTCAATGTTTCGGATTAAAGATCTTCGGATTTAACCTTGGCCATTGAACCTTGAACCGAAGTTCTCTAGCCGATCGGTCCTGCGAAATCTGGTCGGACTATTTTCAACATTGCGCGCAGGTCCATTCTCAACTCGTCCAAAGTTGGCCGGCCGAGATACCAGTAGCCGTTATAAAGATTATGGATGGACAGGTCCGGTAAAAGCGAGAACGTATGAGGCATCGCTGTTACGCCGCGGCTCTTCGAGGTCTCGGTCATGTCCAACAGTTTAACGACCCGGCGCTCTTGATCGCTCAAGAAAGGAAATTTGGCGCCCAGGCCGGTGCGGAAGGCATCGTTCACTTCCGGCGAATCGACGCTCACCACCGCGAGCTTGCAATAATTGATGGCCAGCTCTTCCTGAAGTTCAACGTAATGGCGCAACTGCACCTGGCATTTCCCTCACCAGTAGCCGCGATAAAAAGTCAAGATAAATGGAAATTTGCCCACCAGCTCCGAAAGCTTAGCAGGTTGACCGTCTTGATCCGGCAGCTCGATGTCCGGGAACTTTTGTCCGATAGCCAGGTTCATAACGCACCTCCTAAATTATACTTTTCCACAGTGATCGACCGAGATTCGCGCGGGTCCGGCGCCAATTCGCGCTCTTAAAGTAGGCTACTATTAGCGGATATACCAGCTCGGGTCAATTACCAGGCGCCATCGTTGCGCGCTATCCCAAGCCACGACCCTTGAGCCGCTAAGCCTGTCTGTTCCTAGCCAAAAAATGAAACTCCGCCCGGCGGGTCTCAGACATCACCACTCCAATCATCGCGCCCAGCAGATTGGTGACGATGTCCGTGGTCGAAGGAACCCGATTGTGACAAAATACTTGATAGAGTTCGATTCCAGTGGAAATTCCCACGGCGAGCAGGAACGTCAAAACCCACGCTTGTCTTCCAAACCGACCAGGCAACGCGCGCTTAAGGAGGTACCCAAACGGAACGAATAAAATGAAATTGGCGAACATGTCAAACAGTACTAACGGATAGTCGTAGAATGGTATCCACCTGACTACATCCCAGTGGGTATGGCCGACAAAATACTTAAATGGCGGCAGCGTTACTCCAAGAATTACGATTGTCCACGCCGCCCAGATTATCCACCACATAGATCCTTCTGTTTTTCGAACCGATAACAAGCTCAAGGCGTTGCGATCCCGTTCATCGCAAATCGGCCTTCGTCTTTGGCTCAACCGCGCGTCACCCCTGCCGCCGCCGTCCAGCGCTTCGCGGTCGTCCCGACTGACTCCAACGACACGGGACAAAATTAGGCCGTAGTTAGATAAGTCGATCCGCGCGGAGTGAGGGAGCGGATCCTTGTCGGGATGGCCTCCAGAACGCGAGCGGCGTTAGTGATTACTGATCGGGTAGCTCCGCGGTATGCAACCAGAAGTGAGACCATAATTTCATCGCCTCGATGAGTCCGGTATAGCTGAGCGGCTTGCACAGGTAAGAATTTGCCCCTAAGTCGTAAACGCGACGAATATCTATATCGGCATCGGACACCGTCAACACGGTCACTGGAATATGGCGCAACGCCGGGTCCTGTTTAATTTCCCGCAGCGCTTCGCGTCCGTCTTTGCGCGGCATATTGAGGTCGAGCAAAATCAATCCCGGCCGCGGCGCGCTGGACGCATCGGCATACTTACCGCGGTGGCGCAGGTAGTCGAGCAACTCCTCGCCGTCGCCGACGAAACGAATGCTCTCGGCCACCTCGGACTCGGCGAGCGCCTCGCTGGTGAGCCGCTGGTCCTCAAGGTCGTCATCGGCGATCAAGATCGTAATCGGTTTACGCTGCTTGTCCATACGAATTTTTTTCAAGCCTCTGTCTCAAGGGTAGGCGAACGATAAACGTACTGCCCTGGCCTGGCGCGCTCCGCGCCGTAATCGTCCCGCCATGACGTTCGACGATCCTCCGGCAGATCGCGAGACCGATCCCTGATCCTTCATATTGGCCGCGCCCGTGCAGGCGCTGAAATGGGTTGAAGATGCGATCAAGATACTTTTCGTCAAAGCCGATGCCGTTGTCCTCCACGGTGATCTGGCAGATGCTGTCGGCGGATGGTTCGGTGGCCGTCGGTTCTTCTGCCGCGCTGTAGTAGCAGCTCGAAAGCTTGACCACCGGCGGCTCGTCCGGGCGGCGATACTTGAGCGCGTTGCCGATAAGATTTTGCAACAGCTGGCGCATCTGCAGCGCATCCGCCTCGATCGTGGGAAGGCGCCCGATCTCGATGCGTTCGCTGCTTTGTGTAATCTGCAATTCTAAATCCGCGACCACCTCCCGGGCAACTCGGCCTAGATCAACCGCCGCCAAAGGCGCGGCTTTTGCCGAAACCCGCGCGAGCTCCAAGAGATCCTGGATCAACGTCCGCATTCGCCCCGCGGCGTCGATCATCCGTCCCAGATAATCGCGTCCCTGTTCGCCGAGAACTGGACCGCAGCTCGCTTGCAACCGCTCGCCAAAGGTTTGGAGCTTGCGCAGCGGCTCTTGCAGGTCATGGGAGGCTACCGTGGCGAAATGATCCAGGTCGCGGTTACTGTGCAGCAGCTTCGCCGACGCTTCTCGAAGAGATTGCTCCACGCGCTTGCGCCGGGATATGTCACGGATGATGGCCGTAAAGTGCCTGCCGCCTGCGAGCTGAGTTTCGCCCACGGAATATTCAAAGGGAAAAATGCTCCCATCCTGCCGCTGTCCCGCGTCTTCCTGGCCGGCGGTGATAAGACCGCGCCCAGTTTCAATGTACCTTTCCAATCGATGTTCGACCCTCTCCCGGTTCGCCTCGGGCAACAGGACAGTGTATATTTTCCCGATCAGTTCCTGCGCGGCGTAGCCAAACATGCGCTCGGCGGCGGGATTGAACGACTTGAGAAAGCCCTTCTCGTCGAATGTGATGACGGCATCCTGGGCGGTATTCACTATCGCCCGGTTGCGCGCTTCGCTTTCCTGTAGGGCAGCTTCGAAGCGCCGTCGCGCGCTAAAATCACGCGATAAGACCACCCCCACGAGCGCGACTACCAAGACAGCAATGCCGGCGAAAGCAACGGTCAGGTTCGCCAGCCTGCGCGCATGCGAGGTAGCCGAGGCTTGATGTTCCTTGAGGCGTCTCTCTGCTTCGCGTCTCAATTCCCAGATGACCGTTTCTAACCGTGTCTCAATAGAATAAATCTCGCGGGTGGCATCTCGCTCAGCGGCAGGCGGTATTTTCCCGCGCTCATAGCTCGTTACCAGCTCTTTTGCCGCGTTGAGCTCGGCCTCGACGAGCGGCGCCATATCGCGCAGACGTTGTTGCTGGCGGGAATTATCGACAGTCAAGGAGCGAAAGCCGTCGAGTTTAGGGTACACCTGG
Source organism: Binatia bacterium (assembly GCA_036555515.1). GTDB lineage: Bacteria > Desulfobacterota > Binatia > UBA9968 > UBA9968 > DATACQ01. The sequence goes on from DATBLC010000010.1 coordinate 12,278, forward strand.
ATAAACGCCCATTCATAGAGTTCAATAAATTCTCTGTCGCCGCTCAGGAGATACCCCCTCACACCTTTCAGGCCGGATTGTAACAAGGATTGCAGCTCTTCCAAATCGTCCAGCAACACAAGGGTTTGCTCGACCCGGCGTTGGTTATCCTTCTGGTCGACAAAATTCTGGTACGACAACACCCCCAGGGACACCATCCCCAGTAACGCGATCGCGAACGGTAGAGCTATCTTCAAGCCCGCTAACGATTTCATACGAATCTTAAGGCGCGATCACATGGCCGGCAGAAAAACCTCGAAACGTGTTTCCCGTCCAGGGTCGCTGCGTACATCGATCCTTCCACCATGCGCTTCCACCAACGACTTGGCGATAAAAAGCCCCAAACCGGCGCCATCCTGCCTTGCTGTGCTAAGGGCGCGCCGGTATTTCGCAAAGATGAATGGAATTTCGGCGGGCATAATGCCCGGACCCGTATCGGCTACCGTTACAACCATTCCCTGATCGCTCGTTTTCGCGCTCACCGTTACCCGCCCGCCGTTGGGCGTAAACTTGATGGCATTGGAAAGAAGATTGACAAAGACCCGCTCCAGCGCTACTGGATCACCCTCAATTGCGGGTAACCCGTTCGCCAACAGCAAGTCGAGGGTGAGCCCGCGCCGCTGCGCGCTGGTTTCATAGCGTCGGTAGAGTCTTGTCAGAATGTCGCCGACCGCCACCGATTGTTTGTTAAGGCTGACACCGACCGCCTCTATCCTGGTGAAATCAAGATAATTGACCACCAGCGAATTGATCGTCAGCGCGCTGTCGATGAGATTCCGAATCAGGGCCGGCTCATGGCTGTTTGCGGTGTTCTTCATTTCTTCGAGCAGCATGTCCGCAGAACCTATAACAACGTGTAAAGGGCTCTTGATGTCGTGGGTGAGCATCGCCACGAATTCCTCGCGCTGGCGCGCCAGTTGTCTCTCGATGCGTTTTCGTTCCACCGCGTGGCGCAGCGCCCGTTCGAGAAGTTCACCGCTGATGCGGCCTTTCACGAGGTAATCTGCGGCCCCCGCCCTCATCGCGGCGAGGTCCACTTCGCCATCCCCATGACCAGTCAAGATCACCACCGGTGCGGTGCAACCCCGCGCCAGCGCTTCGCGCATCAGCTCCAGGCCGTCCCGGGCGCCCATGCGATAATCGAGAAGATAAACGTCGTGCTGATCGCGCGCCATGTCGTCGAGCGCTGCGTCGTAATCGGGTGTCCATTCGAGAGCGAAGCGGCTCAAGCGGCTTTCCGCGAACAGATGGCGGGTGAGGACGAACTCGTCTTCGTCGTCGTCTATGAGCAAGACTCTTATTGGATCGGTTTGCACCATCGGTCCTTCAGGGCCCAGGCGAAGCTCGATCGGCGGGGGCGCGCGGCTGGAGGTGCTCGGGCCGATGTGGATCTGGAATCGCCAGGACCGGTGCGCGCCTTATGCGACGATATGACCCCAAGCAAGCAGCAGGCAAGAGACGCGACAAACAAAATTTTAACATGCGTTCTCAGGTCTGCCAAGCCAAAAGCATTACCCGCCTTGCCTGCCGCTGTGCTGGGCGGCCTTGGCGTCTTTGCAATTGAACCCGGATTACGCAATTAAACTAAGGAGCCCGGGGCGAGGTGAGACCCTGGAGTAGCGAACGCGTCCAACTGTGAAATTTCAAAGTCATTTCGCGCTTACGCACTTCGCTGTTACGAGCTTTAACGTTCCATCCAAGCACCGCTGATCGATGTCTGCTCAAAGGCAGACGGCATCTCCGCCACAGGCGGATCAGCCTTCGGCTGAGACTTTGCTACGGAAGGGTTCCGCCTCGCGCTTCCTGCTGAGCGCAACTGCGGAATCGGGGTTGAAGTTTAACGATAGGCCTCAGGGCTGGGGGCTTCTCTCTTCGTCATCCCCCCACCCCCGACCATTCACGGGGTTTACGTTCCCGATCCCGGCACCAAGACGCCGCGCTATCGCCAGTCTTGAGCATCGAATGATTTACCCGTCACACCGACGGATTCATCTGAGGCGAGATATACGAAAGCTTCGACAATGGCTTCCGGTCGCGGCAGTTGCAGCGGGTCTTCCTCAGGATAAGCCGCGGCGCGCATCGAAGTTCGCGTCGCGCCGGGATTGAGCGCATTGACCCTTATTCCCACCTCCTTAACTTCTTCGGCAAGCATTTGTGTGAACCCTTCCAGGGCGAACTTCGATAGGGAGTAGGCGCCCCAGCGCGCCTTGCCCACTCTGCCGACACCGGAAGTGACGTTGATAATCGAGCCCTGGCGGCGCGGAATCATTGCCTTTAAGACTTCCTGGCTTACGAGAAAAAGCCCGTCAACATTGACGCGCATGACTTCTCGCCAAAATGAGTATGGGTAATCGGCGATCGGCACGCGAGGCCCGAGTAGGCTGGCGTTGTTGACCAGAACGTCGATCGAACCGAAGCGCTCCAAAACCGCGCCGACGATGCGCCGGGCGTGATTAAGTTCGCCAATATCTCCCGCCAGACCGTGGATGTCGCCGCCCGTCGCGCGGACTTCCGCCACAGCGCACTCGATATCGGTCTCATTGCGCCCGCAAATAAAGACGCGGGCGCCTTCGCGCGCGTAGGCGGCAGCGATAGCCTTGCCGATGCCGCGGCTGCCGCCGGTTACCAACGCCGTTTTGCCCACCAATCTTCTTCCGTCTTCCGTTGTCATCGATGGCTCTCCGCTCGCATGATCCCAAACGTCGCAGCCCTAGCAAGTGTGATTCGTGCAGGGTCGATGGTATAGCATAGTATAGTTGACGACGCCTATGAATTCTCTGAAAACTCACCAGCGCTTGATGCTGTTCCTGCTTTTCGTCCTGGCTCTCACGAGCCTTTTGAGCCCGTGGTTCGCCGTATCGGCGGATTGGATAAACGGCCATTGGCCGTTCTTGCTGCCGGAACGCTATTCCTTTGCCAAAATTTTCAACCGGACATTCATGCTCTCCGGTATCTTGCTCTTTTTTCTTTGCCGGCGCCTGCTCGGTATCGGCAAGCTCGCCGATCTCGGTTTGGCCCGATTCAGCGACGGTGGCCAGGATATTGCCGTCGGCTGGATGCTATCCGTGGGCTCCATCGCGGCGCTAGCCGCCGTTATGACGCTCCTTGGGGTTTTCACGCCGTTTTTTCGCCTGCCGCTGGCCGAGTCCATCAGCCGCTGCGCGAGCGCGCTGTCTGCCGGAGTGTTTGCCGGTCTGCTGGAAGAAGTATTTTTTCGTGGAATATTGTTCAAAGGGTTGTTCGAACAAGGTCGCCTGCGCGCTTATCTGGGCGCGAATCTATTTTACTCGGCGCTCCATTTCGTGAAACCTGGAGAGGCCAAAATTATGGAGGTCTTCGATCCATGGGCCGGTTTTCGCCACTTAGTTTTCACTTTCACGCCTTTTCTCGAGCCGCTGCCGCTTTTGCCCGGCATCTTCGGGCTTTTTCTCCTCGGCGCCGCGTTGAGTTTTGCCTTTACCCGGACCGCCAATCTCTACCTCGCCATAGGCCTCCATGCGGGCTGGGTATTCGGGCTCAAAACTCTCCGTGTTTTCGGCGACTTTAGGCGCGACGACCTGGGCTGGATGTTCGGTGCGACAGAGCCGAAAATCATTAGCGGCGTTTTCACCTGGATCGGCATCGGCCTGGTCGCTGTTGTCGTACACCACCTCACTCGCCACCGGACCCGGAGACTCTGACAAGCAGCAGAAAACACCAAGCGTTTACGCGAAAGAGCCGGCCTCAATCTTCGCTCACCACGACGCAGTGCTCCGGGTGCGCCAGCGCAAAAACGGTATCGCCTTTTTCATAGCGTTGGGACGGCGGCGCGACGACTCTGAGGGCGGCGCCGTTGGGCGCCAGTCCGATGAGATAGTCGATGGCGTCGCCGAAATAGATACGCCGTTGGACTATGCCGCTGAAAACATTGTAGCCGCGCCCGGCCAGGGCACGCGCCTCCGACTCGCTGCCAACAAGCACGAGGTTATGGGGCCGGATACACACGAAGGTTTCACCGCCGCTAGTATGAGCGGGCGGGGCGACTTCCACGCTAAGCCCGGCAAATAAGTGTGCCTTGTTTCCCGCCTCCAACCGACCGGGAAGGATGTTGGTCTTGCCGATGAACTCGGCGACAAAACGAGTCTCCGGCTCGTCGAAGATCTCTTGCGGCGCGCCCACTTGGATGATTTTCCCTTTGTTCATGACCGCGATGCGGTCGGAGGCCACCATCGCTTCCCCCTGGTCGTGGGTGACGTAAATCGTTGTAATACCGAATTCCTCATGGAGCCGGCGAATTTCAAAGCGCATCTCTTCGCGCAGGTTGGCGTCGAGGTTGCTCAGCGGCTCATCGAGCAAAAGGATTTGTGGTTCTACGACTAGGGCGCGGGCCAGCGCGACGCGCTGCTGCTGGCCGCCGGAAAGCTCTGCGGGATATCGGCCCTTCAACGCCTCCAAATGCACCACGCCGAGAAGCCGTTCGACCTTTTCCGCGGTTATCTGCTTCGCGAGCTTTTTGAACTTGAGTCCGTAGGCGACGTTTTGAAACACCGTCATGTGCGGCCACACGGCGTAACTCTGAAAGATCATCGACATATTGCGCCGCTCCGGGGCAATCAACAGCGATGACGATGAGATGACGTTGCCGTCGACGCGGATCTCACCTCCGTCCGGTTGAAGAAAACCGGCAATCAGACGGAGCGTCGTCGTTTTGCCGCAACCCGACGGTCCGAGCAGCGAAACGAATTCACCGTCTTTAATCTCCAGGTTGAGGCCGTCAACGGCGGCCATGCCGGTAAATTTTTTCGTCAGGCCGTGCAGCGATACGACCGCCATGCGCTACTCTTTCGTCACCATCACGTCCCGCCCCGCGAACCATTGCATGGCTAGAATCACGGCGAAGGAAGCTGCCAGCAGAAGAATGCCCAAGACCGAGATCACCCCGACCTGCCCCTCTTCTTTAAGATCGAAAATCACCACCGAAACCACTTTCGATGCCGGCGCGAAAAGCAATATCGACGCGCTCAGCTCGCGGATGACACCGATGAAAATAAAAGACCAGGCGGCGATCAATCCAGAGCGCGCCAGCGGCGCGGTCACGTCCTTGAGCGAGATCAGCCGGTTGGCGCCGACGATCCGGCTCGCGTCTTCCAGCTCCGGGTGAATGCTTTTGAAAGTGGATTCCGCTTGGGAAAAGCCGATGGGCATTTCTTTGGTCAGGTAGGCGACGAAAAGAATCCAGATGGTTCCGTAGAGCACCAGCGGCGGCCGCGCGTAAGCGATGAATAATCCCACGGCCAAAACTATGCCTGGGATCACCAGCGGTGCCAGGGCGAAGAACGTCAGATAACGCGCGCCGCGAAAGAGATTGCGGTTGGTAATATAGGCGATCAGCGTCGCCACCAGGGTGCCGACAGTAGCGGTGAGAATTCCCAAAATGAACGTATTGTAGATCGCCCTCTGGGTGTCGCCATACTCAAAAAAGGCGAAGGAAAAATTTTTCAGCGTGAAGTTGTCCCAGGTCAATGGCAGCGCCCATGCCTTTGAAAGCGCGGCCTTGAGCAAGATCCAGTAAGGTAAGAAGACCGAAAGCGAAAGTATCCCCAACACCAGGAGCAATACCGGCAGACGGCCCCAGCTCAATTTGAGCAAACGTTTTTGCCCGCCCTTGCCGCCGACTGTGCTGAAGCCGCGCCGCCCGAGAATTTTTTTCTGGGCGCCGATCAAGACCATCGTCGCCAAGAGTAAAGGCACGGAAAAGGCAGCCGCCAGGTCGAGCCGCGGCGGATATTGAAACAGCGCCCAGATCTGGGTCGTGATCGTGTGTATGCCAGCCGGCAAGCCCAGAATCGCCGGCGCGCCGAACAAGGACAACGAGTGCAGAAAAGCAACGATAAATCCACCGAGCAACGCGGGCAGTGCCAGTGGCAGCGTGACGGTCCAGGCAGTCTGCCATTTGCTCGCGCCGAGAATCTCCGCGGCATCTTCCAGATCCGACGAGATCAGCTCACAAACGTTGGCGACCATCGAAAACACATAGGGAAAACTGTAGAGCGCCATGACAAAGATTAGCCCCGGCATGGTAAAAATATTGAAAATCGCGTCCTCCGAACCGGTTAAGAAACGATAAAACTTGTTCAGCGAACCCGCGTTAGGGCCGGCCAGCAGCGTCCAAGCGAAGGCGCCCAAGAACGGCGGCGTCACAAAGGAAGCCATCACCAGCGCGCGGATCGGCGTTTTCCACGGCAGATCCGTGCGCGTCAATAGCCAGGCGAGCGATGCGCCAACAACGACGGCGATCACGCCGACCCAGAAGGAGATTACGACCGTATTCCAGATCGCCTTTAGAAAAGCCGTGTTGGTGAAGACTTCGAGGTAGCGGCCCAGGCTAAATCCGCTCTCATCCCACAGGCTGGCACGGAAAATCGACCCCAACGGAAAAAGCATCAAGAAAACCAGAAACAGCGCCGCGCCGATCCAAACCGGTAGGGTCGGGTCCTTCAACCGGGGCATGGACCAGCTGCGGTTTTCTATCTTAGCGATGGACTCGGTTCCGGTTGCGGGCATAGGCTTAAGTCGCCAGGCAGTTTAAGCGCCGAAAATTTCTACGAATCGTTTTTTGATTTCGGCGTTGCGCTTTTCCAGCTCGTCGGCGTCCGCCGGCAGAAGCTTCAAATCCTTGAGTTTAGGTTTGTCCGCCGGGTAGGTCACGTCAGGATGGCCGGTGTAGAGTCCCTCTTTATCGGCCAACAATTGCTGCGACTCCTTGGCGAAGATAAACTCGGTGAAAAGCTTCGCTGCGTTGGGGTGCGGCGCGTCTTTGGCGATGGCCACAGGCGAAACTACCAATGGCACGCCCTCTTTGGGGTAGATAATCTTGATCGGATTTCCCTGCTTGAGCATCTTGTAATAGTAATACTCCGCGCCGTTTACGCCCACAGGCCGCTCTCCCGAAGCCACGACGCCGGCCGGATCGTTGGCCGACTGGACCAGATGCAGTTTATTTTTCGCGAGATCGCGAAAATAGTCCCAGCCATATTGATTAACGAGCGCGAGCACGTGAGTCATGATGATGCCGCTGTAGCCCGGATGGGCCGTGACCAGTTTGCCGTTCCATTTGGAATTCAAAAGATCCTTCCAGGTTTTCGGCGCGTCTTTGTCGGAAACGATTTTTGGGTTATGAGCCATGACCGAAAGGGTCGCCCGCATGCCATAGTAAAAGCCAGCCTTGTCTTTGAAGCCTTCGGGGAAACCCGCTACGGCTTGAGGCGTGAATTTCAGCAGCAGATTTTTATCCTTGAGGAGCTCAAAATGGCCGGCATCCGAGGTATGAACGATATCGGCATTCTTTATACCCGCTGCCGTTTCCTGCATGAATCTCTGCAGCACACGCTGCGAGCCGTTGCGGTGCACTTCCACCTCGATGCCTTTGTACTTGTTCTCGAAATAATGGGAGATGGCCGTGGAAGATGGCAGCGCTAGAGAAGTATGCCAAACCACCTTGCCTTCTTTGCGCGCCGCCTGCACCAGCGCCGCGTCCTGGGCCGACGTTGCCGGTGCCGCAGTAACGCACAGGCCGAACAATAAAAAACCGATGCTTCTTTTCATGGTCATGACCTCCTGGTAATTTCCTCGCGCAAATTTACATCGGACTCAATAGATCGGAGAGTGTGCCTATAGAAGGAAGTTGCTCCAGTCGCCGCACTGAGTCAAGGACGGCTTCAACCCTATCCGTGGTCAGCGCCAGTCGCGCGTTGGCGCGAAATTTTTTCGCGATTTCCTCGAACGTCAAAGGATCTTCGTAGCCGCCGCGGGGGTGGGGCTGATTTTCCTCCAATAAAGTTCCGTCGTCGAGGAAAATTTTCACATGGCCGGAAAAATGGCGCGGATAATCGATGCTCGGGTCGAGCACGTAGCGAACTTTGGCGGCCAAATCCAGCACCGCGCGGTCTTGAATCGCCTCGTCGGTAAATTCGGCGAGACCCGCTTTGCCATGAACGAGCATCACGGCGACGCTATAAGGCAGGCTAAACTTCGCGCCATAGGAACTCGCTGGCCGTTGCTTATCCGCCAGCGGCTCCCAGAGCCTGTGCACCGGCCCCTCCGCCGTACGGCAGACAACTTCGGAGATCCTTTCCGGCGCAGGATTATATTGCTGTTTGAGTTTCAGCGCGCAGTCCATGTACGGGTGAGAAATCGAACCGCAGGGATAAGACTTGAACGCAAGCCGTGGCATCTCCCATTGCTTACCCAATTCCAAGAGCTTCTCGAAACGGTACTCACCGGCACCGCCGAAAGAGTGATAAAAGCCGTGGACGCCTTCGAAAACCTTGCCCGGTCCGCGAAAGCCTTCCCTGGCGAGTAAGGTCGCAATCACCCCGCCGTGAGCCGACCAGCCGGGGTGCAAACGTTTCGTCCAGGTGCCGTCGGCGAGATATTCGATAATACCGGAGCTCTGGCTGCCGCACAGGCCGAGGGAGTCGATCCATTGATCAGGCTCAAGACCATAGAGCTTTCCCGCCGCGGCGGCGGCACCGAAGGTCGAACAGAGAGCCGTAGGATGAAACCCCCGGGCGTGGAATTTTCCCGGCGCTACCAGGCCGACTTTGCATATCACTTCCGTGCCGGCAATGGCGGCTTCGAGAACCGCTTTGCCGCTGGCGCCCACCTCTTCGCCGGCAGCCAACGCGGCGGTCGCGGCCACGCACCCGGTATGCACGATTGCCTCTTCCAAAGTATCGTCATAATCAAGACCATGAGCGAGCGTGCCATTGGCGAGCACCGCGTTGGCGCTCGCTACCTTCACCCGTGTCCCGATCAAGCGACTATGTTCGGCGCCGCCGAGTTTTTTCGCGACGTTCAAGATCATGGCGCCGAAATCCATGGTGGACGACGCCAGGGCAATGCCTAGGGTGTCGAGAAAAACCAGCTTGGCTTTATCGACCACCGCGGGCGGAACTTGGGCGAGGTCAAGACCGCGGACGAAGCGCCCTATCGCGTGTGAGTACGGCTCCATTGTTTGCTCCCGGATATGCGGTGCCGAGTTTTTTTCGCGCGTTTTTCTTAGCGCCCGTAAGCGCGCGTAGCAGCGGTCGCAGACTCCTTAGCTCCGGCAGCCGGCCCACCAGCCGGATCACTTCTTCGGCGCTTTTGCGCGACAGAACGAGCGCCGCGCAGTCGCGAAACTTCTCACTCAGTTCGGCCCAGCTCATGGGCTTTTGCGGATGGCCGCGGGCGAAATCGGCGCGGCCTTCTATAATCTTGCCATCTTTGAGCTTGATGCGGATTTTCGAGCGCACCTGGTCATAGCCAAGGGATTCCATCTCATCATCGACATCGAGCGTAACCCGCTTCATCAGCTCGACGACTCGGCGCTCGCGCACTTTTTTGTCGGTAAATTGGGCTATGCCGGCCTTGCGCTCCAAGACACCGATCGCCATGCAGAACGGAATGCTGAACTTTCCTTCGAGAGCGGTTTTCGGCATCGGATAAATCAAGGCGTTAGGGACGTTGGAGTTCGTGCCGACCCAGATGCTTTCAATATCGTCGGCATCGAGATCGTGCTCCTTTGCCAGGTCTAGGATCAAATCCTGGGCCGGATGCGACAGTGAACCCGATGGATATGGTTTAATCGAAATACCCGGCTCTTGCATAAAATAGGGCTTGCCCAGACGGCCGCTGATCTTGCTCTCGTCATAGCCGCCGGCCATGGCATTGAAGAAGCCGCGACGCGCTTCCAGTATATTGGGCGCCGCAGTGTGACCCGCCTGTGCCAGAAGCGCCGCGGTGACGCCGTTTTCAGCAGCGCGCCCCGCTTGTAGGGGCTTCGTCATCGTGCCGAAATTTTCGCGCAAGCCGGAAGCCATGGTAGCGGCCATACCTAGAGCGCGGCAAAGCGACTCTTCGTTAAGACCGAGTATTTTCCCCGCCGCCATAGCGGCGCCAAGTCCGCCCATGGTCGCCGTCGAATGAAAACCCGATTGATAGTGGCGCGGGCTGATGGCATCGGCGATGCGGCATTCAACTTCCACCCCGATGATATATGCAAGCAACAAGTCCGCCCCGCTGATTCTTGCTCTCTCGCCGATGGCCAGGGCGGCGTTCAGCACCGGCGTCGTTGGATGTGTGAGCAGCCCGTAAACCGATTCTTTGGAGGTCGATAACTGGGTGTCATCGTAATCCATCGCGTGAGCGGACACCCCATTGACCAATGCTGCCTGCGAGGCGGGCAGCTTATAAGCGGTTCCCAGAATGGAAACTTCTTCCCGGCCACCCATCCGGCGGATATGATTCAAGATAATCCGCGTGCCCTCTTCGGTCTGGCCGGCCAGCGCTACGCCCAAGCCGTCCAGCACGAACCCCTGAGCCAAACGGATGACATCCACGGGTATGTGGCCGTAGCGCGTCTTGGCGACGTAGCTAGCGACTTCCTGCGTGAGACTCATAAAGCTTTCCTGCAACGAAGCTCATAATTTAGGCGTCAATAGCATGAACCCGAAGCAACTGTCGAACGCATTGTTGACATATACCGGAGCCGTAGGCTAGGTTAATTGGCGACAAAGCGTCTGGACACCTTATCCAGAGTGGTGGAGGGATCGGCCCTTCGAAGCCACAGCAACCGGTTCCATTGAATGGAACGTGGTGCTAAGTCCTACCCCCGCTCGCGCGGGGGGAAGATAGGGTGAGGTTTTTACAAGACCTCTTCTTATCTGCGGGAAGAGGTTTTTTTTTGCCAGCGATTGAGCCATGAACACACGCCTAACCACTGACGAGATCGAACGCTACAGCCGGCAAATCCTGGTCCCGGATCTGGGCGGTAAGGGGCAAATCCGCCTGCGCCAGGGGCGCGTCTTGGTAGTCGGAGCCGGCGGCTTAGGATCGCCGGCGGCATTTTATCTGGCGGCAGCGGGCGTCGGTACATTAGGCCTCATCGATCCGGACCGTGTGGAGCTGTCCAACTTGCAACGACAAATCCTGCACCGGACCGCCGACATCGGTCGCAAAAAGGTGGAATCGGCGCAAGCGCGACTAACGGAGCTCAACCCGGAGGTGACCATCGTCATCCGACCGGCGCGGCTGGAAGAGAAAAACGCCGCGGAGATCTTTGGCGATTACGATTTCATCGTCGATGGCAGCGATAATTTTGACACGAAGTTTTTAGTCAACGACACCGCTGTAGCGCTGGGCATTCCCTTTTCCCATGCGGGGATCATGCGTTTGCAAGGTCAAGCGATGACCGTGATTCCCCACAGGAGCGCTTGTTACCGCTGTTTCTTTAAAGACCCCCCGCCGCCCGAGGAGCTTTTGAGCTGCCAGCAGGCCGGCATTCTCGGCGCCGTCGCCGGCACGATTGGCTCGATTCAAGCCACCGAGGCGATAAAGTTTCTCGCCGGCTTCGAAGAAGGTTTGCTTACGGACCGGCTGCTGACCTACGACGCGCGGGCGATGAAATTTCATAGCGTCGAGGTCAGAAGAGACCCCGAGTGCAGTGCTTGCGGCGCGGCAAAAGCACGCATGAAACAGAAAGATTTTGGTCAGATCTTCAGGCGACGAAAGGAGCCCCCATGAGTTTCGTCACAGGACTTGAGTGCCGCGAGTGCGGCGAATATTATCCGAACCAGCCGCTTCATGTTTGCGAAGACTGCTTCGGCCCATTGGAAGTCAAGTACGACTATGACGGCATCAAGAATGCCGTGAGCCGCGACAAGATCGGGGCACGGGACCGAAATCTCTGGCGCTATCGCGAACTGCTCCCCATCGACGGCGATCCGAGCGTGGGACTCTATTCCGGGTTCACGCCTTTGGTGCGCGCCAGCCGTCTCGGCGCGGCTCTCGGCGTCAAGGAACTCTATATAAAAGATGACTCGGTCAATCATCCGACATTTTCCTACAAAGACCGCGTCGTTTCGGTCGCTATTTCCAAGGCCATCGAATTCGGCTTCGATACCGTTGCTTGCGCTTCGACCGGGAACCTCGCCAATTCAGTTTCGGCCCATGCCGCGAAGGCGGGACTTAACTGTTACGTGTTTATCCCCGACGGCTTGGAACAGGGAAAAATCATCGGGTCCGCCATTTACGGACCGACAACCGTGGCGATCAAGGGCAACTACGACGATGTCAACAGGCTCTGTAGCGAAATCGGCGACAAGTACGGCTGGGCATTCGTCAACGTCAATCTCCGCCCGTACTACTCGGAAGGCGCCAAGACCCACGGCTTCGAAGTCGCCGAGCAGTTGGGCTGGAAACTGCCCCGCCATATTATCGTGGCGTCCGCGGGCGGTACGATCCTGCCGAAATTGGCCAAGGGCTTTGAGGAGTTGATCAAAGTGGGTCTCGTCGAAGACGCCGCCTGTAAGATATACTCAGCCCAAGCCGCCGGCTGCGCGCCGATCATCAACGCCTTACATAAAGGCACCGACCTGGTCACGCCGGTGAAACCGCACACCATCGCCAGCTCCATCGCCATCGGCAACCCCGCCGACGGCTATTACGTGATTCAAGCGGTGAAGGACTCTGGGGGCTGGGGTGAAAGCGCCACCGACGAAGAAATCCTGGAAGGCATCAAGCTGCTCGCTCGCACCGAAGGTATTTTCACCGAACCCGCGGGCGGTACCGAAGTGGCGGTGGCCAAGAAGCTGATCGAAAGCGGGCGCATTCCGCGAGACGAGTCCATCGTCGTCAGCATCACCGGCAACGGCTATAAGACCCTTGAAACCGTGGTCAGCAGCGTTGAAAAGCCGTTCACGATCGACGCTGCGCTTGAAAACTTCGACGAACTTTATCGCGCTCTCAATCCGCCGGAGAACACCAGAGCGGTAGCATATTAAAAAATGGTCTCGAGCCGCCTAGAGGTCCGGCGCCTTGAAAGGCTCCGGTTGAACGGCTATTTTAAACCGCAACTGGTTAGGGTAATTCATTTCTAGGAGGCAACTTATGTCCGTGCGAGTACGCGTACCCACGCCATTGCGCAAATTCACCCACGGCGCCGATGAAGTCAACGCGCAGGGCGGCACCATGCGGGCGTTGATGGACGATTTGGAACAGAGCTACCCCGGCATCAAAGAACGCATCTGTGACGAGACCGGCAAGGTGCGCCGCTTCGTCAACGTATACGTCAACGGCGATGACATCCGGTTTTTGCAGAACCTCGATACTAGCCTGAAAGACGGTGACAATATTTCCATCGTCCCGGCCATTGCCGGTGGGTTGTAAAAGGCAAACGGTCATGGCCGTCGGGTCACCGAACTTGCGATTGATTCCAACGCAGTCCCGGGAGCCGAAAAAAGTCGAGTCGGTGCTCGACTTGATCGGCGATACACCGCTGCTGCAAATTCGCGCCCTCGCCTCCGGTCTTCCGGCGAGCGTGCGCGTTTTCGCCAAGCTCGAAGGCTTCAATCCGGGCGGTTCGGTCAAAGATCGGCCCGCCTGGCGTATGATCCAGGAAGGGTTGCGCATCGGGAAACTTCGCCCCGGTAAGACGATACTGGACTCCACTTCCGGTAACACAGGCATTGCTCTGGCGCTGATTGGCCGGGTCTTGGGCTATCCGGTGGAATTGGTGGTGCCCGCCAACGTCAGCATTGAGCGCAAACAAATTCTTCAAGCCTACGGCGCCAATGTAATCTTCAGCGATCCGATGGAGGGCTCCGATGGCGCCATTCGCCTATGCCGCAAAATCATCGAAGAGAATCCGGAAAAATATTTCAAGCCGGACCAATATTTTAATCCCATGAATTCGCAGGCCCACTACGAAACCACGGGTCCGGAAATCATGCGCCAGACCGACGGCAAAATCACCCATTTCGTTGCCGGCATCGGCACCGGCGGCACGATCATGGGCACGGGCCGCTATTTGAAAGAAGTCAATCCGGCGACACGGGTAATTGCCGTTGAACCGGACGACGCGCTGCACGGCCTGGAAGGGCTGAAGCACATGGCCAGCTCCATCGTTCCGGGCATCTATCACGAGGAGGAACTGGACGAAAAGATTCCCGTCTCCACCGACGATGCCTATGCGATGGTATACCGTTTGAGCCAGGAAGAAGGGGTGCTGGCGGGCCAATCGTCCGGCGCCGCGCTGTATGCGACGTTAAAGCTCGCGCGTAAACTCAGAGCGGGCACCCTGGTAACCGTCTTTCCCGACTTCGGCGATAAGTACCTGAGCACCAATCTTTGGGTCGGATGGCGCGACCGCATGGCCGTGGGCAATCTAAAGTTCTCTATTTAAACGTTGAACGTTGAACTTGGTTACTAAGGAGTCCACAATTGAGTAACCAAACAGCGACCGAGGGGTGAGACCTGGAGAGCGCGGGCACAGGAGCGCAAAGGTTGTTTTCAGGCCCTGCCGGCGGGCATTTCCACCTATGGAGAGGACGGGGTGGTGGCCGGTAAGGCAGAAAACCATTGACCGCGATCGGAAGGGCTCGCCTCTCGGTCGCACAC
>DATBLC010000011.1:0-23306 GCA_036555515.1 Binatia bacterium
CAAAGGTTGTTTTCAGGCCCTGCCGGCGGGCATTTCCACCTATGGAGAGTACGGGGTGGTGGCCGGCAAGGCAGAGAACCATTGACCGCGATCGGAAGGGCTCGCCTCTCGGTCGCACACTAGCGACATAGTCTCTAAATAGCGAACTCATTAGTAAGTACGAACACTCGCACGCTTGACGGCTCCCCGGTACGGATATATACGGATGAAGCTCCCGTCAGACAAAAAAGAGTTTAAATTTCCTATACGGGCAATATCCAATTAGGGCTGAATGGTAGTGGTTGCGCCATCGCCTACCACGTGCCATCGCAGTAGAAAATGGGAAAGGGGACGAGCAATGATACAACGAACGAATCTGGACGTCGTTGATGCAGACGCCCATGTTATCGAAACAGAGCACACATGGGACTATCTCGAGGCGTCTGAACGGAAGTTCCGGCCGCGCCTATTCTCATCACCTGACGAACCGGGTAGGGAATACTGGGTGATCGACGAGAAGATCCGTGGGTTTCGCTTCCCAAACTTCACTGAACGACAGCTCCGGGAGTTGTCGGAACGCTCGGGTAGAAAAGTCGAAACGCCGCAAGCGGCCCGCGAAATGGCCGACGTGGACCTTCGATTGAGGCATATGGATGAACTCGGGATTGAGACCCAGGTCCTCCATAACACATTGTGGATCGAGCAGGTTTCCCAACGGGCCGAGGTTGAAACGGCGCTTTGCAGGAGCTGGAACCGGTGGCTTGCCGACATCTGGGAAAAGGGCGGCGGCCGTCTCCGGTGGTCCTGCGTCATTCCAACTCTGGCCATTGACGAAGCGATCGAGCAAATGAGTATCGCCAAAGAACACGGGGCCGTCGCGATTTGCATACGCCCTATCGAGGGGGATCGGCACATGACGGACCCTTACTTCTATCCCATATATGAACATGCCAGCACTCTCAATTTGGCGATCGCACTGCACATCGCCAACGGGAATCCGACAAATGTTGATCTGTTCAGGGGCACCCCGGCCAATCGCTTCGCGATGTTCAGGGCACCAACGGTTATCTCGTGCTTCAATTTTCTGGTGAGCGAACTCCCGAGCGTCTTCCCAAAGCTTCGATGGGGATTCATCGAGACCTGCGCTCAATGGATACCATGGATCTACAACGAGGCCGTGTTGCGTCATAAAAGATTGGGCAAGGCCTTCCCTGAAGACGTGTTCGGTCAATACAAGGTTTTCGTGACGTGCCAGACAGACGATGACTTGAGTTACGTTCTCAACTACGCTGGCGAGCGCAGTTTGGTAATTGGTACGGATTATGGACACACCGACCCGTCGAGCGAGGTCGACGCGATAACCGTGCTAAGACAAAAGACCAACATTAGCCAGGAGACCAAAGATCGAATCCTCCACTACAATCCGAAAGAACTCTACGACCTGTAGACTTGTATGTGTCAGCAGCATGTGGATTTCGTGACGGTTGGTCTCCTTCATATGCGCGAGCATGGCTTCGAGCTGATGGAGCCGGAACTCGAGGCTTTGCGGCGGCACGCGATCCGCTGTTTTTGGTTCCGCTCGGTCTCAAGGCATGATTCGCCAAGAATGGAATGATTCGAGTCGAAGAGATGGACTAGTGGCAGGAGCGCGAATAGGGCGCCGTGAAATTCGTCTGCGTGCCCGCCCAGCATTTTTCCCAACGAACATTGGCGGACGCCAACGAACGACTCTGGGCGTCATGGGCGGTGTTGAGCCCCGAGCGGCGGTTTTATTTCTCGGGCGATACCGGATATTTCGCCGGCTTCAAGGAAGCGGCGCCTATCTACCTCCAGAAATCATGAAGGCTGTGCACCTCACACCGGAAGAAGCGGTGCAGGTGTTCATCGACCTCAACGCCCGCGCGATTCTCGGCATCCACTGGGGTACCTTCGATCTGGCGGAGGGAGCCGCTCGACGAGCCGCCGCAACGCATGCTGGCTGAGATCCGCCGCCGCAACATGGATCCGTCGCACGCCTGGATCTTCAAGATCGGCGAAACGCGCCGCTGGTAAACTAATTCAGGTATCACGTTCGGGTTCAGGTCTATCAAGAAAGCGCAGGTCTATCAAGAAAGCGCAAGGCAGAACTTCGTTGCTGTATGTTCAACACCCGCTTGTAACACAAAGCTTCAATTGGTCAGTCCAGGTCCAAAGCAAATCGAATTGCCGCATCGATTTGGCCGATCTTTTCCCGCGGAAGATCGGCGATGCGCTCTTTGATCAGAACTTTCGGCAATGTGGTGATGTCGTCAAGATTGACCACGCAGTGAGTGGGCATGCCGTCACTTCGATCCAAGATCACTTCAACGGGAATATTGCGAATGGTACGGATGACCGGGGCAACCGTAATGGCGGCGCGTACACGATACGCCGCATCGCGGCTTAAGAGCACCGCGGGACGCCGCCCAGCGGGCGGCGGCATATCAACCCACCAAACTTCGCCGCGCTTCATTTACCACTTTTCTTTTGGCAGCCGTTTGGAAAGCAGTTTGGCGGAGCTCTGAGCCCAGTCGACGTCCTCGGGATGTTTTTGGTGCCCTTCGATGTACAATCGATCGAGTTCCTGCGCTTGCAAACTCTTTAAGCGCTGCTGACAGGCCTCACGAATGAATGCGGAGCGGCTCTCGGCTACAACGCCTGCAGTTGCGTCGATCTGTTTCAGTAATTCTTCTTCCATGGGAACTTGGATAATTTTCGTGCTCTTCGCCATAACCCTACCCGTTGATTGTGTATTCGCTTACACAAAAGTTTACACAATGGCCGGGACTTTGACAACCCAAGACCAATTACCGCCCACTCACAAGAATCACCCTTTAAAAACAGGGGAAGAGTCGCTTCCAAAGCTTGCAAGGCGGAAGCTCAGGGCCGCAGGCACGAAGCCGTCCACAGAACAGCTCAATTTCAAAAAAACACTCATGCGATTGACGACTCGCTGGTTCGTCGATATACCTCCAAAGAAAAAGTGTGTTCTGAATTTCATAATCTTGACGGGGCGCGCCGGCGTGGCAAGGCCCAGGGAGTGCCGCCATGACAGTTCGCATTGCCCAGTTCGTGCACGCCGCCAGCGATGTGGTGGACGAAGCCTTTTTGCGCGACTTCCCCGAGGTCGAGGCGACCAAGGCCGACAGCTTCGAATCTCTGGTCGATGCGCTCGACGGCGCGGAAATCCTCCACGTCTACAATTCCGCCTTCACTGCCGATTTCGCGCGCCTGGTGCGGGACAAGGGTCGGGCCCTCAAGTGGATCCAGTTCACCACCGTAGGCATCGAAATCGGGCTGAACGCCGGGCTTCCCGAGGGTGTCTGGGTCACTAATAGCGGCGACGTCAACCAGCGGGTGCTGGCCGGCCACGCCATGGCCCTAATGCTGGGCGTCATGCGGGGGTTTCGCCGGTTTGAGCCACTGCGCGCACAACGAAAGTGGTCGCGGGGAATTATGTCTTCTCACATGATTGAGACCGAGGGCGCGCGTATGATCATCCTCGGCATGGGCCGTATCGGTCAGGAGATCGCACGCAAGGCCAAGGCGTTCGATATGGAGGTGATCTGCGTCACCCGCGCCCGTGCCCCTGCCGTGCCAGAGATCGACCGCGTGGTACCCCGGGAAAAGTTGGGCGAGGTTCTTCCCACCGCCGACGTGGTAATGGTGGCGATGCCGCTGGACAGCAGCACCAAGGGGTTTCTGAGCGCCGAAAAAATCGCGCTCATGCAAGAGACGGCGATCCTCGTGAACATCTCCCGCGGCAAGGTCGTGGACGAGGCGGCATTGGCCCGCACCCTCGCCGAGGGCCGCATCAAGGGAGCCGGCCTCGACGCCTTCGCCGAAGAACCCTTGCCCGCCGCGAGCCCGTTCTGGGATCTCCCCAACGTGTTGATGACGCCCCATGTCGGTGGTCAGGGCGGGCGGGAATTGTGGCGGCGGATGAGCGAACTTATCCGCGAAAACACGCGCCGATATCTTTCGGGTGCGCCCCTCAAACACGTAGTCCGAACACCCGATGGGAAGCTCCAAGGCTTTGGAAACCCACAGGCTGGAAACTAATCGGAAGGCGTGCTATGAAAAAGTTTGGGGTCTCCCACTAGCCGGAAGGTCAAGTAGGCACAGACTTTGCCACGGAGAAGAAATTTATTTTCTTCCCCTGTCAGGTCTCTGCTTTTCTATGTTCGTCGGTCTGTCCAAGCCTCTCAAAATTTTTCAGCCCTTGACCGAGAAATCGGGAGAATCAACCGGGTGCCTAGAGGGACATGCCCGGCTTCTCGAGCAACCTCAAGAATCAAGCAATCGGAAAACCCCAGCGCGGGACGACGACGGTACTGTTGCATCGCCGCGACGACAGTTCAGAATCCTGCATTGTGAGATCTTTGTGATGCAACAACATGTCGATCGCGGTGGCTATTTCCGAATTAGTCAAATCGTACACCGCACCCCCGATGCCTAATGCTCCCGGATAAGCTCCAAAACATTGCAGTTGAAGGCCTCGGGCTGCTCTCAGTTGATCGAATGCGCAGCTTCGGAAAGCACGAGGAACTTGGCGCCGGATATGGGCGAGCTGATGGCGCATGATCCGGGGCGGCGTCTGCAAATCCCATCTTCGGGCATCAATAGCGTCAGCACTCGAATGGTTTCAAGCGGCTTCGTATTTTTTCTAATCCTCTCGTCCCGCCGTCACCAGCGGCTCGATCGTCACCGCTGGGTCCAGAGGGTTCTTGCGCCGAGCGGCTTCGATGTAGGATTCGCCGTCTCCGGGCAGCATGAATCCTTCCCTGACCAATTCATCCACGGCGCGTTTTACCACGTCGATGTACGCCTGATGGGTTGGATAGCGTTCTTCGATGGACAAGCGCGGATCGCCACTCTTTTCCCGCTCGGCTTTGGTGCGCGCGAAGGCTTTGAGGCAGCCGTTGGTCATGAGCAATTCGCCCTCGGCAAAACCAGCTTTGCGCAGCGCCCAACCGATATACGTTGCGATGGACGCCTGCATATCCGGATAGCGCACGCCGCCCAGGTCGTTACCGTCGGCGTCCACCTGCGGCACTTGGATCGGATACTCTTTTCCTGGCACCGCTTCCGGCGGAAAAATGCTCATGATGCCGCGCTCGTCGAAGTCGGGGCCATAGTTCCACAGCGGTAAGCGACTGGGCGTCGCGGGCAGATTGACGCCGGGGATCTTCGGGAATTTCTTGAGCGCTTCCTCGGGCGCCACCAACTGACCTTCGGAGCGTCGCGGCACGCGGCTCGGCGGCGGCGGCACCCCTTCGCTGGCCCAGCGGTCCATGAGCATAAAGCAGGCACGCAGGAACGGTTGGGGTGAAAAATTACTCGGCGGCAATTGACCGACCCAGCGGGGATTGTCGGCGGCGATGGCCGCGTGCGGCGACCCCGCCAGCATGTACATGCGCACGTTCGCGGGAATCTCGACGTCGCTGCCGTCGCGCGGGTCGGTGTGTGTCATCGAGCCGTGGCGTTCCCAATATTCGCTGGAGGTGTGACAGTGGACAATGAGCGGGTCGGTGTCGGGACGCTTGAGGACCGCGTCAACTTTGCCGGTGAACGGATCGGGGACAGCACTGAAATTAAACGGGTAGCGCTCCGACGGATAGGAATGTTCCTCATGCTGGCGGGGGTAGCGGCCGATCTGCGCGAAGCGCATGTTGAAATACAAGCGGCCGATGCCGGTATGTGTCTGCACCGCGTCGAAGACTCTGCGCCCCTCCGCGTCGCGGTTCCAACCTTCATAAACAAACTCGCGAACGACTCGGCCGGCGAGCGATGCGCCGTATCCGTAGACCCTGTCGACAAAGCCGGCGAGCGGATTGGCCTTACCCACGGAATCCTTCCTGCCATGGCGTAGAAATGAAACCAGGTCGCGCAGGCCCAGAAACCCCAGCCCCATTACGCGGGAGCCTTCAGTTTCGTAAATCAACTCGTAAATCCAACCGGTCTTGAATCCGCCCTTGACGTACAGATCGACGTTGGACGGCGTGAGCTCGACCGTGCCGTCCTTGTCCTTCGCCTTGGCTAACTCCCACCCGCCCGCCGGTACCGGAACGCGCGGGTCGGCTTCCTTTTCGCGCATAGTAAGCGTCGCAGTGGCGCGGTCGAGCACCGGGTAGCACTGGATATTGGCGTTACCGCTCACCGGCATCGACAGCACGCCCTCTTTATCGGAGATAAACTCCTGGCGCACTTTGCCGTGCAAGGGCTGGCCGTGCTGGCGCGCTTCCGGCAGGAAGGCAACCACGTTGCTACCGTTGTAAACCAGATCCCCCTGCCAACCGGCGGTGACCACCGTGTAACCTTGGCGGTTGAGAAATCCGTTGCCGGCGTACGACTCTTTTGAAAGATCGGAGCCGCCGCCGTCGTTCAGACGCGTAAACGCGCCGCGCCCGCCGCGGTTGGAGAAATCAAATAGCAGCTTGCGGTTGCCTCTGCCCAGATCCACCGGCTTGACGATGTCCAGCACAGTTTTGAATTCGACGAGCCCGTCTGAATTGCGCGGCGCAAACTCCAAGTCGCAAATAAACGGCAAATCTTTTTCATTGGGATCGATGGCAAAAGATGCCATGCCGAGCAGCCGCTCATAGGGTCCGACATTGCCGAAGGAGTTGCCGCCCGCGAAGGTTGATTTACTCTCGAACTCCAGGCGAATATGATTGCGCGACATGAATCTCTCCTTATCTGCATTTAACGAAGTTCATAAGTGACTCGACGCTTCCGGTTCTAGTGGGCAATTGGCGACTGGGGCAAAGTTAGAAAAGTATGACGCCCTGAATAGGTTGAACATTTGCACTTCAAACCACGGATGAGTCACTTCCCGGCTCGGCCGTCAACGATGGCGAGCGCCTTTTTGTAATAGGCGTCACAGTAACTGACTGCGGGCCATCTTCCTTTGATTCTCTAATGCGAATTTCAAATTCTGAGAGGCGACCAACTTCTTCCATCCCAGCGCAAGCATAAAACGTGTTCATTCACGGCGCGGCTCGGCAGCAGCGTTTATGCCGGAGATAAAACCTTGGGTGGCGCAGCGGCCCATGCCATGCTGGTTGAATCCGCCGGCTGACTCGCCGGCGCAATAGAGACCGGGGATCACTTTGCCGTCCATGTCGATCACCTGGCATTTCGCATTGATTCTTAATCCAGCGCGCGTATCGTGCACCACCGGCGTCGCCCAGGCGGCATAGAACGGCGTTGTTTGAATTTTGTACGCCGGCGCCGGCTTGCCGAAATCTTTGTCCTCCCCCAAATCGACGAAAGAGTTGTAGCGTTCGACCGTCGCTTGCAATACCTCGCCCTTCATCGGCCTCGCTTGGTATTCGTTCTTGATCGCGGCTGCGAGCTCGGCGAGGGTATTGGCGCTGAAGAAATAACCGTCAGGATCGACGCAGGGCGGCACGACTTTCCATCCTTCCCGCTTGACCGCCTCGGCATCAAAAATCGCCCACACCGGCCCGGCGCAGTAGTCGGGCGGCTCGGAGTACTCGTTCATCGCCAGCGCTGCATGAGTAAAGTTATACTTAGTCGGATTGAGTTTCACATTTTCGGCGTTGCGATAATCGTTAGGCGTGTAGGGGGTTACCTGGCCGCCGAGATTGCCGTGGGGAACATCGCCCTTGGTTTCGTCGTAGAACCGCCTGCCGACTTGATTTACCAAGATCACGTCCTGCCAGTCCTTCACGTTGAATCCGGTGGCGCGCACGAGCGGAAATATCGGGCTCTCTACCTTCCACGCGACATAATTGTACTTTGTGGCAAGGGCGCGTTGCGTGCGCATGGTCGCGCCGTTTTCCAAAGTTTGGTTCGCCAGGCCCCAGAGTGACGCCCCCACGGCCATGGCCGCGCGCTCACCGCTGGCGTCTTGATAACTGTAAGGCTCTCCGCCGACCTGGATTACCGGGGTCAACCGCGGGTCGAACATCCTGCGAAAATTGACATCGCTGGTGCTGCCGCCCGTGGCGATGATCACCGCCTTGCGCGCGCGCAGCATCATCGTTGGCTGCGTGGTTTCAATATTTCCGTCCGAGCGAAAGCTCTTCAGCGGCGCCGTTGCGCCGGGCATGATGCGCGGATTGTATCGCGCGCTGATGCCGATCACCTGGCTGGGGGCGCTTTCCGTTGACGGTTCGCGGATGATGCCGGTCATCTTGTAGTTCAGCAAAAACTTGACGCCCTTGGCGCGTGCGCTCGCCTCCAGCGGCCGCATGACGCCCGTGCCCGCGGCGGCATTGGGACTTTCCAGTCCCGCGCCCTTGGTCCAGACCGCATGGTTTTCGCGCGGCGCCGAGTTGCCGGTGGTCGATGCGCCATGATTGTCCGGCGCCTTATCGGTAAATTCTACGCCATTGGCGAGCAGGAATTCGAACGTGAGCGCGCAATGATCGGCGAAGGCGCGCATCACCTCCCGGTCATTGTAGCGGAAATCGGGTGAACCATTCGGCTGGATGACGGACCAATCGGTTAGATCCGAGAACACGGTATCCGGCGAATCGGCAATATTATATTTTTTCTGCGCGCTAGTGCCCCCGCCCAGCGCCATGTGGCCGCCGCTCATTATCGCGTGGCCGCCGATGTCGTAATTGGCCTCCACGACGATGACCGAAGCGCCGCCTTCGATCGCCTTGATCGCGGCGGGTAACCCCGCCGCCCCTGAACCAACAACTATGACATCCGCTTGCAGATCCCATCGCTGACCGCTATTCGTCGTTGCTTGAACCATCGATTCGTCCTTTGCCAGTGATTTGTTCCGCTCTGAAACGCCCCCTTGATGATATCCCAAAGTTTAGAATAGCTTGCAAGCCAGGATGTCGCTTCGCTTCCGTACCAGCCCGGGGGCGGTTCAAAGTTCAAGGTCAGAAATTCGGTTAGGTCAGACCGTACAATTTTCTCCTTCATCCCAACGACAGGCTCAGGGCAGGCTCTCCCCCGCGTGAGACTGTGTCGCAATGTCGTTCTGAGGCGATAGCCGAAGGATCTCGTCTTCGCCAGTGACTGAAAATGTAAGATGTTCCGCTGCCGCTTAGCTTGATGCCGGTGAACTTGTTCTTTTTACGACACGATCCCGCACGCGAGAGAAGAGAAAAGAGAGGGCCTTTGAGGGTTTTGTCCGTAACGTTGAACTTTGAACCTTGAACTTTGAACGACCCCAATCGACTTGAACGATTGGAACCGGAGCGAGCGACCTAATAGTGCATATCCGCGTTGACGCCGCCGGATACCGAAATCGCCTCGCCGGTGATGCTGATGGCTAACGGCGAGCACAGGAACGTGACGACCTGGGCCACGTCCTCTGCGGTGACCAGATGGCGGATCGTGCTGCGCTGCCGCAGTTCTTCCAGATAAGCGTCCAGCGTTTTGCCCTGGCGCTCCGCCGTTTCGCGGTGGCGCTGCAAAACGGCTTCGGTAATGGTTGTGCCGGGGTAAATGGCATTGACATTTATGCCGAACGGACCCAGTGTGTTCGCGAGTGACTTCGTCAACGTGACGCAGGCGATGTTGCGCGCCGGAGTGCTGATGGCGGTACCAGGTGTACGCCCCGCGCCGCCGCTGAGGTTTATAATCCGGCCCCAACCCGTCTGCTTCATGTACGGCGCAGCCTCGCGTGCGCAGCGATAGTAACCAAGGAATTTCTCCTCGAAATCCTTGATGATCTGCTCGTCGGTGATCGCTTCCATATTATCCGGAATAGTGCCGCCGACCCTGGCAGCGCAATTGACCAGGATGTGGATTCCGCCCAGCATCTCGGCGGCCCGCCGGACGAATCCCTTGATCGACTCACCGTCCAGCGTGTCCACGACCAGCGGCACGACCGCGCGTCCTGTTTCTCGCGCGATCTCTGCGGCCGCTTGGCGCAGCGGCGCTTCGGTGCGGGCGCCGATGGCGACGTCGCAACCCTCGCGGGCCAACTGGCGGGCTATTGCTTTGCCCATGCCGGCGCTGCCGCCGGTAACGATCGCCTTCTTGCCCAAGAGCTGAAGATCCATCATTCCTCCCTAGTTGTCGCTAACGCTCACTGCTAGGTCGCTACGCTCCCGTTCCAGTCGTTCCAAACGTTCAAACCACCTCCTTCATCCTCCCCCGCGTCTGCGGGGAAGGAAAGAGGTGGGGGAACGATTGAAACTGGAGCAAAGCGACAGAATCATTTTTCACTCGACGGCCGTTTCAACGGCTCCAGTCCGGGGCGAAACTTTTTTTCATCGAGGAACTCGCGCATGCCGCGCGCCCGCGTCTGTTCGGGATCGGCGGCGCGCAGCGCCATGCTTTTTGCGCCCAAGTATTCATAAGCTTGATCCATATCCATGCCGCGCACGGCGCGTATCGCTTGCTTGGTGTAGGCCAGAACCATCGGGCTCTTCGCCATCAGCTCGCGCGCCACCGTTACGGTCTCTTCGCGCAACTTATCCGCCGGCACGGCGAGCGTGGCGATGCCCAGTTCCACCGCCTTGCGGCCGTCGATGGTGCGGCCGGTCATGGCGTAGAACAGAGCGTTGCGGTACGACACCATGTCACCGAACACTTTGCTTACGTTGCCGCCGGGAATAATTCCCCAGTTGACCTCCGACAATCCGAAGGTGGCGTTGTCCGCCGCGATCACGATATCGCAAGCCGCCAGAGACACAAAAGCGCCGCCGTAACAGTAGCCGTTAACCATGGCGATGGTCGGCTTGCGCGACCAGGTGAGCAGCTCCGTTGCCCAGCGGCGGTGCGCCGTGGCCGCCCGGAAGCGCGCCACCGGGTCCTTGTCGGTCTCGCGAAAATACTGCTTCAGATCCATCCCCGCGCTCCAGCTGTTGCCCGCGCCGGTGAGGACGATAACTTTAGTTTCCTCGTCGGTTTCCAAGCCGAACAAGATCTCCTCCATCTCGACATGGAGCGTCGGATTCATCGCGTTGCGCTTCTCCGGCCGATTGAAGGTTATCCACGTGATGCCTTCGCTGTCGGTTTCGACCAGAACACAGGTGTAATCTTTCTTCTTAGCCATGGGGCCCTCCTTCATAACGCAGCGTCTCCGGGGTTTTTTTTAATCCGAAGCGGCAAAATCAAGCCATCTTCGAGACATTGGCCGTCGTCGGCAAATTCTCGGCCACGACCGCGAAGCTAGTCGATTTGCTTTCTTTCAGTCAAGCGGAAAAGAGTAATATGTCCCCGCGATGGGCGCCAAGCTCCGCGAAGCATTCATCGCGATTACCGCTCTTAGCCAGGAACAAACATTTCCTCCGACCCGGAGCATGCAGCGTCATGACGGCAAGCCCAATACTTTCCTATCGGAGAAAGTTGTTTTAGGGTCGACCCAGGCCATTTTGTGTTTGCTCTCAATAAGAAGGCATTTCTTCCAGCACAGGCAACCGCCATCCTCCAGAGCGATTGATTGACTTGGTCGCGTCTATCAAAAGAACCGGGCACGGCGCGCTCCTGCTCACTTTTTCCAGGATGCCGTCTGTGAAAACTCGAGCGAGCAGCGGTCTTCGACGCCGCTCCATGACAATGAGATCGACATCCTCTTGAAGTGCCGCTATTACGATTTCCTCCGCCACCCTGCCCACCGCCACTCTGGGTTTCCATGCGACGCCGCTGCTCGCACCTCTCAACTTTTCACCAACGAAGCTTTTCACTTTGCGTTCACTGTCCGTTAGAAGTTGATCGAATCTGAACCTGGACAGCACCTGCTCCCATTGACCGCAGTAGGCGTCCAGTTCGCAAGGATACTGCCAGACACTCGGGAACGAGGTTACGTGAAAGACGATCAGTTGAGCGCCGTTTCGTTGAGCCAATGAGAAAGCGTAGGTGACGCCGTCCTTTGCATTGGCCGTAAGATCCGAGGGACAGAGAATTCTTTGAATCATTTTAAACCTCCAAAAAAAATTTACCTTTCAAGCCTATCCCGTTTTTCGAAGCACACGCAGCAGTTTTCAGTCTCGCTATAAATGACCCTAGCCGATTTTTTCGGCGATGAAAGCCGCATTGTTACACGCCGATGGAAATCAAATGAACATTCCATAAAGGCCCCTCTCAGCTCTTGGCCGTCGATGTCATAGTTACTTAATCGACCTGCTATTGGACCGAAACAAACTCCGAGTATCAGAACAAAGCAGATCGTAGAAATTAGAAAGGAGATTCTTATGCGTAATGGATTGGCAATACTCGGTATGGCCGCGGTGCTCGCCGCGCTTCCCGGTTTTTCGGTCTCGCCGGCTGCAGACGATCGGAATCGCCATCAAGGAAATCACGGGGATCGCGACGAGGATTTCCCAAACATCCAAGTGGGTCCTCGGCCCTATTTCCTCGTGGACGACATGGATCCAGGGCCGCTCAAGACGTCTCTCCAGAAATGCAGCGAGAAGACGCTTAGGAAGAGCGATTTCTCAATCGGCCACCGCGGCGCGGCGCTGCAGTTTCCCGAGCATACCAAGGAGTCTTATCAAGCGGCCGCGCGCATGGGCGCGGGGATCGTCGAATGCGACGTGGCCTTCACCAAAGACAAGCAACTGGTGTGTCGCCACGATCAATGCGATCTGCACACGACGACGAACATACTCAAAACGCCTCTGGCAAAAAAATGCTCCAAGGGTTTCACGCCGGCGGTGTTCAATACCGACGGCACCCTAATGACGCCGGCATCGGCTTTGTGTTGCACCAGCGACATTACCTTGGCCGAGTTCAAGACACTTACGGGGAAGATGGACGCTTTCAATCCGAAAGCGACGACGGTCGACGAGTTTATGGCTGGCACGCCCAACTTCCGCACGGACCTTTATGCATCGAAGGGCACTCTGTTGACTCACGCCGAAAGCATCCAGCTGTTCAAGCAATTGGGGGTGAAAATGACGCCGGAGCTAAAATTCCCGAGGGTACCGATGCCCTTCGACGGCTTCACGCAGGAACAGTACGCGCAGAAAATGATCGACGAATACAAAGCCGCTCACGTGTCGCCGAACGACGTCTGGCCGCAGTCGTTCCATCAACCCGACGTACTCTACTGGATCAAAAAGGACCCCGCGTTCGGTAAGCAGGCGGTGTATCTCGACGACGCAAACGTTCCTGCCGATCTACCGACCGCGGCTGACCTAAAGTCATATGCAAAGCAGGGCATCAAAATTGTCGCGCCGCCTATGTGGGCGCTTGTGACCTTGCAAGGAAACAAGATCGTGCCCTCGGAGTACACCAAGAACGCCAAGGATGCCGGACTGGATATCATCACCTGGACACTCGAGCGTTCGGGGACACTGACCGACGGCGGCGGTTTTTACTACCAGACGGTGGCCCCCGTCATCAACAAGTCCGGGGACACTATGGAAATGCTCGATGTTCTCGCGCGCGGCGTAGGGGTTCTCGGCGTCTTCTCAGACTGGCCCGGCACAGTGACCTATTATGCCAACTGTATGGGACTGAAATGAAAGCTTAGTTTCAATCGGGGCGACCGCCAGTGGTCGCCCCGTTGCTCAAAGGCAAGAATAAATCAGAAGTGAAGCCGTTTTAGACGAGTCGATAGGGTAGAATCGTTCGTCGCTGCCATCCGAAAGGACCACCCGGGCTGGTCCACCGGCGGCAAGCCGCGCAGAGCCGCACGCTTCATGGTTTCCCCCATACCTGCCGTGCGGTCTCCACAACAACTTCCAATTTTCTCTTCTGATCATCTTCGCTGATTAGATTGCCCGCCACGTCTGAGGCGAAGCCGCATTGTGGGCTGAGCGCCAGTTGATCCAGCGCGATGTACTTCGCGGCCGCGTCGATACGGCGCTTGAGTTCGTCAACTTTTTCCAATTCAGGCACTTTGGTACTGACCAATCCCAAAACCACCACTTTATCCTTGGGCACGAAGCGGAGCGGCTCGAAGGTACCGGCGCGGGGGCTGTCGTATTCGAGCAAAAGCCGGTCATGACGAAGCCCGGTAAAAAGCGTCTCGGCTATGGCATCGTAACTTCCCTCCCGATGCCACATGCTGCGCTGGTTGCCACGGCACAGGTGAATACCGAAGGTTACACCATCGAACAGGCGCAGGATCTCATTGTCCGCCTGTATCGAGCGCGCAAGATTTTTCAGCGGATCCTCGCCGCGCGCTCTCATTTCCTCTAGAGACGGTGCATCGACGTACGCTGTATAGCTTGGCGCATCGATCTGGACGTACCGGCAGCCGGCGTCGACCAGACTGCGAATCATTTCCCGTTCGATTCGCACCACGTCAGCGATGAAATCGTCGAGGCTCCAGTAAACCGACTTCGAGTTCTGATAGTCGAAGCGCTGGACAATGCGGTCGGGACCGACCAGAGAAACTTTGACGGGCTTGCTGGCCACGCCACTGACGAAGCGATATTCTTCCAGCGGCAGATTACGCACCAGGCGAAGCTTTTGCGACACTGGCCGGCGCTGCAAAATCGCGGCGCCATCAGCGACATGATACGGATCCCAGCGCTGCAGCGGCTTGCCTTCGCGCGAGAGACTTTCCATAAATGCAAAATCGGCGCGCCGGGCGTCGAAACCGGTCACCGACGCGGCAAAACTATCTTGGAAGTTCAGGCGGCGAAACTCACCATCGGTGACGACATCCAGCCCGATTCCCTCTTGAAGCCGCACGGCTTGACCGATCAAGTCGTCTTCGATCCGGCGCGATTCTTCCGGTGTAGTTTTGCCCGAGTCGCGATCGGCATAGGCCTGCCTGAGTCGGGCGGGCCGGAGCAAGCTGCCAACCACGTCGGTTCGGACTTTCGACAATGGCTTCATTGTGGTTTGATCCATAAATCACGCCCTCAGTTAGACTGAAAAATCAGCAATCTTCCGACGTTCAGACACCCGCTCGCGTACGTAACGCCGCCAACGACTCGGACGCCTCCCGGACGACTTTCTGTACATCCACGGCCGTCATCTGCCCGCCGCGCTTCAGAATGCGCCCGTCAACAACCACCGTATCGACGTTGTGCGGCTGCGCCGAGCGCACGATCGCCTGCACGGGATCTCCCAGCGGAGCCATGTTCAGGTCGGCCGTGCGCACCAGAATCAAGTCCGCCCGCTTGCCAGGCGTAAGCGAACCCACGCGGTCGGCAATGCCCAGATCGCGCGCCCCATTGATCGTCGCTAATTCCAGAACCTGGCGTGCCGAAAGGCTCAACGGGTTTTTATAAATCGCAAATTGGGTGTCGATGAGCGCATGCATGTGGGCAAACATGTCGTTATTTCCCGAGATTGCTGCCGTGTCAATCGATAGGCTCACCAGAATACCGTGTTTGAGCATGTCGAGCAGCCGGGATGAAAGAAACGATGAACGCATTTCGGCAAAAGGGCTGAGGCACACGTGGGCTTTCGATCGAACAACTCGCCCGAAGTCGGCCTCGTCGAAGCCTGTGGGATTGATGAGCTGAACATCGGGACCAAGCATGCTTTCCTTCTCCAACAAAGCGACGCGGCCTTTACCCCCGGTATGAATCGTAATCGGCAGTCCCAGCTTACGCGCTCCGTCCCAATCGCGGTGGAGGGTCGGAATCGATACCGCGCCTCGGGGCGAATCACTGAGACTACGCGAAGCCATGCCCAAGGTCAAAAGGCTATCGCTCGGCCCCGTGAACCATTCACGCTGCACCCGCGCCAGATCGGCGAGATCCATAGTCTGATCGCGGGACAGTCCGCCTTGGGGAGTGCCATAGGAGAGTCGCGCTCGTATACCGGTATCACGCAACGCACGTAGATCGGAGTCGGCGTAGGCGGGACTGCGAATGTTGTGCGACCAGTCGTGCACAGTCGTGATCCCGGAATAGAGCATCTCGGTTACTCCCAGGCGCACGCCGCGATACATATCTTCCGGGGTGTACTCTTTGCCAAGCGCGAGGGTCAGCGCAAAGTACCCCATTTTCGGCCCTTCATCGACCAGATTGCGCAGCGGGGTATTCCACAGATGAGAGTGTGTATCGATCAAGCCCGGCAGCGCGATCATATCCCTCCCGTCGATAGTTTCGCCGCCCGCTGTTCGAAGATCTTTCCCCACCGCGACGATATCGCCGGCGCGCACATGAATGTCGCCGCCGGCTACATCTCCCAACTTCGTGTCCATTGTTAGGACCTGCGCTGCACGCACCACAAACTCACTGCGGTCGGGCAGCTTCGCCGCGCTGTGGTCTGCTGCAGCTACGCTGGCTCGCCTCATCGATTGCGTACCGCAGGCTGCCAGGCCGATCGACCCGAGCGCCGTCATGGCACCGAGAAACCCGCGCCGACTCATCTCAAATTCACGTCTCATAAAACATCTCCGTTCTGGCTTTTTCGCGCCCTTCTACTAGTCGCTATAGTGAACCCTGGTTGCCGCGACAAGCCCGGCAAATACAAATACTTTGTTGAAGATTTTTAAGCAATCGTCAGGCATGGATCGCTCTATAACCATCGATAGTTTTGCCCGGGTAGCGACAACGGGGAGTTTTGACAATCAGAGAAGAATTGGGAAAAGGAAAATATTATCGAAGGCACCGGAGACGGCCAGTTGTGAGCGGCGCGATCCTACCCTACCCTGTCCAGGCATAACAAACGTTAGCGCACACGAGGAGGTCAGCTCCCGCCCATATTCCACTGCCGTTGTTCTATTATAGGCTCCACCGCGACGGTAATGATGGATTTTGGCCTCTTTAAGCAAACAATTACTTTTTTGCGATTAATATTGAATTCAACGCAAACGCAATGTATCTGCCTGAATCATGTCGTCCATGGGCAGCGCGCTTTTGGCGAAAAAGCCGGCCAGCCAATTGCTGCAAGAAGCCGGCGGCGGTAAAGGACTACGCCCCGTGCTCGGGCCATTGCAGCTGACCAGCCTGGGAGTTGGCGCGATTATCGGCGCGGGGATCTTTGTCATCATTGGAGTGGTTGCCAAGGACAAGGCTGGTGCGGCAACCATGCTGTCCTTCGTGCTCGCGGGCTCGGCCTGTGCGTTCGCCGCGCTTTGCTACGCCGAATTCGCCTCGATGGTCCCTGTAGCGGGCTCGGCGTACACCTACGCTTACGCGACGCTCGGCGAACTGTTCGCCTGGATCATCGGATGGGACTTGTTACTGGAGTATGGCGTAGGAGCAGCCAGCGTCGCCCACGGATGGTCGCACTACTTTGTCGATTTTCTCAGCCTTCTCGGAATCGAGCTGCCGGCAGCTTTCACCAACTCGCCCTTCGATTTCAATCCCGCCACGGGCAAGTTTGTCTCCACCGGTGCGATTATTGATGTGCCGGCTCTATGCATATCGCTCGGACTGACGGCGATTCTCGTCGTCGGCATCCGCGAAAGCGCGATTTTCAACTCCTTCATGGTCCTGGTCAAGCTCGCGGTGATATTTCTCATTATCGCCGTCGGCGCATTCTTCGTCGATATAAGGAATTGGCAGCCTTTCGCGCCCTACGGATACACCGGCATCAGCCTTTTCGGAAACACGATCATGGGGCAGCATGGGCCCGCCGGCGAACCACTTGGCATGATGGCGGGCGCGGCAATCGTTTTCTACGCCTATATAGGCTTCGATTCGGTTTCGACGCACGCCGAGGAAGCGCGCAACCCCAGCCGCGATGTTCCCATCGGCATCATCGTATCGCTGACCCTTAGTACGATCCTCTACATCGCCGTCGCCGCGGTCCTGACCGGCATGATTCCCTATGAAGAAATCGATATCGACGCGCCGCTTGCCAAGGCGTTCAGCCGAATCGGACTGCCATCAGTCCACGCGTTGATCTCGCTTGGCGCTTTGACCGGCATCACTTCTGTATTAATGGTCCTTTTGTTGAGCCAGCCGCGAATCATGTTCGCCATGGCTCGCGACGGTCTATTGCCGGTCGGTTTTTTCGGTTCCGTGCACCCGCGCTGGCGCACACCGTGGAAGTCGACAATTTTGACCGGCAGCGTAGTCGGACTCACGGGAGCCCTCCTGCCTCTGCGCGTGCTCGCCGAGCTGGTTAACATCGGCACGCTATTGGCATTTGTCATCGTATGTGCCGCCGTACTAATCATGCGCCGCAGCGAACCGGAAATGCCACGGCCATTCCGCTGCCCGCTTGTCCCCCTAGTTCCCATTCTCGGTATTATTTTCTGCCTACTGTTGATGTTTTCCCTGCCGGTCGATAATTGGCTGCGGCTTATCGTCTGGTTGCTGGTCGGCTTCGCGATCTATTTTTCATACGGCAGACATCACAGCGCGCTACGCCGCGCCCAGAAATAGAGGGTTAATGTAAGTTTTAGCTGCTGGAGAAAATCCTGGACTTTTGTACTCAGCCCGGATTCCGCAGTTAGACTGAGGAGACGGCAAGCGAGGCGGAACCCTGGAGTAGCGAAGGCGTCCAACTGGCTATTTACCGGTCAGCGATGCTTGCACCTTTTTAAAGGTATCCAGATTTTTCTGTAGACCAGTGATATGGTCCTGCATCTCAACGATCGAAGAACCAAATTGTGCTACCGACCCGACCGGGCCGCCCGCCTTCCCGGCCTTGTCCAGCAGCCCGCCCATCTGGGCTTCGGCCTGGCGCTGCGTCATCGAGCCGCAAACATAACCCAGCCCAAAGACCCCCACAATAACGGCGCACATCAATCCCCTAGAAAATTTTCTCTTTGTCATAACTGCCTCCTTTGGATTAGATAAAAATATTTATTGAGCGAGTCCGATTCATG
This sequence comes from Binatia bacterium, assembly GCA_036555515.1. GTDB lineage: Bacteria > Desulfobacterota > Binatia > UBA9968 > UBA9968 > DATACQ01. Next base: position 18,632 of record DATBLC010000011.1, read on the forward strand.
TAGTTTGGGTGTAAGGATCGCTGCATTAAAGATTGAAGAGTTCCACTTGCTTTGCCATTGTCTTGCTCCTAAAAGTTTCCGCTGCCGGATTGCCCTAGTTGGCGAGAATCTTCTTCACGCGTTGGACGACTTCCGGCGGCGAGTCGAAAATCTCTTTCACCAACTTTTCCAGCTCCTCACCCATCGCGGGATCCACATCCATCCGGCCTTTTTTTGCTTCGTCGAGCGCTCCGGGATCGTTCAAGGTTTTCATATAAGCGTCTCTTAGAATCTTGACTCGATCGGCAGGGGTGCCGGGCGTCACCATCATCGGCCGGCCGAAATCCCCCGCGGCCAAGAGTACCTGCGCCAGACGGCGGCTGTTTTCCGACACCTTATACTGGTCGAAGAGCTCGTAAAGCGTCGGCGCGTCCGATGCGCGGGCATCCTTTTTGCGCGAAGTCTGAACGATATGCCGATCAAAACCCTTCTTGTGCCAGGTATCGAAGGGTTCCCGCCCAAAGTGGGCGGACATGCTATGAGCGCGGCAAACTACCTCGTTCTTTTCCACCGCCAGATCGATCTCGGTGCCGCCGGCGTAGCCCAAGACCGTGTTGAACTTCGCCCCCACAGTCTCCTCCAGAACTTTGGACAGAATAAAATCGCTGCTCGCCGTGCCGCTGCCGCCGCACTTGGGCGGCTCCTTCGCCTTGATGACATCTACGATGGACTTGTAGGGAGCGTCGGCGCGCATGTAGAAGATGATGGATTCAGTCACCGGGGAGCCGATGAATCGGAACTTGCGCATGTCGAATTGGACCTCTTTACGCCCGACAAATTGGTCGATGTAGACGCCGTTGAGCGGCATCGCCAGGGTCAGTCCATCCGGCTTGCCCACGTTGTATACATGGTTGGCGGCGATAACCGAACCGGCGCCGGGCATATTTTGCACGACGATCTCGGGTTGGCCGGGAATATACTTGCCCATGTATTTGGCGAACAGGCGGCCCCACCGGTCGTAAAATCCGCCGGCCGTCGAGCCCACGATGATGCGAATGGTCTTCCCCTTGTAGAATTGGTCGCCCTGCGCTCCGGCCTCAGGCGCGATGCCCGGAAGGATAGTTAAAAAACAGAAAATCAGCATAAGCAAAAGCACTCGCTCTCTCATTTATGGACTCCTTTCGCTGCCTGGATCATCTGCCTTGGTAACGGTTCAACGCGATGCGCGACGAGTCTAAACGCCTTCCCTCTCGGCGCCAAACCGTGCACTATATCTGCAAGGGTTGCCTTGTCAAGCGCTGTGACATGAAAGTCTAATCTTGATTCTGCTGAAAAACCCTCCGTTCATCCTTCGAGAGCCTCAGGACGAACGGAGGAGCCGTTGAAATCATTGGAGATGTTTCCGTTCATGCTGAGCCTGTCGAAGCATTCTTAGGGTTTTTCAGCAGAATCTAATCTTTGTGCCTGACCCGATCGCCACCCGTCGCGGCCCCGAGAGGTCAGGGCGATCCGGGGTCTTGCTTCTTGCCGCCCCAACCGCAAATGCAATTTATTTCGTTAACCCCAACTCTTTTCGCGCCCGCTCCACGAAACTGAAATCCGTGACCTCCTCAACCTTGACTGGGCGACTCACCTTGGCGCTTTCCCGGGCCAGATCGATGAGCAGCTGAATCGACGACGGCGTGACCAACGCATCCCTGGCAATCACACGGGCAACGTCCTGGAAGATAGCCTCCGCCATCTTTCTGGAGTCGAGCTTCCAGCGCTTCATGATAAAGTCGACGATCTCGCTGTGACGGCCCTTGTCCAGGAGATACCTCACGCTGCGCAACTGCGCGCGCACCATGCGCAACACTTCGTCGGGATTTTCTCGGATCCTTTTCTCCGTTGTGCCGAAGCCTCCCTGCGCGAACTCCACGGCATCTCCCAGGAAAAGCAACTCATTGTATCCCTTTTCACGAGCGACGATGTTCTCCGGCACGGAGAGCAAGGAAGCATCGACCGCTCCCGATTCCAATACCGCCAACCGGCCGGCCGCCGTGCCGCCCATCGGCAAAATCGAAACGTCCCGCCCCGGCTCCAGCCCAATGTGCTTGAGAGCTTGCATAGCAAGCAGGGTCGCTGAGGCGCCGGGCGTGCTGCCTGCGACTTTCTTCCCCCTGAGATCGTTCGGCTGCTTGATCTCCCTCCTGCTCATCAAGAACATCAATGGACGCGCGATTGTAAATATCACGCACTTCATGGGCCGCCCCTGCACCGCGGCGCTGACGACGCCGCTGACGGCGCCGTTATAGTCGAGATCTCCGGTCAACAGCGCGGTGCTCGCCAGGGTCGCGGGCATGTGGATGATCTCGACATCGAATCCCTCGTCCTTGAAAAACCCCTTGTCGAAGGCAGCAAACGTGGGCAGGAGAGCGACGGTAGAGGACGAGAGCGAAAGGCGGATCCGCTTTCGATCGGTCTGGGCAAACGCAAGATCGGCGCCGATCCCGGCGACCAGCAGAACGCTCACAGCGAGAGCGAGACTTCTTTTCACGAGTGGATCTCCGGCTTCGGAACTGTGAGCATTGATTGGCTTGGTTCGTTCATTGCGACCATTGCGCGCAGGCATTCCTGCCAATCTTTGAGTCAGCGATCCGGCCCGGTCGATCGGCGCGCTATCAAATGCGGCCTTGCTTACCCGCGGGACTGAGCCGCAGATTAGTAAACCATGACCTCTGGTGGATTGGGCAAAATTTCAGGCGATGGCGGAAGGCGCGCAGATCGCCACCAAACACTTATGGTCGTGAGTGCATGCCTTCGTAACGGAACGTGGTGAATTCCGATTAATCGCCGAGCTACCTCGAATTACTTTGCAACGATCTCTTTGGCGAAGTTGCGCACTTTGGCCGCGACGGGACGCATAGCGTAGGCAACAGCTTCCCAGATTTCGTCCTCAGTGGCGCCGACCTCGCGCGCTCTCCCCAGGTGGAGCTTCGCTCCGTGCTTATGATCGATGGCTAAATTGACCGCGAACTTAATAAGCTCCGCGGTCTTCGGCTCCAGCGAGCCTTCTTTGTACTGAACGTTGAACAGTTCCACTTGCTTTGCCATTGTCTTATCTCCTCTAAGACCGGCTGCGGCAAACTTGCGCGCCGGAATCAGCGAAAAATGTTTTGGTCCGGGGTCTGACTTTCATGACTCGACTACCTTTGTTGACTCGTCGAAGTTTGACCGCTGCCATGGTTGCCTGCGGCGGCTGACTGATTACCCGACGTTCTTGGGATGCCAGTCGTAACTTGCGACTTTATACGCTTCGTCGGGGATCAAACTCGTAAGACTTCTTTTTGCCAGCTCCTCTTCGAACTTGCGGCGGATCCACGGATCTTCATCGATATACTCGATCATATCCTTGGCGCGGTCTTCGATCTTCTCCGCATGGCCGCGGAATTGCCGAGGTGGATGGAGCGCTAGATACCTGCCGGGCACGGCACCGACGCTGAAGTGTTGGTGAAACCATTTATTTGGCGGCACAAACATGCTGCCCTCATGCCACGGGCAGACGATCCGTTCCTTGCCTTCTTCCCACAGGATCGAGTACCCTTCCCCGCCCGGAATAACGATCACCCGCCCCGGACCATGGCGGTGCGCCTTCTTGTAAGTCCGCGTCGGAAACACGGACATGTGGCAGGACATCTCCGAATCGGGAAACATGATGGTGACGCTCATGCCGCCGCGCCTGTTGGTGCTAAGCTTGTCCCAGGCCGCCATATCGGGAAAAAAATTGCCGAACCAATAGACCCTCTTGCCGCCCCAGGCAAGCGCCGGATCGCCGTTCTCGACCAGTTTCGCCTCGGAGTAGGCATCCCCTTCCTGCTTTGCAATACTCGCTTTCGTGAACGGGTTGTTGAAATAAAACCGCGAATCCGTGACCAGCGACATAGCCAACGGCAGATAACTGTAGCGCAGCACCCGGGCGGGCTGATCGCCGCGCATATTGCTTAGCTGCTGGTAGCAGTTGGAGCCGATTTGAAACAAGCTGCGGTCTTGCCACTCAAATGTTTTTTTTAATGCGCCATCGTCCGTCCAAACCGTGGTCACGCCGCGGCCCTGCAGAACGTAAATAAGTTCATCGAGTGCGAATTTCACCGGCGGCAGGGTTTTTCCCGGCGCAATTTCCATGACGGTAGCGGAGGTTATGCCCTCCTGCCCCATCAATTGAATAAACGCTGCGTTGCACTGGCGCTCGTCCCACCAGCCCAACTCCACCGTGCGCAGATCTTCAATAAAAAATCCCCGATGGATGGGAATGCCGATCGATTCCATCCAGTGATCGTAGGTATAGTTCTTAGTCTCGACCGCTACCGGGCCCGGTTCAAAATACTGATTCTTGGTTATTTGCTCAGCTACCACAGTCATAATTTATTCTCCCATTTCCGCCGTTTTACGCTAACTCGCGGCAATTTTCCATCCGCCCACCCACAGCGCTCGTACGGCTTGAACTACTTGAACTATTAAGGAGTCCACAATTGAGTAACCAAACAGCGACCGAGGGGTGAGACCTGGAAAGCGCGGGCACAGGAGCGCAAAGGTTGTTTTCAGGCCCTGCCGGCGGGCATTTCCACCTATGGAGAGGACGGGGTGGTGGCCGGCAAGGCAGAGAACCGTTGACCGCGATCGGAAGGGCTCGCCTCTCGGTCGCACACTAGCGACATAG
>DATBLC010000012.1:0-30985 GCA_036555515.1 Binatia bacterium
GACCTGGAGAGCGCGGGCACAGGAGCGCAAAGGTTGTTTTCAGGCCCTGCCGGCGGGCATTTCCACCTATGGAGAGGACGGGGTGGTGGCCGGCAAGGCAGAGAACCATTGACCGCGATCGGAAGGGCTCGCCTCTCGGTCGCACACCAGCGACATAGTCTCTAAATAACGAACTCATTAGTAATTTTTTCTCTTCTTTCATCGGGCCCTAGTTTGGTTGCGGCGACGGCGATGCCGTGGTTCGCAGGAAAGTTTTCCAGTATTCGTCCACGGTGCTTTGGATATGAGCGATGGTTTCATCGTCGCGCTTCGGTTCGAACAGATGGCGAAAACGCCCCTGGCGCTTGAGATACTCCTCGACCGGTTTAAACCGGCGCGGCACCTGGGTGTGCGATACCTCACCATAGACAGCTTCCTTTAGCGGCCAGATTCCCGTCTCGACGGCCAGTCGCGCCGCCTCGACGGACCACTCCGGGTCCATATCCCACCCCGGCGGACAGGGTGTCAGCGCGATGAACAACTTCGGCCCTTTGAATTTTCCAGCCCGATAAACCTTCTCGGAAAGGTCGAGGGGATATGCCGCCGACACGGTTGCGAGGTAAGGCGGCTTTTGCACGCGCCAGATCTCGAAGAGATCGCGCCTGTTCTGCAAACTGCCGTGGGGCGATGACGCGGTGATCGGACAGGTCGCCGTGCGCGCACCGTAGGGTGTGCTCGCCGACGTCTGAAATCCAGTGTTGCCGTACGCCTCGTTGTCGTAGCAGAGATAGTAAAAATCAAGGCCGCGATGGATGGCCGCCATCGTCGATTGCAGGCCGATGTCCTGCGCCGCGCCGTCGCCGGTGAGCACGACGACCTTGCGGTCTTGATCCGGGCCAAGCTTGCCTTTCTCTTTCAGGATGTCGAGAGCGTCGCGCACGCCCTGAGCCCCTGCCGGCGCGCAGGCCATCGCCGTGTAAATCCACGACGAGTTGAGGGGCGTAAAGGGATAGGTCGCGAGCAGCGTCGAGCATCCGGCCGCATTGACGAAGATCACGTTATCGCCCAGCGCCTTATGAAAAAGCCGCAAGCATAACGATCCGCCGCAGCCGGCGCAAAGCGGTCCGCCAGGACCGAGCGGCTCTTCATGAGAAAGCGTGCGCAGGCTCTTGTACTTTTCACGTTTCATGGCTTACCTCGGCCAGATGGCTGAAAAAGACTCAGATGCCGATTGCCCTGAGCATCGTCGAAGGGTGCGCTCAATCGCCGATTAGGGATTGGAATACTGGAGTGATGGAGTGGTGGAATGATGGGTTCGAGACCCAATAATCCAATACTCCGTTACTCCAACACTCCATTGTTTTCATGTGCCTCGCATCTGAATCTTTTTGAGCCGCCTGCAGACACGTAGTTCTTAACCCTCCGATGCTTGGTCTGAGCCGGCAATGGAAAAATAGCGCCCCACCTCGCGGCACTCCTCGCCGCTAAAGAGCAGATGTGGACGAGAAAGCTCAGCGGGCGATTCGGGCGGGTTTTCCAACCGCGCCACCATGCCGGCGAATTCTCCGGGGCGAAACCGGCGGCCACCCAGGCCGCCGATGAATGACAGCAGCGCTGGAGGCCGGTCTCTCAAGCCGTAAAGCGCGCTGGCGATCTCACTGAACAGAATGCCGCCTTTGCCGACGGAAATATTTTGATCGATCACGGCGACGCCTTTGCGCCCGCGCAGGACGCGCTGGATATCGTCGTGGGGAAAGGGGCGAATCACACGCAGCCGCGCCAAACCGACGCGCTTGCCGCGCTCCCGCAACCGCTTGACTTCGGCCTTACCCATTGAGGCGAAGGAGTTGGTCATGACGACGACGTAGTCCGCATCGTCCAACATGAACTCCTCGATCAAGTCATACTTGCGGCCGAATTGTTCCGCGAACTCTCCGGCGATTTTGGGATAAAGCGAAAGCGCGCTTTCCGATGCGCGATGCATCTGATGCTTGAAATAGCTATAGAGACTTGGATCGAGCACCGCGGCCCCAAGAGCTAGAGACTGCCGGCTGGATAGAACTGGATAGACCGGCTCAAAAGCCGGCAAAAAGCTTTTCACGGCATCAGTGTTCGGCACCTCCACCGCTTCCCGAGTAAAGGAAAGATAAAAGCCGTCGAGATTGACAATGGCGGGCAGAAGAATCTGCTCGTTTTCAATCAGCCGGTAGGCCATGAGGATGGAGTCGAGCACCTCTTGGCTCGTCTCAGCGTGAAATTGCAGGAAACCGGTATCGCGCCCGGAGAGCACGTCGTTATGGTCGGGCTCCAGCGTGATCGGATGGGCGAGGGCACGGGAGACATTAACCAGCACCAGTGGCAGCCTGAGACCGGCGATGACATAAAGCATCTCGAAACCGTAGACGAAACCCTGGCTCGAGGTCGCGGTGAATACCCGAACGCCGGTTGCGGCCGCGGTGCCGGCGGCGGTGAGCATGGAATGTTCGGAGTCCATCATCACCATCCGAGTCGACATCTCGCCCGCATGAATCCAGCGGGCAATGGTCTCGATGATCTCGGTTTGCGGCGTAATCGGAAAAGCCGGTACGTAATCGACTGCCGCGAGTCTGGCGCCCCAGGCGGCCGCGGCATTGCCGGTTAACATCGTGCGCGTCACGTTATTCCTCCACACGACGGCTGATGGCGTCGGTCGGACATTCTTCGTAGCAGATCATGCATCCTTTACAGTGTTCGTAGTCCACATGAGGAAAATTATCGCCGTCGAGTCTAATGGCGGCATCGGGGCAGTAGAGATAGCAAAGGAAACAACGTTTGCATTTTTCCAGATCTAGCTCCGGCCGCTCCATTCGCCAATTGCCGGTGGCGCGCAAGGCGGCGTTGCCCCGATGGCGGATGGTAGGCGCGCCGAACTGCGCGGTGCCTAGATAGGGCACTGTCTCCAACGAGGCTTCGAGCGGTTCCGCGTTTGTCTTAAGTGTGGGCAGCTCGACCACCGGCGTATCCTGGTAGGCTTTACGCGCCGCCGCCTCGTTTTTGGCGATTAGATCCGGCGCTAAACCGAACTCGGCAATTTCATTTCTTACCGCTTCACCGAGCGCGTCCAATTTGATGCCCGTGATGCACTTCGCCGCAACGCCCGCCGCCGCCGCGCTGACAAATGCTCGCCCGATCAACTCCCGAGCAAGCCGATTTAAATCGATGAAGTGATAATTCGCCGGCGGCAACTCCCGTTCGTCGGGCGCAAACTGATCACGGCCGGCATTGATAAACAGCGGCGTCGAAGACTCCACGCCGTGAAAAACCTGGGCGGCCGCTTCCTTAATTAAAGCAGCGTCCAACACGACGACGAGACTCGGTTGCTCGATGTAGCCGCGCTGGCCGATAGGTTCTGCGCCGATGCGCGTGCACGAGACCACTGGAGCGCCGCGTCTTTCGGCGCCGAATAGCGCGAAATCTTGCGCGTAAAGCCCCGACAGAAAAGCGCTGTGGCCAAGAATGCGGCTAGCGATTTTGGCGCCTTGACCTCCCCGCCCGTGAAATCGAACTTCGATCATGAATTCCCCACCAGACCTCCGAGAAGCGCCCTCTGAAGATAAGCGAGCGCAATACTGATGCCACCGACTTGACTTAGCTGAATATGAAATGGCGGAGTTTTTATCATTGGGCTCAACTCGATGGATCGGCTTTATCGCAGTTTTGCGATTAGACAGCAGGAATTTTTTCAAGTTTGAGAATTCCGCGCCTGACAAGGCTGATAAATCTGGATTATTGGCTGGCATACCAATTGCGGAAAGTTACTAACGCACCCCTCAATGCTTGCAATCAAAAAATTTAATTAGAGGAGGATTATTCATATGGCAGACAAAGGCAAAGAGAAAGGCAAGGAGACAAGAGAGTTGGCGCCATGGCGTCCATTTTCCGATCTCACTCGGTGGGAGCGTGATATGGAGCGGATGATGGATGATTTCTTTGACCGTAGAATGCGCCCCTGGTGGCCGGAGCGGTGGCTTAGAACCGAAGGTTTTACGACCAATGTGCCGGCTTTGGATGTTTTCGAAGAGAAGGACGAACTCGTCGTCAAAGCTGAGCTTCCTGGCATGGAAAAGGACAATGTCGAGGTTAATTTGACGGACCACACCCTCACCATTAAAGGGGAGAAAAAGAAAGAAGAAGAGGTCAAGGAAGAAAAATACTACAGGTCTGAGCGTTCCTATGGCAGCTTCGTTAGAACTTTGCAGCTTCCTGCGGACGTGCAGGCCGACAAAGTTAAGGCCTCTTTTAAAAACGGAGTCTTGGAAGTGCGGCTGCCGAAAACCGAAGAAGCCAAGGCCAAAGAGATCAAAGTCAAAGTAGATTAAGACCACGGCATAAAGGCGTAGGGCAGGAGGCCAATTACTGGAGGAAACTATGTTTGCAAAAATGTTGATACCGCTGGATGGATCGCGGACCGCGGAGAAGGTGCTGCCCTACGCTCGCGCCATGGGGGGCGTGCTAAAGATTCCCGTAGAGCTTTTGGCGGTGGTGGACATCGGTGATATGGCGACGCACATGACGGCTAGCAAGGCGCGGTTCCTCGATACCATGGTGCAAGATGCCGAGCGCAGCAGCGTCGAGTACCTGAAAGGGGTTGCCGCGAAGGCCACCGGGGTCAATATTAAGTGGAATGTCGAAAAGGGCAGACCCGAAGAAGTGATCATCGAAAAAGCGGCCGCGGACAAAAATACTCTGATCGCCATGGCCACCCATGGCAGATCGGGGCTTAACCGCTGGATGCTTGGCAGCGTGGCGGAAAAAGTGCTCAGAGGGTGTGAAAATCCGCTGCTCCTGGTGCGAGCGAGTGAGGAGATCAATCCCGAGGAAAAAATCCAAATTAAATCGGTTATCGTGCCCCTCGATGGCTCTGAACTGGCGGAATGCGCGCTGCCGCCCGTGGTCGCGCTCGCCAAGGCGATGAATCTCGAAGTGGTTTTATTTCGCGCTTACAGCATTCCTTACAGCGTGTACAGCGGCACTGACGGTTACAGCGCTATCGATTTCGAGGAACTGCTCGCCGGTGTGAAAGATGAAGCCGTTGAGTATCTGGAGAAGAAAACCGCGGAGCTTAAAAAGGACGGGGTTGCGAAAGTATCCTACGTCGCCAAGGAGGGCTTCAGCGCCGACGAGATTATCGCTCTGGGACGAGCCACGGCGGACAATTTGATCGCGATGTGCAGCCATGGGCGCTCCGGAGTGAAACGCTGGGTCCTGGGTAGCGTCACGGAAACGGTGGTGCGCCACTCCGGAGAACCGATCTTGGTGGTGCGAGCGACTTAGTCTGTCCGGGGGCAGCATGTACATAAAGATTTTGGTGCCGCTCGATGGCTCGGAATTGGCGGAGCAAATATTGCCTTATGCCCGAGTGTTCGCCGAGGGCCTAAAGATTCCGGTGCATTTGATGCACGTCGACGAGCCGGGCGCGACGACCGCATACGCGCCGCCCTTGGGCGGCGGCGACTACCTCGCGGCAGTTGCCGCGCGTTTCTTTTCCCGGAGTATTCCCGTCAGCCAGGAGGTCGAACACGGCAAGCCGGCTGAAGTCATCGTCGAGCGCGCCGGCGCTGAGAGCGGCACGTTGATCGCCATGGCGACCCATGGATTGTCCGGCCTCCAGCGTCTGCTCCTGGGCAGCGTCGCTTACAAGGTTGTTCACATGGCGAAGAATCCGCTGTTGCTGATTCGCCCTGAACAAGCGCGCGATCCGATGAGTCCGGTTCAGCTCAATACGCTTTTCGTACCCTTGGACGGTTCCGGCTTGGCGGAAGCGATTTGCCCCGTCGCCATCGATCTCGCCCTGTGCTTGAACTTGGAAGTCTCCGTGGTGCGCGTTTATATGCCGCCCGCGGAGTCCGCTGTCATCGGAGATGGGGTTATTCTCGACGTCGGGCATCGCCTGAGAGAGCGCATCCGCGAAGAAGTGGCAACCTACCTCGATGGCAAAGTCCAGCAGTTGCAGGCTGACGGTGTTCGCCGGGTCTCTTCCATTGCGATCGAAGGCGATGCCGCCGGTGAAATCATCGATCTGGCGCGCAAGACCCCAAACAATTTAATTGCGATGTCGACTCACGGCCGGTCGGGCATACAGCGATGGGTTCTGGGAAGTGTGGCGGAAAAAGTTATCCAGCACTCAGGTGACCCGGTGCTGGTGGTGCGGCCGAGCTGAGCAGGCGCCTGGTTCAAATCGTTCAAGCCGTTCAATATGTTCAAAAAATGGAATGCTAGCCGTGCAGCTGATATCGGTTAAGATCGACAAGCCCGGTGATATTAACTTCATCCTCGGCCAGAGCCACTTCATCAAGACCGTCGAAGATATTCACGAGGCGATGGTCCAGGCGATACCCGGAATCAAGTTCGGCCTTGCCTTTTGTGAGTCGTCGGGCGAGATGCTCGTGCGCTGGACGGGCACGGACGAGGCCATGATCGACATGGCCAAGCGCAACGCGCTGGCGCTCTCGGCGGGTCACAGTTTCATTCTCTTTCTCGGCGCCGGTTTCTTCCCGGTGAGCGTGCTCAACGCCATCAAGATGGTCCCGGAAGTTTGCCGCATCTTCTGCGCGACGGCCAATCCCGTGGAGGTGATCATCGCAGAAACCGAACAAGGCCGCGGTATTCTCGGCGTCGTGGACGGCGGCATGAGCAAAGGTATAGAGGATGCCGCCGGCGTCGCCTGGCGGAAAGAGTTGTTGCGTAAGATAGGCTACAAATTATAGATATCGTTTCGGTGCCCCGAAACGATCAAATCACCCGCCAGTGGCATCTCTTGCGGCAACTGGAAGGCTCGCCAGGGCGAAGCCTCCGGGAGTATTGCCATCTCGTAAGAGTGGGCGAATCGATTGGACTGGCGCTACGCTGGTGTCCAGCCTTTTGAACTTGCCAACGGGCAGATCGTGGAGTTTCCCACCTATCTGGGCTTTGTCCGCTTTGGCCGGGTGGCGCTCTTCAACTCGGACGAGCATCGATGGGAGAGTCTGGACGGCAAGCGGCGCCTCCGTCGCAGGCTTTTCCCGTGCATATCGATCAAGCGCCAAAAGCACCTTGACCTTGTCGATTTTGCCGCGGCCCGCCCGCCGCAAGACTGCGTCGGTATAACTGAGAGACCATGAAATTCAAACGCGCCTCTGGAAAAACGATTTCCATCGATTCTGTTGAGGCGAGGCCAAGTGGAACGTTTGAAACCGGGGGGTGGATGTAGGGTGAGGCTAAGTGGAACGTTTGAAACCCGCTGAAGCTCGAAACGAGCAGAATCTCCCGAGTTTTCTTCGGCAAACGCGCTTTTCCGATCGACGGAGAGCAACATACAAGACCCCATATACGTTTTCTACACACACCCTCGGTCCCTGTTTGAACCTTCCCGTTGCATATGCAACACTATATGCGTGTACGATATTCGCTTCGCCAGAAGAGTCGAAGACGATCTGCATAGAACTCCGGTGTTCTACAGGAACCGGATAGTGGACGCGATCGAAAGCCAACTTACGAACGCGCCCCTTACTCCCACACGGAATCGCAAGCTCTTGGCGAATCTGATCCCTCCATGGGAGGCGGTGCCGCCCATTTGGGAATTGCGTGTGGGCGAATATCGCGTGTTTTATGATGTCTCGGAAGAGGACTCCGTGGTTTACGTTCGGGCCATCCGGAGAAAGCCGCGCGGCGAGAAAACGGAGGATATTTTGTGAAAACGGTTACAGCTCGCGATCTGCAGAAAAAAGTTAAAGAATGCGTGGATGCCTCGCAAAGCGAACGGGTAGTGGTCACACGGCGCGGGCAACCCGCTGCGGTGTTGGTCGGGATTGAGGGGAGCGACTGGGAGGATGTTGTTCTGCAAAGCTCCCCGGGTTTTTGGAAACTTATTCAAGAGAGAAGAGAGCAACCGACGATTTCTCTGCGGGAATTGAAGGCCCGGCTGAAGAAACGCAAGCGCTAGCTTTGGGTCATTTTGACGTTTCGAGAATTCTCAAAACGTCGAAGTGTCAGCGGGGGGTTAGATAGGGATCACGCCGGCGAACAGGTTCTGCCATCCCTCGCCGAAACAACCCTTTTTTGATCTTATAACCCATCGCCGAAGCGGGATGTCGCGGTGGTGGTGGACCTCGGCTCGCTCGCCCAGCGCAAACTCTCCCGAGCTTTCCTTGCCCTCCCGCCGCAAGACTGCGTCGGTATAACTGAGAGACCATGCAATTCAAACGCGCCTCTGGAAAAACGATTTCCATCGATTCTGTGATCCACACCGTACGAAGAGAGAAGATTATTCTTGACGCGGACCTCGCGCGAATCTACGGCGTCGCCACTAAACGGCTGAACGAGCAGGTCAAGCGAAATGTCCGTCGGTTTCCCTCGGAGTTCGCATTTCGCCTGAGCAAAGTGGAATTTGCAGCACCTCGCTGGACAAATCGCGATATCAGGCCAGTCGGGCAACCGGTCGCAAATTACGACCGGTTCCCAAAAACACCGCGATCCACGTTTTCGGCCCTATGCATTCACCGAGCACGGCGCGCTCATGGCTGCTAATGTTCTAAACAGCCCGCAAGCTGTAGAGATGAGCGTCCTTGTCGTTCGGGCCTTTGTTCGAATGCGCCGTATGCTGGGAGGAACTCACTGGAAAACTGTCAGAGTTGGAGCGCAAGATCGGCACCCACGACGAACAGATCCAAGTGATTTTCGAGGCTATTCACAAGCTCATGGCGCCGCCGGAGCCGAAGAAAAGGAAGATTGATTTTCTGGTCGAGGAGAAGCCGGTCCGCTACGGAAAGCGGAAGGCGGCGGTCGAAGCCGCGTCGGTACTAGCGAGCGAATTGAACCGAATGGAACGACTGGAACCGGGGCAGTGGATATGGGGTGAGGTCAAGTGGAACGCCTTTAACGGAGCGCCTGTCCTGAGCGTGCGAAGCCAGGTCGAAGGAAAGCGCCTGGAACGATTGGAACGTTTGGAACGGCTATTTTCTTAATAGTCGTGACCCCAGATGTCAAAAAATATTTTTCCGCGTGACCTCATGTGTCACAAGCGCGTTGTAATCTTTCGGCTGTGAGCATAAAGGAGGCCGATCACCTCAAATGCTAGCGGGGAAGGGCGTGAGAATTAAAGCAGACGGAGGAATCTTATGAAAGCGGTCAAGATTGAACGCGAAGGTTGGATAAAGCTTCCCAAGGAGATGCTTAGGCTGTTCCCGACCTCAAGCGAGTTAGCCGTGTGGGCAGAAGGAGATACCATTGTTTTGAAACGTCTCCAGCCGCTGAAGCCGTCTCAGATAGCCGAGCGCGTTCCGGAAAAAGAGCCGCCCCTTAGAGATATCGTAGCCGAGGTGCATCGGATGAGACGTGAAAAACGCCGGCGCCATGGCTGATATTCGAGTGGTCCCCGACACAAACGTGTACGTCTCGGGATTGCTATGGAACAACCTTTCTCACCGCTTGTTGCGCTTAGCGGAAGCCGGAGAACTTATCTTCATAACGACGCCGTCGATCATGGAAGAGCTTCGCGACGTTTTAGGCCGACCGAAGTTCAGGCTCAGGATCGCTACTCTTGGTACCTCGGTAGCTGAACTTATGGAGTCACTGTTGAGTATCGTCGAGGTCATTCAAGATTTACCGATCGACCCGATTGTTGCGAGGGATCCCGACGACGATAAAATTCTCGCCTGTGCAACGGCCGTGCAAGCCGAATGGATCGTCTCCGGAGACGATCATCTTTTAGCGTTGAAACGATATAAGGGCATTGCGATCGTTACACCAAGACAGTTTCTTCGAACCTGGAATAAACGCGAATGAACCCGTTGATGTTTCGACGGGTCTCAGCATGAACGGGGAAAACTCCTTTGATTTCAACGATTCTACCGTTCGCGCTGGCTCGCGAAGGGTGAACGATGAGTTTTTCAGCAGAATCGGAAAAGTAGCCTGTCCCCTGTAATTCGATTGCTTGACAAGGGTCGGTCGCGCCCCTAGTCTAATTTAGTCCCTAAGACTGGATTATTTCATTCTACGTTATGGAGGCACGGATCCTATGGCGGAACGCGATTGGGAATTTGTAATCTTGCATCGGGCCACGGATCTGCTCCAGCAGGCCGAACGCATACAGAGAAATTTCTTGCAAATCGCCGCCGGCGCCCACATGCGGCTGTCTTACGGCAGAAAACCAAGCTGGGAGCCGCCGGTTAATGTTGTCGAAACCGACGAAAGCCTGTGGGTGATATTGGCCATACCGGGAGTAACGGCCAACCAGGTCGACGTAAAGCTCGAGGGGCGCGAGGTTGTCATCGCCGGCGAACGCCCGCTGCCAGGCTGCTGCCAGCACGGAGAACTCAAAATTTGGGAGATCCCGCTGGGCCGTTTCGAGCGCCGACTCAGGCTGGCGGCGGGAGAGCAGGCACCATCGGTAGGCGATATTTCTCTCCACAATGGCCTATTGATCATCGAGCTAAGGAAGCATTCATGAAAGCAGAATCGACGCAAACTCCTAAATCCAAACCTCCCCTGGTTGTTCCTCCCGGAGCGCTGGTCATATTACCGTTGCGCAATACCGTGCTCTTTCCCGGCACCGTCATGCCGCTGGTAGTCGGCCGCCCGGCGAGTCTCCAGGCCGTCGAAGAGGCGGTCCGTCAACAGTTTTCCGTGGGATTCGTGAGCCAGCGCGATCCTAAGATCGAAGCGCCGCAGCCCAAAGACCTCTACGGCGTAGGCACTGCAGCGGACGTGTTGCGCATGTTTAGCCTTCCCGATGGACAGCGCCAGGTCATCGTGCAAGGCCGGCAGCGGTTCGGCATCGGCGAATTTATCGAGACCGATCCCTTTCTGATTGCGCGCGTCACGATGGTGGAAGAAAAGGTGCCGCCAACCAAGGAGTTCGAGGCTCGAATCTTACATCTGCGTCAAGAGGCCGGCAAAGCGCTATCGTTATTGCCGCAGCCGATGACCGAGCTGATGGCTATGATCGAAAGGATCGAAGATCCGCTCTCCTTGATCGATGTCATCGCATCCACGTTGGATATTCCGCCCAATGAGAAGCAAGACATTCTGGCGACCTTCGACCCGGAGACACGAGCTCAACGGGTCTCCGAGAAGCTGGCGCGTCAAATCGAGCTGCTCGAGCTGAGCAAAAAAATCGGCGAACAAACCAAAGAATCTATGGACAAAACCCAGCGCCAGTATTTTTTGCGCGAGCAATTAAAGGCCATTCAAAAGGAGCTGGGCGAGGAGGATGGGAAAAGCGTCGAAGCCGAAGAGCTGCGCAAGAAAATTTTCGAAGCCAAGATGCCGCCCGATGTCGAAAAGGAAGCTCTAAGAGAATTATCCCGGCTGGAACGCATTCCTGAAATGGCGGCCGAATACTCATCGATGAGGACCTATTTTGACTGGCTGCTGGAGCTGCCATGGAGTGTTTTCACGAAAGAAGAGATCGATCTGCCCAAGGCGCGCGAGATCCTCGACACTGACCATTACGATCTCGAAAAAGTAAAAAAGCGCATCATTGAGTTCCTGGCCGTTCGTAAGCTCATGCCGGAAGGCAAAAGTCCGATTCTTTGCCTGGTGGGTCCCCCGGGAGTAGGAAAAACCTCGCTCGGACAGAGTATCGCTCGGGCCATGAATCGAAAATTCGTGCGCCAGAGTCTTGGCGGTGTCCACGATGAGGCCGATATTCGCGGTCATCGACGCACCTATATCGGCGCTCTGCCCGGCAACATCATTCAGGGCATTAGAAAGGCAGGAAGCCGGAACCCCGTCTTCATGCTCGATGAAATCGATAAGCTCAGCGCCAGCTTTCATGGCGATCCTTCCGCCGCTTTGCTGGAAGTGCTCGATCCGGCGCAGAACGCGACCTTTCAGGATCATTACCTCGGCCTGCCGTTCGATCTATCTCGGGTATTGTTCATCGCCACGGCTAACGTGCTCGATACTATTCCGGGCCCGCTGCGCGATCGCATGGAAATCTTGGAGCTGCCAGGATACATCGAGGAAGATAAATTGGCCATCGCGAAGGGATATCTGGTTCCCCGGCAGATTGCCGAAAACGGCCTGAAGGATGGGGAGATTCATTTTACCGACGATGCGATTCGTGAGATTATTCGCTCCTACACGCGGGAAGCCGGCGTGCGTCAACTCGAGCGTGAACTGGGCGCCGTTTGCCGGAGCGTGGCGACGCGCGTTGCGGAGGGCCTCAAGGAGACGATCACCATCGATGCGGCATCGATCCCCACCTACTTGGGGCCGCAGAAATTCATCAATGAGATCGCTCTGCGCACCAGCTTGCCCGGAGTGGCCACCGGTTTGGCCTGGACGCCCGTCGGCGGCGACATCTTGTTCGTCGAAGCCACCAAGATGCCGGGCGATGGTAAGTTGATCTTAACGGGCCAGCTCGGCGACGTCATGAAAGAAAGCGCCCAGGCGGCGCTCAGCCTCGTCAAGTCGCGCGGCAGCATGCTTGGCATCGATGCCCCCCTGTTTAGACAAAACGACGTGCATATCCACATCCCCGCCGGCGCGATACCGAAGGACGGGCCGAGCGCCGGTGTCACGCTTTTTGTCGCTCTCGTGTCGCTTCTCACCGGACGGCGCATCAGCAAAGATGTGGCCATGACGGGGGAGATCAGTCTGCGCGGTTTAGTGCTCCCGGTGGGCGGAATAAAAGAAAAAGTACTGGCTGCGAAGAGGGCAGGCATATCCTCCGTTTTGCTTCCCGAGTTGAACGGCAAAGATTTGGAGGAGATTCCAGCGCCGGCCCGCGACGGGATCCGCTTTGAGTTTTTGCGAACTGTCGACGATGCATTGCGGCTTGCGCTGGAATCGGACGGCCCGGCCGATTTAGTCGCCAGGGAAGCTTAGCCCAAAAACTCTAACGAATGGCCTTTGCGGCGGTAGTATTTTTTCACTTCTTCAAAAGCGATCAGCAGGATCGTGCCATGAAAGGCAAAGAGGTAGACATGCCAGGGCACGGGAGCGAAGTAATAGATCCGGGCAAGCGGCGTGTAGAAAAAGAAATAACAAAGCAGCAGCTCGAACAGAATGCCGAGATTGATGAGCGGGTTGGAGACTAAGTTGAGCAGGATAAAGTGCCGGTCGAGAAACCGAGAAAGACGGATCATAAACCTCCAGTGATGGCGCGGGTGCGCGGCGGCGTCGGTTCGAAATGGGCTCCATCCGGCAATCGTCTTCAGGCAGTCCCGGCGCCGGCCGGGAGTGAGAAAATCCTTTGCGAACAGCGAGCTTTTCCACGAACGCTTGCACAGCACATTGGCGATTTGCGTGGTCACCGTGGGAAAGAAGTACGCGGTGAGCGTTTGGAGATATTGAGCCGACGCTTCGTCGAGCTGCAGACCGCCCGGCGACGCCGGCATGGCGGAGAAGCTCGCGCCGGGCCGCCACGCGCCCAACACCCAACCCATATAGTAATAGGTTGCGTAACAGCTGAAGGCGAGCAAGCTGCCTTGGACGAAGTAAGAACGCAGAATAAAGTTAAGCGACAAAAGCTTTTCATCCCGCCGCCGCGGCGGCCGTTCCATGATCCCTTCTTCAGGCGGCTCAACGCCCAGGCCCATCGCCGGAATCAAATCGGTTCCAACATCGACTGCGAGTACGCCCATCACGGTCATCGCGAGCGGTATGCCGGGGAACAGCGCCCAAAAAATGTAAGGGTACATTTCCTGAGGATTGCTGTTTAGCACATAGGCAGCGAAGCGCTTGATGTTATCGAAAACCGCGCGGCCCTCTTCGATAGCAGCGACGATGGAGCTGAAGTTATCATCGGTCAGAATCATATGGGCCGCTTCCTTGGCCACGTCGTTACCGCGCAGTCCCATGGCGATGCCAATATCGGCTTTCTTCAACGCTGGCGCGTCGTTGACGCCGTCCCCGGTGACCGCGACGATTTCGCCGGTCTGTTTGAGCAGCGAAACGATGCGCAGCTTATGTTCCGGCGCAACCCGGGCAAAGATGGTTTCGCCAGCCGCAAGGATAGCGCGCAAGCGTTGATCATCCATCTCGGAGACTTCTGCCCCGGTAAATGCCTGAAGCGGCGAAGTTTGTCCCATGCCTATTTGCCGGGCGATGCTTTCGGCGGTAAGCGCATAATCGCCGGTGATCATAATCACCCGGATGCCCGCCGTGTGGCAGGCATGGATCGCGGCGGGAACTTCCGGCCGTACCGGATCGGACAATGCGACCAGTCCGAGAAAAATCAATCGCTTCTCGATTTCGGCGGTCGTGTAAGGCATGCCGTTTAGTTCGGCGCCATCGCGATAGGCGAAGGCGAGGACGCGCAGGCCGCGGCGCGCCATGGCGTCGTTTTCTCGTAAAATACGCGCGCGATCCAATTCCGTGAGCGGCCGAACCTCATCGCCCCAATGCAGGCGATCGCACTGCTGTAACGTTTCCACGGGAGCGCCTTTGACGTAGACCACCGCTTCTATTTGCCGGTAGGGCCGGACGACCACGCTCATCCGCTTGCGAATGGATTCGAAGGGATTTAGGTGCAGCCTCTGATGCATGCCGCGAATGCCGGCTTTTTCGGCCAAACAAACCAGCGCACCTTCGGTGGGGTCGCCAACGACGCGATAATCGGCGCCGCTCTTGTCAATCTTCGCGTTGTTGCAGATGAAGGCGCACTCGAGCAGGCGCCGAAGCGTGGACCAGCGGGAGAGCGCCTCGAAGGACAGCGCTCTGCCATCGAGCATGACTTCGCCCTGGGGGCGATAGCCGATTCCCGAAACCTGCACGATCTTGCCGTCCACGGCTATTTCCGTGGCCATCATGAGATTTTGCGTGAGAGTTCCGGTTTTGTCACAGCAGATCACGGTGGTGCAGCCAAGAGTTTCCACCGAAGGCAGGCTCTTCACCAACGCGTGGCGCTTCGACATGCGCTGCACGCCCATCGCTAGGGACAGGGTTACAGTGGGCAAGAGTCCTTCAGGAACGTTGGCGACAAACAGGCCGATGAAAAAAACGAAGGCTTCCAAAAACGACAAGCCGGCGACCAGCCACCCAAGCAGAAGAAAGCTCAGACCCAAACTCCCGGCAAGCGCGGCGATGGCGTAAACTGTGCCACGCAGTTGTTTTTGCAGCGGGCTCTGTTCGATGCGGATTTCTTGGGTTAGATTGGCGATCTTGCCGATCTCCGAGTTCATGCCGGTGCCGAACACCACGGCGCGGGCGCGGCCGCGCAACAGGGATGTGCCGGCGAAAATGATATTGGGGAGTTCGATCCAGAGAAACTTGCCGGATATCAAAATCGGCTGATCGGACTTGTAGCGGCGCGCCGCCCTAGACTCGCCGGTGAGCGACGAATTATCCACCTCGACTTCAAAGGCTTCAAACAACCGGGCGTCGGCGGGCACGAGATCGCCTTCGTCGAGAACGATCACGTCTCCTGGAACGAGCATGCCGGCATCGATCTCTTGCATCTCGGCGTCCCGCACGACGCGGCTTTTCTGCGTGATCAATCGCTGCAAGACTTCCAGGGCGCGGTCGGACCGCTGTTCTTGCCAGAAGGCGAAAAGCCCGTTGATGACGATTACCGCTAGGATCGCGATGCCGAGCTGCGGCAGATCGACTCCGGGAATGAAACAGAGCAGGGCGGCGATCCAGAGCAGGACGGCAAAAAAACTAAAGAGGTTCCTGGCGAGTTTAAAGTGCCAAGGAACGCGCCGCCCGCGTCTGAGGGTATTGGGGCCGTAGCGCGCGAGCCGCGTCGCCGCGTCGTTGGCGGAAAGGCCGTTGGCGAGGTCCGTTTGCAGCTCGAAGGCGATCTGCTCTTGGGAGAGATTGATATAGGTCGGCAGCGCCGCCGCTTGTTCGGCCCGGGCAATGGCTTTGAGAACGCGCCCCGCGTCGCGCTGCATGACCAATTCATCGCGCACCGCGGGGAGAATCGAGCTGAGCCGCTGGAGCAGTTGCAAATGTTGGGCGGGCTGCTCGGCGGGGGTGGCAAGCAGCAACACGATCTGCACTTTATGATCGTTAAGGGCTATCCCCTCCGTGGAAATGCCGAGCACCAGCTCCGGCGCCGGTAGGTTCTCGATGCGTAAATGAGGCACTGCGATGCCATCGCCGATGTAGCTATAACGTTCGTTGTTATGATCGCCCCTGCGCGCGCGAAACCGCGCCACTAGATCGGGCAGCGTGGATCGTTGGCAAAGCGTGTCAATGACGCTCGGAAGCTCGCCTCTAAGGCCGAAGACTATTTTCTTGGCATCCAGCCTTTCGGCGATCATGGCGGAGTGCTAGCGGGCTTTTTTCGGCATGCTGGCGGGGCAGGAGAGGCTGATGGGTAAGCGGCGTTCGATTGCTTTTGCAAAAGAATGAAGCGCGACGGAGGCCACTACGATCAGAAAAATTGCAACTTCGCCCAAGTTTAAACGGCCCGAAGCCTCGCCGACAATCATGAGGCAGGCGATTAGGGCGAGGTGCTTGGCTAGCTTGGTTAAAATCGCAGCAATTGGGGACAGCGAATGGCGGGGAAAACTCTGATGCTGAAGGCCGTGGACGTGAAATCCACGGCGCGGCGCGTTTGATTTGACGGACATATAAAATCCACGGGCGGGATGAGCATGTGAACTCGCGCCACCACGGCGCTACTCGATGTCGGCGATCTTGCGAACGCCGTCCCCCCAGTCTTCGACCCGGAAATCCCCCATTGAAAGAACGATGGGCTGCTTCTCTTCGATGGAAATCATGCGCTTCTTGTATTCGATCAAGAAAGAAATCCGGACAAGCACCGAGTCATCGCGGATTTCCAGCAGGGACACTTTCTCCTCGAGGTAGGAGTATTCCTTGTTGCGCAGTATTTCCTTGACTCTCTCCCGGTTCAAAACCTCCTCTTCACCCAGAAAACCCCCCATGGTTCCTCCATCATCCTCGCCGCGCGAGGAATCTCAAACTGAAATTGTCCAGTGCCATCGAAGGCGATCGCGCAAGTTCTCGGGCAGCTCTCTCATTCACGCCAAACTTTCCACATACCTGAGGATGTCCGTTGTGGTAACCAGACCGACCAGGCTTCCATCGCTCAGCACCGGGACGCAGCCGATCTTTTTCTCCGCCAACAGGTGCGCCGCCTCTTTGATCGGCGTCTCCGGTTTCACCGTGATCACGCGCTTTTTCATCACATCCTTGATGAGCACGCTCTTCAACAACGCCGACTTGCTTTTCTGCTTCAGCCCGAAGATCTGGCTCGCTGCCGCGCCGATCAGGTCGCGTTCGCTGAGAAGTCCCACCAGATGTCCGTCCTGGACCACTGGAATGTGGCGAATCCGCCCGAGAGAGATCACGTCATTGGCCAAATCCAATGTGTCGTCCGGCTTCAACGTCACCGGCGAACCCATCATGATCTCCCGTACCACTCCTTCCTTGCCGTTTTTCATGGTTCGATCTCCTTTATGTGATTTCATTCTTGCTGCAAGCGATCAAGAAAACAGCGCAGCACGTCCATATAGCTCAGGATGCCGGTCAAGCCTTCGGTATCGTCTACCACCGGGATAGCGCCCACTTTCTCCGCCAGCAGGATTTCGATAGCGTCGGTGAGATCGTCGTCCGGCGACACCGTCACCGGTTGTGTGGTCATAACGGCTGATATCTGGGTGTTCATCGCCTTGTCCCAATCTTCCGGATTAGAATGAAGTGAACCGCTTAAAAACGAGCGGATATCGCGGTCGGTGATGATGCCCACTAATTCTCGACCTTGGACGACGGGAAGCTGGCGAAAATTGTTTTCATCCATGAGCCCATCGGCTTGGCGGATGGTTTCCGACGGCGTCACAGTCACCGGGTCCGCAGTCATCACGTCTACGACTTTCATCCGTTGTTACCTCCTTGCTCCCAGCGCGCTCGTTTCTCCTACACTGACGAACATGAATCAGAAAAACTGCGGGCGGCGCATTTAAACCTTTTTGGCCCGCGTGAGCACTGAGTAGTTGAGAATTCTTTATGCCAAATTCACCTTCCCGCGCAAGTTATAGTGCACTGCGCGTGCCAAAATGGGCGGCAGGTTTTCCTCGTAGATTCAGCTATGTGATAGCGGATCGAGGACTATTCGTTTGCATTCTTGAGAAAATACCGAAGCCATTCCCCAGTTGTGCGAAAAGCAACGATATTTGCCGGTGAATCTCCGCGGAATTCAATCGAAAACCGCAGGGCATGGAATTTGCGCGATGTATGGCAGTGTCGACCGAACGAAGATCTCTAAGGAGCTGTACATGCCGAAATTCAAGAAGATCGTCGCCTCGACGGATCTTTCCAAACTTTCGCTGGTCGGTGTTCGCTACGCTATGGAGCTGGGCCGGGAACAAGAGGGCACGGTGATTTTATGCCATGTCATCGACAGCGAGGGAGAATGGTTCGGCGGGCGCGATGATCTCAATCCGGCGGGAGCATTACTGCCGAGACAAAAGCAACGCTTGGTCGAGTTTATCAAGGATAACTGCGCCGATTTGCTCGGTAAGGTCGAAGTGCGGCAGGTCGTCGATCTCGGCGTGCCGTACAAGAAGATCATTGAAAGAGCCGAAAAGGAAGCGGCGGATCTTATCGTTATTTCAACCCACGGACGCACGGGGCTTGACCAGTTCATGGTCGGGAGCGTGGCCCAAAGAGTCGTGGCGCGGGCGCCCTGTCCGGTTCTTTCGATCCGGCCGAACGAGCGACGACGAGGAAAAAAGGTTGTGGGCTAGATTTGACAGCCGGTCGAACTCCGGCGCACGTTGTCGCTCGGTTCAGCCCATGAGAGACTGGCCAGCGGCGTAGCTTGATTAGGAGAATTGCCCATGAGTTCGCCCAAAAAAATGCCCAAGGTCGGCCTTGTGATGACCTCTTTTCCGTATTTCGTCGAGGCGAGCGATACGGTCGCCACGATGGAACGCATGATGGACGAGCATGATATTCGCCATCTACCCGTCCAGGAGAAGGGGAAGGTCGTGGGCATCGTTTCGGAGCGGGACTTGCATCATTTCGTCAAACGCAGCGCCACGCCAGAGGAGAAAGCCAGCATCCGCGCACGCGATGTTATGGTCGGTGATCCTTACCTGGTCGCGTTCAGTACGCCGCTTAGCGAAGTCGTGTCGGGAATGGCTGCCCGGCACATTGGTTCCGCCATCATCATGCGGCGCGGAAAACTGGCAGGCGTGCTTACCGTCGTCGACGTTTGCCGCATCCTGTCCGACTATTTAAATACGATGTTTCCGCAGGGCAGCGGCAATGCTGCCGCTTGATTGAGACCGACTTTACCTTTCGGTCTTAGCTACGCTTGCAATCTCTTAAGCTTGGGAGTTATTCAGTTGCCAACGATCTGTTCGGCTGCGGCATCGCGCCTATTGGGGGAACCTCCATGAAGTCTGCTTATTCGTCCGGTAACTTTGCCGGGATTTTGCTTCTGTTATCGTTCACTGCCTTAATGGTATCGCCTGCCGGGGCAGCGACGCCCAACAAGCGAGTCGTCTTGATCTCTGCGGATTTTAGTGAGCGGTCGGGACTCTACTTCGTGGCCAAGGATCAGCGCCTCTTCGAAGCGCAGGGAGTCGATGTCGATGTGGTGCAAGTACGGAGCGGCCCGGTTGCGGTTTCGGCGCTGGCGTCCGGCGACGCGCAGCTCTACGGCGTATCGGCGACAGGCGCTTCGCTGGGGGCGATGGCCGGCGGTCTGGACATCGTTTGGGTCGCCGGACTAATCAACAAGCTCGATGGTTACTTCGTAGTATCGGCCAAGATTCGCTCTCCCGAAGATCTCAAGGGTAAGACCATTGGGGTTCAAAGCATCGGTGGCGGGATTTGGATGTTCACGCAAATCCTGCTGGACCATTGGGGTCTCAACGCCGAACGCGACAAGATCCAGATTCGCGTTCTCGGCGATGACTCCGTGCTCGCCCAGGGGGTGATGACCGGCATCGTCGACGGCGCCGTGCTGGGATATGCGTTCAGCCGGCTCGTACCGCGCAGCGGCGGGCACATTCTAGCGGACCTGCCGACGTTAAATATTAAATATCAAGGGACCGGCATCGTCGCTCGCAAAAGTTTCATTAACGCCTCTCCCGATGTCGTGGAAAAAACCCTCAGAGCCTTGGTTCGCGCCAATCGGTTTATCCAGGACAGGAGCAACCAGCCGGCAGTGATAAGCAGCTTGAGCAAATGGTTGCGCTTGCCGAAAACCGAAGGGGTTGAAGAATTGTACGAGAGAATGAGACAGCTCTACGACCGTAGTATTATTCCAACCAAAGACGGGATCCAAAATGCCATCCGGATCCTGAGCAAGAACGATCCCAAGTTCGGCACGCTCAAGGCCGAGGATCTAGTGGACGACCGCATCGCGCGCAAGCTGGAACGGGAAGGGTTTTGAGTTTATGAAGCGCGAATAGGTGATACGGCCACGCGAGGTTGCGCTTGACATCGATTGAGATCGTAAGGAATTCGGATCAGCCCGAGGCTGATCAGCGACAAGTTTCAAGCATGCAGCATGTAGCCCGGGTGAAACGGGATTCCGCAGTTAGACTGAGGAAAAGGCAAGCTAGGTGGTGGAACCCTGGAGTAGCGAAGGCGTCCAACTGTGAAATTTTAAAGTCATTTTGCGCTTTCGCACTGCGTTGTTACGAGCTTTAACGTTCCGTCGAAGCACCGTTACTCGATGTCTGCTCGGAGGTAGACGGCATCTCCGCCACAGGCGGATCAGCCTTCGGCTGAGACTTGGCTACGGAAGGGTTGCGCCTCGCACTTCCTGTCGAGCGCAACTGCGCAGTCCCGGATGAAGCGAGAGTGGAATCCGGGGTGGATTTCCTGGATTTCGTTTCACCCTTTGCGCGAGATATTCCGAATTTTGGTTGCGGCTTTCCCGCACTAAATCTCTTTGGTGAACTCTCCTTCACCGCAATTCCGAAAGAACCTAGATTTAGATTTGAAGTATTAGGCACTGGAACATTTCCCCGCTAATTTGTCAGCCGGTCGCGCATGCCGCGGCGCGCCCAGATAAGCAGCAGTAGAGACATTCCCAGCGTATAAGCCAGATCCCACAATATGGTTACGGAAAACTCGCCGTTGAATGCCGCGCGGGCCAGCCGCACCGGGTGCAGCAGGGGAAGCGCCTCGGCGACCCATAGCCACGGTCCTGGAAGCCGTTCCTTCAAAGGAAAAAACACATCGGAAAACAAAAACAACGGCGTGAGAAAGAGCGTAAAATAAAAACTGAACATGTCGATGTTGGGAATGCGTAGCGAAAAAACCATGCCGATCGCAGCGAAAAGCAGTCCCGTGATCGGGATCACGAGGATCACCCAGAGCGACGACGGCAACGGCGCCAGCCCGAAAAGCATTAACACGCCAAAGAAACAGCCGCCATAGATCCCGGCGCGGGTCACCGCCCAGAGCACTTCGCCGGCTAAAACGTCGTCCGGCTCGATGGGTGTAGTCAGCATGGCATCGTAGGTCTTTTCATAAACAAGCCGGACGTAGATGTTATAGGTCACCTCAAAGCTCGCCCCATTCATCGCCGCCACGCAAACCAGTCCTGGAGCCAGAAATGCGATATAAGTGGTGCCGCCCATCTCCGATACGTAAGCGCCGACGCCAATGCCGATCGAAAAGAGGTAGAGAACGGGCTCGAAAAAGTTGGGCAGGATATTCCATTTCCAGGTTCTCTTGTACATGGCGGCATTACGCCGCCACACGGCCAGCGCGTAGGGAAGCGAAATGCTCACGGATTGCCCTCCAGGCTTGTTCCGGTGAGCGAGAGGTAGACGTCCTCGAGATTGGTCGGCCGGACGATTATTGGGCGGCGGTCTCCCTGATCCCGGCGCCGAACATGTTCGATAAGATCGGTGGCGTCACCGAGATAAAGCATCAGCCGCTTGCCGACGCGCAAGCGCCGGCCCGATGCAAAGCCGTCAAGCAACGCCGCTTCTTCGCTCGGCGTGCAATCAAATTCGACCGCTTCAGGCGCGAGTCGTGTTGCAATCAGCTCGGGCGGCGCGCCCGCGCCGATGACCTTGCCCGCCGAGATGATAGCGACTTGATCGCAAAGACGCTGCGCCTCATCCATGTAGTGGGTCGTGATGAGCACGGTTGCGCCCGCTGTGCGCAGTTCTCTGATGCGGGACCACAAGGCCAGGCGCAATGCCGGGTCTAGTCCGGTGGTGGGTTCGTCGAGAATCAAAAGCTCGGGGCCGTTGATGAGCGAGAGGGCAACGGCCAAACGTCGCTGGAATCCGCCGGAAAGGTGCCGGACGGGGACATGCGCGTGGGAGCGCAGCTCAAGAAAATCGATCAACTCTTCCGCGCGCCGCGACAGTTCCGGCTCGCGCAGCAAATGGTACCGGCCAAAAACCAAGAGGTTCTCTTTCGGTGACAACGCTTCGATCAAGACGTTCTGCTGCAAGGTGACGCCGAGCCGGGAGCGAATCGCCCGGAGGTGCTGGCCGATGTCCATGCCGAATACGCGAATCGTGCCGCTTGTGGCCCGCGTGACTCCATAGATCATGCGCAGGGTCGTGGTTTTGCCGGCGCCGTTGGGCCCGAGCAGTCCAAAGCATACCCGCGCCGGGACATCGAGATCGAGATGATCGACAGCCAAGCGATCGCCGAACTTTTTGGCAATCGATCTCGCCTGGACTACCGGCGCAGCAATCGACGCCGGTTTGTTCGTTCGAGGCGATTTTTTTGTAATGTCCATCGCTAAACTAACCCCGAATTGCGCAGTTGCGCTCGACAGAAAGCGCGAGGCGCAACCCTTCCGTAGCCAAAGTCTCAGCCGAAGGCTGATCCGCGTGTGGCGGAGATGCCGTCTACCTCCGAGCAGACATCGAGTAGCGGTGCTTCGACGGAACGTTAAAGCTCGTAACAACGCAGTGCGAAAGCGCAAAATGATTTTGAAATTTTAAAGTTGGACTCCAGGGTTCCACCTCGCTTGCCGTCTCCTCAGTCTAGCTGTGGAATCCGGGCTAAACGAATCGTTGAAAGTCCACTGTCCCGCTAATCGGAACAAACTTTCCCGCGTATATAAAAAATTTGACCTATTCCAATCGCAACTGCAAGAATCGGAGACGTTGTTTCGGGAATAATTTGTGTAAACGAAATTGGTGAGCGGTGGGCGCAAAGACCGCGTTGGCACAGTGCTCGAGAAAAACTTTAGGAAATCTTAAGTGAGGCTTGAGATGGCAAGATGTCTGCTTTTAATGGTGGGAGCGATTAGCGCGGCTTCCGGGCACCGTCATTGACAGGCAAAAGGGGGCATAAGGAAGCGCGAGAAGCCAGGCTGATCAACTAGCAAGGTAGCTGGCCCAAAGGGTCGCGCCGTTGACTTAAGAAATTTCAGTGCCATAAGTGTTACGTCATAGAGCCAGCGCCATGGGCGTCGTGATGTAGGCCTTACAAGCAACTTATCGGGGCCGGCCAGCTGCCGCGGCGTCGGTCAGGAGGGTGTCATGAAATTCAAAACGAATTGCATACGGATTCAGATGAACCTGGCGCGGAGCTTAGCAGTTTTTGTGTTTCTTTCGGTAACGGCGTGTGCTTTTGCGCAAGCGCCATTCTATCAGGGGAAAACCATAACGATCCTTCAGGGCACGGCGCCCGGAGGTTCTTCGGACATGCTAACCCGCTCGATGATACCTTTTTTGCAGAAGCATATTCCGGGAAATCCGACGATCGTGTCCGAATATATGCCCGGCGGAGGAGGTATCAAAGCCGCCAATCATATCTTTAAAAACACCAAACCCGACGGGCTCACCATCGGGCGCATCGGCGGAGCCCTGGTCGCCAACGCCGTTCTCGGCGAAAAAGGGGTGTTGTATGATCTCGATAAATTTATCTACCTGGGCTCGCCCCACAGCACCTATCACTGGGCGTTCCTGACCCGGCGAGAAGCGGGCGTGAAAACCATCGATGATCTCCGTTCGGCTGCCAATCTGCGCATCGGAGCGCAAGCCGTGGGACATTCCATTTACTTCGTCGGTCGAATGTTCGCGTATCTGATCGGCATCAAAGATCCCAGTTTCGTGGTTGGTTATTCCGGTACCGAGCTTGACGCCGCGTTGGCCCGCGGCGAAATCGACGCCCGGATCAATAACGCGGACACCACGCTAACGCGCAACGTGGAGCTATTAAAGAGCGGTGCGATTGTCCCGCATATCATCATGGAGGTTCCGAAGGGCCTAAAACATCATCATTTTTCGAATTTGCCTGAGATCGAGAGTTTTGCAAAGTCGGAGCGAGAACGAAAACTCCTGCACATGGTGCGTGTTTTCCGGCAATTTGGTACGCCGTCTATCTTGCCGCCAGGAACTCCAAAAGATCAGGTTGAGATTTTGAAAGCGGCCATGATCAAAACGTTTACGGATCCGGATTTTCCCGCGGAATACAAGAAGTTTACCGGCGACGAGGCATCACCCCTCATGCCGGACGAAATGGAAAAGGCGCTCAAGCAGTTGCCGCGGGAATCCGAGACGGTCGCGCTGTTTAAAAAGCTCAACGCGGCCGGTCCGTTGCCGGCGCGTTAAAGGCGTAGAGCATTCGCCAACCGCGGCGATGCAGACTTTCCGATCAGGGTGATTGACCGGGCATCAGAAAAACAACATCGTCGTCACCCGCTTTCGTCGCCGTCATCCAGGTTCCAACTAACTGCCGGAGCCTCCAATCATAGTCCATTTTCCTCCCAGTGGAAGCGGTGGAGTATGCGGTGCACGACTGGCGCAAGCAGTAGACCCGCCACGATCAGGAAGACAAGTCCAGCATAAAGCGCGTAGAGCCCAGCGAAGAGCTTGCCGCCAGGCGTCGCGGGTGCATTCACCGGCCCCATGCCTCCCAGCAGCATGGCCGCATTCAAAAAGGCATCGCGCCACGACAATTGCTCGTACCACTCGTAGCCCGCCATCCCGATACCCAATGAGAGTCCCAGGAGCAGCAGCGCTACTGCAGCGTGTCGGACGAGTCGCCAGGCAAACGCTGCGCGAGAGAGAGGCGGATTGCGGCGATGCTCGTACATGGACGACCTCCTCGTGCTCATCTATCAACGCAGTCTAACGTATGGCGTTTTATCGCCAACGTTCGGAAGCAATCAAGCCTCGGAGAAGTGAACTTGAAGCTTTCGCTCCATCGCTTCGCCGATACCACGTTTACAAAAATGTTGATACCGTTCTGGTTATTTCCACTTGGCGCTCACCAGTTTCACTGCGACGCTTGCTGCGAAGCTGTCGATTATTTCGCCTAATTTGCATAGGGTTCACAATTTGACATCGGAGTCACCGGGGAAAAACCCGGATTCACGAAATTTAGGAGTGAGCGAAACCATTAACCAAGCGCCGATCGCGCTTTATCGAGCCTCTAGGAGCGAAATATTTCTCTGTCGTTGTGGGCGTATTTGGGAATTTACGAGTTTTCCGGCGAGCCTCAGAGTCAATATAGGAAGTAGTTGGCCTTTCGTCGATTTAGACACGCGCTGCCGTATACCGTTTTTTAGCGGCGTAGTCGCAGCCGGCTATTGCAATTTCTGCTCTTTTAGGGCGGCCTCTATCTTGGAACGGTCGGGGACGCTGAGCCCCTGCTGTTTCGCCTCGGCTTCGAGAAGCTCG
Organism: Binatia bacterium; assembly: GCA_036555515.1. Lineage (GTDB taxonomy): Bacteria > Desulfobacterota > Binatia > UBA9968 > UBA9968 > DATACQ01. The sequence continues at coordinate 25,536 of DATBLC010000012.1, forward strand.
TAGAGCTCAGGCGCGTAGTAGAGAAGCCGCGCCTGATTCCACTCCCTACCGCCGTGAAACACGCTGTAGCCTTCGGCGTAAAACTCTTTGGGTGATGTCTTCGAATAGCCTTCCCTGGTTGACGGATTATCGAAGGATTGTTCGCGAAGCTTCCATTTTTTGTAGCGCTCAAACATCTCGGAGATCGGTATGCGCACGCTGCGCACCTTGCCCTGATGGGTCTCCTTTGTCGCTCGCTTCTCCTCCGTCTCGGAGGAAAGGGCTGGCGTATCTTTAAGTGCCTTATCGAACTCCTCCCCCTTCAAACCTGCGATCGGCTTGACCTTCCCGGTCCTGACATGATCCCAGGCGTGAGCCATTTCGTGCCGGATCGAATCCGTCGATGCGTTCTTGGCCATTCGGATCAAGCGAAGGGTGTCCAGATACTGGCCGGGTGTTGAGACATTCTCTACCTCCACATGGTCCTTGAACTCCGGCGGAAGGCTGTCCGGCGCCCAAAACCGCACTCCCGCTTTCCGCATTGCCTGAAGCTGGCGCAGGGAGAATGCGCGCATCGCCGATGCGATCCGGGACACCTGTTGCTCCGGCAGTTCGGCTCCGCCCGTGAACTCTGTCAGTAGCTTCGCTCGTTCTTTTTCCTCCGCTGTCTGCTTCGTGCTTTCTTCGCCAGCCTCAGGCTGCCGAAGGACCCTGTGGGAAGCCGCCGGGATAAGCGCCTCGACCGGAGCGATCCCGGCAAACATGGTGTCCGGTTGCTGAGCCCTGTAGGTCTGTGTCCCCCTATGGTCGTGTACGCGCGGCGCCGCTAGTTTGGTCGGGATCACTTCGGCTGCAGGAGGATGTACGAGAACCCGGCTAAAATCATGCCCAAATCGCGGTGCTGCCGTACCGGTCAAGCCGACTTCGAGTTCTCCAGCATTAGCTTGCAACATCCGTTGTACTGCTTGATTACCGATTGTGTGATGCAGGCGCAGGATAGGATGTTCGGGATGATGTGGCCTTAATGTTGCCGTTTTAGACTGCGTAAGGTTGGAGGGCAGTCGCCGTTGAGGTTGATTCTGCTTTTGCGCAAAGGTTCGCATGCTCCGTCGCCTATTTTGTTGCACCAGCGCTGCCCGACGTATAGCTTTTTATGCCTAAAGCCTGGAAGCAATCAAGCCTCGGAGCGATCGTCGAATGAGCGACAGGAAGAACTCCCGACTTTGCCGGCGAATTTTCGTTCCTCGATATTAGAGAGTGCGGCGAAATAGCATTCGCACGAGTTCGAGAAAAACTTCTATAAATCTTAAGTGAAGGTTTAGGCCGATGCGGTTATTGTTCTGGATGGCGGGACGACGCAAAAGGGTTTCGGAATCGACGTCGATTAAAACGAAAACGGCGACCAGGAATTCGAGAGCAGCCCCAGGAACCTGACGCGTGGCAACCGCGGTTCGCAAAGGCAACTGGCAAGGCGTGCCCCCAGATTACTAACACACGTATCGCCGATGAACGCATAACGGCTGCCTTCAGCGGCGTGCCGCTTGCGGCGCGTCCGCCGCAAGGGATGGTTGGGCGTCTTGATGATCGGGCATCCGACCTCGCGCTGAGACAATGCCATTCGCTAACTTGTCGAAGTCTTCCTTTTTCGCTTCGGACGGCAGGTATTGCCAGTGCTGGAAGCGATGAAGTTCAGGAAACTTCTCCCACCCACCGGATTGAAGCACGACGGGAAGAATGGCTTTGACCAAGCCGTGAGCCTCGTATTCCGCAAGTGCCCACTGGACTTCCCTCTTTACCCACCTAGATTCAGCTGCCGCGGAACTGACGAGTACGACAAAGCAGTCGCTGCCCATAACTTCCTGCCGCAGCGCTGCCTCCCACTCTTGACCTGGCTGTAAAAAGGCTACGTCTCGACTAGTGCTTATGTCCCGCGTGCTTAGCTCAAATTCCAGTGTTGATGCGGCTGCAGAATCTGAACGAGAGTAGCTGATAAACACGGCGCGACCATTCTCTATCTTGTGCTGTAGACGTTCCAGCATAGCGATGTCTGCGGCCGTAAGTTCAGGGATACTAAGCAGGCGAAGTCCAATGTTCGCGACCTCTGACATAGGCTTCCCCGACGTGAACTGAAGACGCCGCAACGTGTCTGTCGCGTCGTTGTATCTGAAGTGACGAGATTGGGCCCAGTCTCTTGCGCGAACTACGTATTTCCACTGTCCGGAAAAGAGCGACTGCTGGGGATCTACCTTCGTGCAGTTCACGAGCTTGTAAGCAAGGTGATAGCGCGTTGGGCCATCGCCCTTTCGCCTACTGGTGATCAACCAGAGCGTTCCTCCATCAGCCACTCTCTGCAGAAGATGTTCTTGATCGCTGCCGTAGTCATAAACGGCAGCCCCTCCCGTACCTCCGCTGGGCCGGAACGTGTCCCACCTGACCATCGCGGCGGCATGTTTAGTCATAGCTCTATCCCAATATGAGACCCCCAACGCCACGGATTAGAGGCGCGGTCCGCCGCGTTCTTCTCAAGCCGATGGTTAGGCCTGTTTTAAATCAATGATCCTCTGGAGGTTACGTTTCAGTTCTGGAAGCTTCTCCCGCACCACGTCCCATACGAGCTGATAGTCCACCCCAAAGTAACCGTGAATAAGGCGGTCCCGCATCCGAGCGATCGAGCGCCACTCCACCTCAGAATGCGCTGCGCGGAACTCCTCGGGCAGGTTCTTGACGGCTTCGCCGATAACTTCCAAGCTGCGCACGAAGGCACGCCGCAGCGTCTCATCCGCTGCGAAGCGCTCCAAGCTCAAATCGTGACTCTGATCGAGCAGGTACTCAACTTCCACGAGGATATGGCGCAGATAGTCACGCGGCTCGAAGGACATCCCTTGCCTCGGCTAGAATATGCGGCCCGATAAAGGGTGATAGTGACTCGGTCGTCACGACTTCGACGGGGTGCTCCAAAGTGTCTTCGAGCAGATCCGCCAGCGCCATGAAGCGATCGAACGTCTTCTCTGCCGGAGTGAATTCGACAAGCACATCAACATCACTGTCGGGGCGAGCCTCATTGCGAAGCACGGATCCGAAGAGCGCCAGCCGGCGAACACCGAGGCGCCGAATCTCAGACTCAACGGTTTGCAGGCGCCGGATCGCCTCGTCACGGGTGAGGGGAATCGTGCTCATGTGACAGAAGATACACGAAAGATCCGACTGATGCGAGGCTCCAGCGTCGGCCTGTGAGCATGTGGATAGTAGGCTCTCTGGCTACTTCTCGGTGACAACGATATGCGCTTCGATAGGCACGGCCAGCCCGTCATCATCCATATACACGTGCAGTAAGGTCTCGACCTCTTGGAGGATCGCCTCACGCGTGGCCTCTTTCAGTGTGGCGACCACACCTGCTACCGGCGTGGCCGATAGATACCCTGGCACAAATGCCTCCAGGGAGGCATGTCGAATCATTTGACTCTCGATCCGGATATGGACCGTGCGAAATCCGGCCCCTGTGAGTAGGGCCCGTACCTCTGCCGCGTCTCCCAGGGCAAAGGGTGCGCGGATATTTGCCGCGGCCTCCGTACTCACATGCCGCTCCAGGGCCTCGGCCACGGCCCGTTGCCAGGGACAATGGGGGAGCCCGCGCCAGACACTGAGGACGAGTCGGCCGGCGGGCACTAAGACCCGCCGCATCTCCCACAGCGCCCCGGGTTTGTCGGGCAAAAACTGCAACCCCTGCTCACAGAGCACCACCGCATAGGTCGAATCTGGCAAAGGCAGTGCGGTGGCGTTGCCTTCCCGCCACTCGATGATTTTTGCCGGATTCACAAAAGCCTGCGCGTTACACCAGTAATGGAATCGGGAGTATCGAATAAACTATGGTCGGTTGAGGATATCGCGGCCCTACTAGATTGAAAATGAGCCACTACCCGGATCCGCCAAATACTGCCGGAGTCGGAGGCCCATCTCCTTAATGGTTCGCGGGCTATGTCCGTCCAGACCACTGCAAAAAAACCGGCGGGATTGAACTGATCGACGCGACGTTTCAAATCGGAATCAATCGCCGGCTTAATTCATCATCGCGCCGGCTATTCATCATCTCATCCTAAAGCGGATGTGGCGACGTTCGAACGGTTCGCCGGCGTAGCACGCGCCGATGAAGGTGACGGCGAGAGGGCGCCGCCCTCGGGCGGTGACGTAATCGCACTCCCGGTTCTTTGTGGTGATCGGTTGGCTCTACTTTAGAGGGATGGTCACAAAAAGTCTTGGCCGGTTACCTATGACTCTTGAGATATGGCCTCGGCCGGTGGTGTCATCTGCCAGAAAAATATCGCCCGGACCAAGACGCAACTTGGTTCCATCGCCGATCTCGACCTCACTCTGACCGGATAGATTGATCACATACTGGCGCCGGGGCGCCACGTGCCACTCATTGACGTCGCCGGGCGACGCGTGACGAAAAACAATGCCGTCCCCAGGTTGGAGCTTTTCGATGTCCACGTCGATTTCTTCAAAGTGAGATTCGCCGTCGGCTCCAGTATAAACTCGTTTAACTTTCATAAGTGCACTCTTTTACAAAACAGCAAACAATATCAACTCAATATTTGGAGTTAATCGATTCATCGGAAGAGGTTTACTTTTCCCTATGATCAAACTGATCGGACGCCTCGGATGAATCTAAACTGTATCGGTTCGATGGAGAATACAGTTCAATCCTGGCGTTTTCCATCCAGCTTGAAACGGTCACTTGATCAACTTGGTCGCCCGTGCGAGCACCTCCGGCGGGATCGTCAGGCCGATCTGCTTCGCGGTCTTGAGATTGATGACGAACTCGAACTTCGTTGGCTGCTCCACAGGCAAATCGCCAGGCTTGGCTCCCTTCAGAATCTTGTCAACGTAAATCGCAGCGCGCCTGAACAAAAAGAGTACGTTCGGTCCGTATGAGATCAGACAACCGTCAGTGGTCCACTCAGATTGCTCGCAAACCGATGGTAAGCGGTTCTTTAGTGCAAGGGTTACAAGCTGTTTTCTGTGGTTATTGGTGAAAGAGGTCAGAATAATAATGACCGCACTGGCCCGTTGTTTGCTCATCGCGACATAGGCGTTCTCAAACTCATTAGGATCTCGTACCTCTACCGGTTGAAGTCTTACGCCCAGACCACGAGCCGCAGTCTCCGTCTCCCTAATTTGATCCCAGCTACCTGGATTGGGATAAAAAAGCACGGCAACAGGCGCTGACTTCGAAATGACTTCCCGCAGCAACTCTAGCCGTTTCCCACTAAGGTCCGGAGCAATGCCGGTCGACCCCGTGACGTTTCCGCCTGGTCGGGCGAGATTGGCCACGGAATCGATTCTCACGGAAGGGCCAGCAGTTGCAGCGCAAAGTGAATTACTGCTCTTGTCCGACCAGCGACTCTCCACGCGCATGGTGATCGGCGATGTAGCGCCTAAGAAGCTCACAGATGGTGGAATAACGCAGTCCT
>DATBLC010000013.1:0-7919 GCA_036555515.1 Binatia bacterium
TTTGGCAAAGCTCGAAGGCCAGGAGGAGGTGGCGGAAAGAGTCATCGGCTTCGCTCAATCGTTACTGGAGAATACCAAGGGCGGCGCCATCGCGGGCGTTGGTGTAGTGGTTTTATTTTGGACGGTGATCAAGCTTTTGGGCAATATCGAAACCGCCTTTAATGACATCTGGGGCGTGAAAACGGCAAGGCCCATGGGGCGCAAGTTTGCCGACTATTTGTCGGTTATGATGATCTGCCCGCTGCTCTTAATCATTGCTAGTAGCGTCACTGTGTTAATCACGACTCGGGTTGCGGTCATGGTGGAGCGCCTGTCTTTCTTGGGCTATCTCGCGGATGCGATTATTCTGTTTCTTAAGATACTGCCCTACGGCGTCATCTGGCTCGTCTTTACCTTCATCTATGCTTTTATGCCAAACACCAAAGTCGAGCTCAAATCAGCCCTGTGGGGAGGCATCCTTGCGGGGACCGTCTATCAACTCGTTCAACTGGCCTATATTACGTTTCAGATTGGCGTGGCCAAGTACGGCGCGATCTATGGAAGCTTCGCGGCGCTGCCTCTGTTCCTGGTGTGGCTGCAACTGAGCTGGCTGATCGTGCTTTTTGGCGCTGAAGTATCTTTCGCTCATCAGAATGTCGCCACCTACGAGTTTGAAGAGGACTGTCTGAGAGTCAGCCATTTTTTCAAAAGAATGACGGCTCTCATGATTACTCTTCTTTGCGTGAAAAAGTTCTTGAATGTGGAGACGCCTCTCACTGCCGCGGACATTGCGCATGAATTGGAGGTTCCCATCCGCCTTGTTCGCTCGGTACTCTTCGAGTTGACGGAAGCAAGAGTTCTTACCGAAGTGTATTCCGACAATCGTGAAGACGTCGCCTATCAGCCGGGCTGCGATATCGATCGTTTAACCGTTGCGTCCGTCATCGAACGGCTAGACCAACATGGGATTGACACCGTGCCCATCACGGAGTCGCCAAAGCTGAAGAGGCTCAGGGACACCGTAAGGCGGTTTCGCGACATGAACGAGCAGTCCCCCGCCAACCTCAAGCTTCAAGAGTTATGAGACATTCAGCCCTTGCTCACTCATTTTTGGCCCTGCGCCAACCACCGTCTGCCGTCGTCTGGTGAAGCAGCGTTCGGGGAACGCCGATAGCTGACCAAGAACGTTTAGAAAAAGTCTCAGAATTGTTTACATCAACGTGCTCTTCAAGCAGTGGAACTTTGCCTTCAACAACGCGCTGCAGCAAAAGGATTACGTAGCTTTCCGCATCGAATTCATTCGCGTCATCTGGCTCGCGGCCCTCATCATAATATTCGCGGCGGCGGAGATCTTCGGCGAGCAGGGCGGGATAGGTGTGCGCCAGATCGGAAGCGCCGACACCCTGCGTCGAGGAGGAACCGATGGCGACTATGACCAGGGGCTTGCCCGAGCGGATCGCGCGGGCGGTGTTGGGCAGCCTCACCTTGAAGCGCATCATCTCCTGAGGCGCAGCGCAGCCCAAAGCGGTATGCGAGCCCCCGAGGGTTGCGGCCACCAGCAACAACATCGCAGCGGAGGAAAGCGCCCATGAGACGCGTTCATCGGCCGCTCCCGGGCTTCGCCGCGGAGTCCCCGCTGCCGCGCGTCACGAACTTGGCCATTGCGCGGCCGATGCAGTCATAAAGTTTCACGGCCAGCTCACGGCGCTTCTCATCGTCTCTGACCCTCAGATCGAGCAAGCCGCTCTCGGCCCAATAACGCATGATGCCGTGACGGTGGAACAGCGGGACGTCGGTGGCATCCGCCACTTGGCGCATCGCAATGAGATAGGGTTCGAAGTGGATCATCGCGTCGGTCTCACGCGAGAACTGCATGTTCATCAACACTACCTCGACTCCCGCGGCGCGCAGTTCGTCGATCCCGGCCCGCAGCGTCTCCCGGAATGCGTCGACGTCAACCCCACGAACTGCCTCCATCGTGCCGGTCTCCCAGATCACAAGGGTGGGTTTCAGGGGCAGGATATCGCGATCCAGGCGCTCTACAACCTGCTTCGCCATCTGGCGTGGGACGGCGCGGTTGACCACCTTAATGAGCACAGACGAGAACCTCTCGGTAAGCACCGAACCCAGACGTGCGGGCCAGGCGAGAGCGGTCGCCCCGGCCGCGAGCCCTAGAGTGGAGGACCCGCCAAGCACGGCAATGACGACCTCCCGACCGGTGGCGAGCGCTTTGACCGTCTTTGTCAGTGGCGGCTCAAACGCGTAGAAGCGCTCAGGCACGGAGCACTCGTGTTCCTGGTCGAAGGCGCGGGCCGGTGTGGATACAGGCCCAATGCTTGTCACAGTGATCAAGATGATAACGTAGCGGAATAAGGCAGATGTCATCCTCGCGCTCCTCTGTCCGCCATCGGTGCGCCCACAGGGCCGCCTGACGCGCGCTGTGCGGCAGCGTACCACTCCATGAACGCGGCAACGCCGATCATGATCGCGATGCCGGCCGCGGATACCGCAAGCTGCATGGGAATACCGCCGAAGAATTCGTTGAGCACCAGTTGCCCGATCACTGAGAGCAGGATGCCGAGGCAGAAGATGTGGAGGGAGTTGCGCCCGCAGATAACCAAGGGCCGCGCGGCGTGACTAGCCAAAAACCGCGCCTGCGGATGGATCAGGCGTGAGACGACGAGCGTGACGGCGAGTACATTGGCGAAACGACCGAACCCCAGATCGCCCTTGCTCAAGAACGGCCATAAAAGCTCGGCGATGGCGGCAACCGGAATCGGATCGTAGAAGTCGTGCAGCGTCCAGCTAAACCGGATCAAGAATCCGACCAGCGCGAGGCCGGCCGCGAGGTAGAACAGCCAGCGACGGTTGAGCCAGGGAACCCCACCGCGGCCGGTCCGCCAGCCTAACCATGCCCCCAAAAAGAAAAGCGCCTGCCAGGCGAACGGGTTGAAAAACCACACCTGGTCCGGCCCGGGATACGCCGGCAGCGCAATCCGTTTATCGATTTGAACCGCGAGCCAAAGCGCCAAGGAGGCGAAAATCACTACCCCCGGCCAGGACCGGTACCCGGCCACCACAATGGGGAGGACCGCCAGCAGGACGATGTAGAGCGGCAGGATGTCCATGAACGCCGGCTGGAACTGCAGCGTCAGCGCCTTCACCACAGCCAGGCCCGGTTCGTTCAAGAAGTTGGCGGCGCCGAATTCCTCGGCGTAGAGCGAGCTGTTGAGGACACCGGCGGTGTACGCGACTGTCGCCATGAAGATCATAAAGAGAAAGACGTGAGCAACATAGAGCTGCCATACCCGGTGGTAAACGCGGACCGCGGCTATTACAAAACCCTGGCGTTCCATGGCGCGACCGTACACCATTCCGGCGGTGTAGCCGGAGATCAAGATGAACACTTCGGCCGCGTCGGCGAACATCAGCGATTGGAGCGTAAACTGCGCCACGATGTTGTTCGGGATGTGGTCGATGAATATGCAGAAAAGGGCGAGGCCGCGAAAAAAATCAAGCCGGAGGTCGCGGTCCGTGGCCGGACGGTCGCTCTCGATGCTCATCGGGTAAACTCCAACGAGAACCCTTCCATCCAAAGAATCAAAAAGCTTCGGTCGTTCTTGATAAGAAAAGTCTATCAGACCAGACCTCCCTCCTAAAGCGTGGGAAATTGACGTTGGCGGCGGTGAGACAAAGTCCAGACAGCACTTTTTCATCATTGCTCGCAGCTCTGTTGGAGTTTTTCCACTGTAGGGCGACCGACATACTACCATTAGATAGGGATAGCAGAAAAACAAGAACATGGTTTCTTTCGGCGAAAAAATCATAATGTTCTGAAACTACCCTCTGGACGAAAGAGTTGTCAAATGTCTGCGCCTTCGGCGCTAGTCCGGCAAGCTTTGAGCGAGGCCGATTGAAGTCGGCGCCAGGCACCGAGGTTTCCCAGTCTCGTTACAGCTTTAGGTGCGTGCTTTTACGCTATCCACAATAAGCCAGACTCGCAACTGCGCTGCGCGTCGATGCAAGAAAAAACGTACACCTGCTGAGCGCAGCAAAACGCAACTCCGTTGGCACCCGGAGTTTCCACGCTGTAAACGGAATAGCTATCCGCCTTCGCGCGATTGCGAATAACCGGCCATAGAATTTCAATATTTGCGAAATTTCCTACGATATAGTGTGGAAATCTAATTGTTTTTTAATGGCACAGCAGTTGCGGAAATACAAAATGGATGTCGTAAAGAGTCTGTGAAAGGGACCAGTGCATAGCCAGCCGACCAATTTGAGAGAGCGGACGAAGTCTGCCATTCGCGACCAGGAGAGAAAGGACCGAAAACAGGAATTTTATGGTGCGGTTGGCAGTTCTGCCAGCAGTAGCGGTCCCGATACGCCCACTGCTCGTCTCCGCCGCCTGCTCCCAACGGCCTGGGGCATTATACGGCCGTACTGGACATCGGAGAACCGCTGGGCGGCCTGGGGTCTGCTTCTGATCGTTGTAGCTCTTAGCCTTGGAATGGTTTACATCAACGTGCTCTTCAATCAGTGGAACAACGCCTTCTACACGGCCCTCCAGGACAAGAATCAGACGGTGTTTCTCAAGCAGCTGATCCGCGTCTGCTGGCTCGTCGGCATCTTTATTTTTCTTGCCGTTTACCAGCTTTACCTTAAACAGATGCTGCAGATCCGCTGGCGGCGCTGGCTTACCGAACGGTATCTTCGCGCTTGGCTTGCCGACGGTGCCTACTACCGGATGCAGCTCCTCGCGCGTGAAACAGACAACCCCGACCAGCGCATTGCCGAAGACGTCAATCTGCTTATTTCCGGCAGCCTTGACCTGCTCGTCGGCGCCTTGCGCGCGCTCGTGAACCTCATTGCGTTTGTGGCGATCCTTTGGGGACTGTCGGGAACGCTCAATTTTTCGCTTGGCTCTTTCTCCATCGCGCTGCCCGGTTACATGGTGTGGGTTGCTCTGTTGTACGCCTTGGGTGGCACGTGGATGACGCACCGGATTGGTCGGCCGCTGGTGCGGCTGAACTTCGACAAGCAGCGGCGTGAAGCCGACTTCCGGTTCGGCCTTGTCCGATTCCGAGAGAACACAGAAGGCGTGGCGCTCTACCGAGGCGAAGAGGATGAGTTCCGTGGCTTTCGGGAACGCTTCGCGGCCTTGGTAGCAAACTGGTGGCAGATCATGCGCCGGCAGAAGCGGCTGACGTATTTTACATCCGGCTACGGGCAAGCGGCCTGGATTTTCCCATCCGTTGTCGCGGCGCCGCGCTACTTTCGCGGTGAGCTTGCTCTCGGAGGGCTCATGCAGACTATCGGAGCCTTCGGCCAGGTGCAAGATTCCCTGAGCTTCTTAGTCCAATCATACACCCAGATCGCCGAATGGTGCTCCGTGGTCGAGCGGCTCTCCGGATTCGAGAGCGCGTTGGAGCACGTGCGCGTCCAGGCGGCGAACGGCGACGGTGTCCGACGCACCAACGGAGACAACACGCGCCTGACATTGAAGGGTGTGGATCTTCAACTTCCCGATGGCCGGCCTCTCATAGCTAACGTGAATCTCTCGCTGTTCCGTGGAGACACCGTTCTTCTAGGGGGAAGTTCGGGTTCAGGGAAGAGCACCCTGCTGCGTGCCATCGCAGGGATCTGGCCGTTTGGCAGCGGCGAGATCGTCGGGCCAGCCGACGGCCGACGTCTCTTTCTGCCGCAGAAGCCCTACCTGCCTATCGGCGCGCTCCGCGAAGTGGTGAGCTACCCAATGCCCGCGGGGGGCGTGGACGATGCGACCTTGCGTGAGGCGCTCGGGGTCGTGGGCCTGTCCAGTTTAGCTGGACGGCTCGACGAAGCCGCCCACTGGGCGCTGCAACTCTCGCCAGGTGAGCAGCAGCGCATCGCTTTCGCGCGAGCGCTGGTGCAAAAACCCGACTGGCTGTTTCTCGATGAGGCAACTTCGGCGCTGGACGAGGCTACCGAGGTGCACCTCTACGGGCTCCTGCGCGAGCAGCTCCCAGGGACAACCGTGTTCAGCATCGGTCATCGCGCCACCTTGCGCCCGTTCCATGCGCGCCGGCTTTTGGTGCAGCGCAACGGAAAAGGGCCCGCCTCGATTGTAGAAGTGACCGCCGCGCCGTCTCCAGCTCGATCTAGCCCCGTTGGGATGTATGACAAAGTGGCTGCGATGGCTGGATAGTGGTAATCGAATTGTTATAATTATCTCACTGTAGGTCCGAACTGCGTGCCAAATCGCCTCCGAGATTTGCGCCGCTGGATCTCTTCGGATGCTTTCAGAATGGCTTCGCTCCAGTGAATTGAAGCATCGCGTGTAGCTGTAATGAGTCAAGCGAAATCTCTGGCAGTTCCGGTCCGGAGATCCTTCGCTGCGATCGGGATCACGCTCTAGCGAATTGGATTCATGTCTTACTCCGCCCCAACATTTGTCAGTGAAGTCGAACTTTACTTCACGCAGGCCGCCACGACTCAGTCTTAGACCTAGGCTTAGGCTAGGCGAAGTACATCCTGAAACAGCGAGGTTCAGCCGTGAGTAAACTGATCCTGAAGGGTGCAAACCTAGTCTGGACGGGCACTGCTGGTCGTGGCGGTCATATTATGTATGCGCTGCAGTGGTTACATGGACTTCGCCTGCTCGGACACGAGGTACTGTATTATGACCGTATTAGTGACCGTCCCGAGGCAGCTGCACTGTTCGGCAAAATCGTGGAACACTGGTGGGACAATCGCCTTGCGGTAGCAATCGGACCAACAGGAGAATCGGTGTTTGGCCCTTCGCTCGCTGATGTCGAAGCCTTTGCTCGCAATGCGGGAGGGATTATCTCGCTGGGTTGTCAGTTCTCGCCTGACCCCGACCCATGGTTGGCCTCAGTGCAACCGCGAGTCCTTATCGACACAGATCCCGGGTTTTCCCAGTTATGGGCAATGGAGGCCTCCTCTATCGAAGACGTCCTGGGCCGACATGACCTGTATTTCACGGTCGGCGCGAACATTGGCACTAAGCGATCATCACTCCCAACTCTTGGCCTCGAGTGGCGTCGGATCTGGAACCCGGTGATCATAGAGTGGTGGAGGCCCGAGGCGCCTCGAACCCGTAATCGCTTCACCACGGTAGCAGGTTTGTGGCTCAACGGATATCAGCCTTTCGAGGGTGTCATCTGGGGGCCGAAAGCCGAACAATTGCGGCGGTTCTTGCGATTGCCGGCGCTCGCGGGTGAAGCGATTGAGATCGCTCTGGAGAGCGAGTCTGGTGACGAATTGGTCAGGGATCTTGCCAGCAGTGGGTGGCTCGTCGAGTCTGCAGAGAATATATCTTCCTCACCGGAAGCATATCGGGAATACGTCATCGCTTCTGCTGGCGAGTTCAGCTGTGCGAAAGGACTGTACGTGGGTAGCAGGTCCGGGTGGTTCAGCGACAGGACTGCGTGCTTTCTTGCAGCCGGTCGTCCTGTGGTGATTCAGGATACGGGCATCCGAGACATACTACCTACCGGCGCCGGCCTATTTGCCGTCACGACGGTTGAAGAGGCGGCGGACGCCATTCGGCAGATTCGGAGGGACTACCAACGTCACTCCATGATAGCGCGGCAGATCGCTCTCGATCACTTCGACGCCCGCCGCGTCCTTCCGGTGCTTCTGGAGGCGATGGGAGTGAGCGGCTAGAGTACGTATTCACGATTGCTAACGGATTCCAGTCAGGACGACTTCGTCCTGATCGACTACGATGAAGGTATCTCCTTTGGGAATAAACCTCGCAAGCTCCTGAGCCGCAAGCTGAACCTGAATCAGCTCGAAATTTTTTTTGGATGAACGAACGAAGCTGAGTGGGGTACGTATTTTCAAATTCCTTCTTCAGTTCGGAGGTACTCGCCAGATAGTCTCTCCGGCAAAATAATAATATATTTTGCGCATACCACCACTCCACGTTCTCCTCT
>DATBLC010000014.1:0-9317 GCA_036555515.1 Binatia bacterium
AGAAGGACTGCTCCACGATCTCAACGAACGAGTCAAAGAGCTCACCGCGCTGCATCGCACAGCGCGCTTGCTCCAGGACCACAAAAGAACCCCCCCAAAGTTGTTGCAGGAAATCGTGACGATCCTTCCGGCGGCATTCGATCAGGCGGAGATCGCCGCCGCGCGCATTGTTTTTGACGGTGTGGAATATCGGTCGCCGAATTTCGGCTCAAGTCCTTGGACAGAGAGCGCGCATTTTACCACCACCGGTGGGAGACACGGACTGGTCGAAATCGTCTATGCTGAAAATAGATTTAAGCAAACCAACCATCCGTTCCTGGCGGAAGAAAAGAATTTGCTCGAGTCGATTGCGGAGATGCTGCAACTGTACTTAGACCGCAAGGAAGCGCAGGAGAGCGTTGAGAAGGTCACCAAAGAATTAGTCGAGCGTAACAAGGAGCTTTGGAATTTGCAGCAGGAAATGGGGCGGGTGGGGCAAGCGGCAGCCCTTGGTTGGATGGCCGGGGCGATTGCGCACGAGCTCGGTACGCCGTTGAACTCAGTGCTCGGCTATACCCAGCTCCTGGCCCAAGAGGATCTGCCCGAGAAGGCTCGCCGCCATGCCAAAACGATCGAAAGCCAGGTGCAGCGCATGGCAGGAATCGTTCAATATTATCTGGATCGTACGCGCGGCTCCATCAGCAAGCGCAGTCAGGTCAATCTCAACGACTTGGTCCGCGAGACGTTGCTCCTTCTTAAACCCGTCTTGGAGGAGAAAAGCGTGCACGTCGTTTCTCAACTGGCGGAGTCGTTGCCGTCGCTTAACGCACACGCTGGATCTTTGCAGCGCGTGTTGATCAACTTGCTCAACAACGCGGTGGATTCCCTGGTGGAGGAGTGGAAAATCACGATTGCGACTTATCTGTCGCGGGCGACCGAGCAGCAGCGTCCAGGCATTATCATAGAGATCTCGGATACCGGAACGGGTATTTCTCCCGATCTTTTGCCTAAAGTTTTTGACTTTTTCATGACGACCAAGGACTCCGGCAGCGGCACCGGCCTCGGACTCGCGGTCTGCCGAGAGATCGTCAAGGAACACGGCGGAAGGATTACCATCACCAGTGAAATCGGAAAGGGCACGAAGGTAACAATCTTTCTTCCGACCGAACCGGCCGCACGAAACGGGTGAACGCCGTGCCAGCGCGCATTTTGATCGTTGATGACGACGAGGTGAGTTGCCAACTTTTTGCCGAAGTTCTCGAGGCTGACGGGCATGAAGTGCATCAAACACGGAGCGGTGAAGAGGCGCTCGATCGCCTGCGCAAGCAGTCCTACGATTTGCTTTTAGTCGATGTGCGGATGCCAGGAATCACCGGACTGGACGTGACGCGGACCATGCGCCAGGAGCAGCCGCAGCTTCCCATCATCGTCATGACTGCCTTCGGCTCCATGGAAACGGCGGTCGAGGCGATTCAGGAAGGCGCCTTCGATTACGTTTCAAAGCCCATGAACCTGGACGAGCTTAAGAAAATCGTTTTTCGCGCTTTGAGGCAACGCGAATTGAACGCCCAGTCCCGCAGGAAGGTCAAACAAGTTGACGATTTGGAGCAGCAGAAAACCGTGATCGGCAGAAGCCCGGCCATGGTGGAAGTGTTCAAAATGGTGGCACGCGCGGCTCCGACGAAGAGCACGGTGCTCATTCTCGGAGAAAGCGGCACAGGGAAAGAAGTGATCGCGCGGTCGATTCATCAACACAGCCCCCGCGCTCAACGCCCTTTTGTGGCGGTTGATTGCGGGGCGCTTACGGAGACGCTGCTCGAAAGCGAGCTATTCGGACACACGCGCGGGGCTTTTACCGGAGCGGTGGCGGACAAGAAGGGGGTATTTCGGGCAGCGAACAACGGCACGTGCTTTCTCGACGAAATCGGCGACATTAGTCTGAACATGCAGTCAAAGCTTTTGCGGGTCTTACAGGAGGAAGAAGTAAGACCGGTCGGAGGCAAAGAATGGGTAAAGGTGGACGTGCGCGTCTTGGCCGCGACCAACAAGGATCTCGATCACCTGGTTAAAACCGGCGCTTTTCGCGAGGATCTTTACTATCGGTTGAAGGTGATCACCATCCGCCTTCCGCCGCTGAGGGAGAGGCCGGAAGATATCGACGAGCTGGCGCAGATTTTCATCCGGCGCTACAGCCTGGCTGCCCGCAAGCCGATCAGCGGGATTTCTGAAGACACCCTAGAACGACTGAGGAACTATTCCTGGCCCGGCAATATCCGCCAGCTCGAGAATGCCATCGAGCAAGCCGTGGTGCTCTCGAAAAATCCCGTGCTCACGTTGGATGATCTACCGCAAGAAGTTCGCGAGGACTTGCCGCCGCCCTACGACAATGCGGGCGACGGACAGCTTGTTTTTTCAGACACGCCGAGTTTGGAGGAGATCAAAAAGCGTTACGCGCTTTATGTCATGCACCGTACCCGGGGAAATATCTCTCGCGCCGCCAAGGTTCTGGATATCGACCGGCGTTCGCTTTACCGCATGCTGGCGCGGTGGAAGATCGACTCCTACAAGGAGCCGTGAGGCCAAAATCCGCTTGCGGTGCTTCCCTTGTCGCGGTGACCTTCCGCTATTTCGAATCGCCCCCGTTCACGACAATAACGCCACAGTGATTTACCTTTTTGCCTCATCCGCGCGTTTCTGAAAGACACTCAATAACTGAATCTCGCGGAGTCGGATGCCGTTTGCCGTCTATGGCATGAACATTGCCATTATAAAGGTCGTGGCACTGAGACCAACCGACAAGAAAGCAGAGCGTCATCAAAGCTCTCGGTTCGTGATCAAAACCAAGCGGGTATACGAAAAACCAACGGCAAGCGACGGGATCCGTCTGCTGATCGACCGGGTCTGGCCGCGAGGCCTTAAGAAAGACGAATTGGCTCTCGACGGCTGGTTGAAGGAGGTGGCGCCCAGCGATCGCTTGCGTAAGTGGTTTGCTCACGATCCGCGAAAATGGAAAGAATTCCAGCGCCGTTACTCTGCGGAGCTTCGCGCCAAGGCCGATAAATGGGCGGTCATATTGGAACGTGCACGCGATTGCAATGTTACATTACTTTACGGCGCCCGCGATAGCGAGCACAATAACGCTACGGCATTGAAGGAGTTCCTGGAGCGTCAGCAAAAATTCGCTTGACTCGCATATTACCTGGAAGATGTAAGACAACGAAGCAGAAAGAAGCATCATGCGGATCAAAAAAATTCTGTGGGCGAGCGACGGATCAAAGGAGTCGCGTCATGCTCTCAAATGGGCGGAGCTGTTTGCCACTCGGTTTGGCGCAAGCCTGAGCGCGTTGAGCGTCATCGAAATCCCAGAGATCGGCACTCTGAAAATTCCCGCTGACGTGAATACAAAGATAGCGCTCATCGAGCCTGATCTGGTGAGAAGGGCAGAGAATCAGCTTGCGCACTCGGCAAAAATCCTTGAGCCAAAAGGAATCAGGATGGAGACGCGGGTCGTCAGGGGCATTCCGTATCAAGAGATCCTGAAGGCGGCGCGGAGCCATGACTTCGACCTGATCGCGATGGGCAAGCAAGCTCTCAATCTGTGGGGCCGAATGCTGCTTGGGAGCACCACGACCAAAGTCTTAAGAGAAACACATGTTCCGATTTTAACAGTGCGGCAAGACACAAGTGCTCCCGCTGTAAAAAAAATCCTTGTTCCGATCAGCTTTTCGCCCGGTGACACGAGATCGCTCGAATACGCATTCGAATTGGCAGGAAAATTGAGTGCTACCGTGTATCTCCTGCACATCATCCAGGCTCACGAGTCTTGGGACAAGATAACCGAAGGATTTATGGGTAGGCTGCGCGAACTCGCTACCCATAAACTGGATGCAGTGCTGCAATCCATATCAGCGAAGTCGCGTAGGGGTGTGCGTGAAATTAAGAGAGTCAAGGCGTGCCGGGTAGGGTCTGGCATCGTTGATTTCGTCCGGGAACAAGCGATCGATCTGATCGTGATGAGCACGCACGCGAGAAGAGGAGTACCGCGATTGTTCCTGGGAAGTATACCCGAGCGCGTGATCAGGGAAGCTCCTTGTCCGGTCATTGCCGTCAGGCCATAGTTTGGGAAAGGATATCCGTGAATCTTTTGTATTTCATTGTTGGCTTTATAGCTCTCAGTCTTTTTTCTGTCATTGTTTTCCCGATCATAGTCGCCATCTTTTTCGTGGGCCTTGCCGGAATAGTGGCTCGGGTTGGACGGTGGAAGATGATAATGGAGATGTCGCAAGTTTGATGAGTTCTTCTAAACCGTATTGCTCGCGAGGATCGCGCTTGGACGTGCCCGTCCGTCGGAGGGGTCCGGAGGACGTTAGGACTACATCGCAGCTACATTAGCAATGCGGAGTCTACTATGAAGATATTTCTTGATACGGCCAATTTAGACGAGATCCGGCACGCGGCAGATCTGGGTCTGATTGACGGAGTCACAACCAATCCGACGTTGGCATCAAAGGAAGGGCGGTCGTTTCGCGAGCTCATTTTGGAGATGTGCAGACTGTTAAAGGATGGAGTCGTGAATGCAGAGGTGGTTGCGACTGATACGCAAGGAATGTTGCGTGACGGGCGCGAGTTGGCGAGCTGGCACCCCAATATCGTGGTCAAAGTTCCGATGACTACTAATGGCGTTCACGCACTCCACGTTCTGCGGAGTGAAGGTATTCGCGTCAACGTCACCCTCGTGTTTTCTCCGGCGCAGGCTCTAATAGCGGCGAAGGGCGGTGCCTACTTCGTTAGCCCGTTTGTAGGGCGATTGGACGACACCGCAGAGAACGGCCTTGGGGTGCTCCGGGAAATTGTAGAAATCTACCGCGTCCAGAACTTCTCAACGCAGGTTCTGGCCGCAAGCCTACGGCACCCGATTCATGTTGTTCAAGCAGCAAAGATGGGCGCCCACGTTGCAACCATGCCATTCAAGGTGTTTGAGCAGCTGTTCAAGCATCCCCTCACTGATCGTGGTTTGGAGGCTTTCCTCACGGATTGGAAGAAGGCCTCTCGAATATTGGGCGAGATTATCGATCCTGAAGGGCCGCGGGCTGAGACGTGACGGACTGCGATATGCCCACTTATCTTGTTAAACTTGTTGGACGTGAAGAAGTTGCCGAGGGCACGATGGCGTTTCATCTTGAGAAACCGGTGGGTTTCAACTTTAAAGCCGGTCAATTTATCTCGCTGAGATTGATTGATCCACCTGAAACCGACGCGGAGGGTAATACGCGAGTCTTCTCCATCGCCAGCGCTCCTTATGAAGGGGGTTTGATGATAGCTACACGAATGCGAGACACCGCATTCAAGCGTACTATGAAAGCGCTGCCGCTCGGTGTCGAAGTACAGATGCAAGGGCCTTTCGGAAGTTTGACCCTTGACGATCAGGATACTCGGCCCGCAGCTCTGATTGCTGGTGGGATCGGCATCACTCCCTTCCGCAGCATCGTTTTCCAGGCATCCCATCATCGCATTTTTCTTTTCTATTCCAACCGGCGTCCTGAGGATGCCGCCTTTATAAACGAACTTCAGGCGCTCGAAAAGACTAATTCCAACTTCAAATTGGTGGCTACCATGACGGGTGACGGCGAATCGGTTAAGCGTTGGACCGGTGAAAGGGGAGTTATAGATAAGGCCATGCTTGCGAAAGTTATCAAGCAAGTCACCGAACCGAAATATTATGTCGCGGGCCCTCCGAGCATGGTAAGCTCCATGAAAAGCTTGTTGCAATCACTTGGAGTGGAGAACGATCAAATTCACGTTGAACAATTCGCGGGTTATCAATGAAATAAATTATGATCTTTTCAGTATAAGAGAACAAATAGCAAGGAGGACCTTATGTGCTATAACTGTGGATGCCAAATGCCCGATAACGACATGGGGAATCCCAACAACATCACCAATAAAACTTTTGCCGAGGCGGCGAAAGCTGCAGGTCAGAAGCCGGAAGAGGCCAAAAAGAACACGCTCGAGCTTCTCCAAAAAACTCTGGAATCAAAGAAATAAAGTCGCTGTTTTAATCTTAAAGCTCCGCTGGCCGACGGCTGAGTTTCAACGTACGCGTGCAGGCTTACCTTTTGCGCGTTGTTGGTTTTGTATAAGCCATGTGGGGCTTATCCAATGTCGATCGGCTAGGTGCCTGTCTTTCAACATTGACTTGTTTTCATACAACAGTCTTTCCCGAACTAAAGACGCAACTCACACCCTGTCCTACAAGTTAGCCTGCCGATCTGCAGTTGGCATCCTCATTGCTCTAGCCTTTTAGTACGGGTGCTTTCGCCAGGCATCCGAAAAAATTTTTTTAGGAGGAAAACAAAATGGCTCGTCCAATGCCTAGGCCGGAGTACGTGGCTGCTGAGCAAAGCACAGACTCCGCACGTCAAGCTTATACAGTTCTAAAGTTTGGCTTCACTGTCGCGCCCATCGTTGCCGGACTCGATAAATTCTTCAATTTACTGGTGGACTGGACCCAATATTTGACACCACTGGTACCGGCATGGACCGGAATCGATCCGGCGGCTTTTATGATGGTCATAGGGGTTATCGAGATCATCGCGGGGATCTTGGTCGCGGTGAAAACTAAGTGGGGTGCTTGGATAGTCGCCGCTTGGCTCTGGGGCATCATCATCAACTTGTTGCTGGTGCCGGGTTACTACGATATCGCGTTACGTGACTTGGGGCTTTCGTTCGGCGCTCTCGCATTGGCCAGATTAGCCGAAGGCGAGGATTGATCTCGATTGAGCTCCTTGCTTGATACGACGGAAGGGGGAGTAGCGTCCGGTGGACTTTTTCAAGATGGCATACGAGTTGCGCAAGATAGCAAATGAAAGGAGAACGGAGGCGTCGGTGCGCGTTTTAATCGTAGAGGACGACGAGACATTCTGCGCTTTTCTCACCGAGATATTACAACGTCAAGGCAATGAGGTGGTGTATAGCACGGATGGGCTTGATGGGTATCAAAAAGCGCAGTCCTGTCCGTACGATCTGATTATTCTTGACGTTCGCATGCCGGGGCTTTTAGGCACTGAAATCGCTGCAGCTTTGAAACAGCAAACTCCCTCAGTCAGAATAATTCTGATATCGGCCTTTGCTGATGCGTCATTGCGCGATACCGCTTCAAACTTGGGCACTTTGCTACTCTCCAAGCCGTTTTCGCCCGCCGACTTGTTCCAGGTGATCGACAGAACAACAAACGAATAGCTTAGGGGCGCTGCAGCGTTCGCCGGGGCAACAAAACCGACAGCGAAGCTAGGCGTTGACCGCTTAAAGCGGCGTTGACATCTACCACGCGTTGCAGAGGTCGAGCGCGAGCTGGAGAGTGCTCACATGACAGAGTTTGATTGGGGCAAAAATGTTGGCGCGCTGTGCCGTTTTGTCAGCGGCAACGCCGCTCGCACGTTCGCACTCCTCCTCTTTAAGACTGGCATCGAAGTTGCTCCACTAGCTAGAAAATAAGGAAAGGAGTCAGAGCAAGATGCATAAATTCTATACGCTGGCTGGTGGTGTAGGCTCCGGCCTGTCTTCTGCCGTCATTATCCCGATCGTCATGCTCATTGCTGTCGTTAGCGGCGTTGCTGCGCTGGTACTTGGTATCGGCCATTGGAAATCTCGACGCGGCTATATCAACAGGATCATCAACAATGGTCATTCTTCCAAAAATCGTGATTCCGGTGTGGTAGTAACGTCACCAAATCGGAGTAGCTGATTTTGCGCGCGGTCGACTTCTCCGAAAATTTCCGGAACGCGCTAGAGTTCGCGCTGCGGCTTGCGTCCCAGGCAGAATTTAATAGTTTGCACTGTTATGAAGGAATAGAGCGTCAACTTCTGAGAACAGATAAGGCTCCATCCGAGATCATGCGCTACCGGCGTCAGTTCGCAAAGAAAGTACGGCGGGAGATGAAGGCGTTTCTCGATAGTGTCGGTCGGGACCAAAGATCGCACCGGGTGCCACGTATTCTACTCGGGAGCGTAGCCAAACAAGTGATGCGGCAAGTTGACTCGGACGTGCTCGTGGTGCGATCTGGATGTACGGCCATAGACATTGGTTCGCAAACGGGGCGAGCTGCTTGAGTTGGGAGCAATCCAAATCTGCGGCACGCTGGTAATCTGATGCTGCGCCGATCGGCATAGCTATTAAAAAGGAGAACATATGGGAAGGAAACAATCTATTTCTGAAGAGATGATTGATCAGACATTGGCCGAAAGTTTCCCTGCAAGCGATCCACCTGCTTGGACGTTGGGCAGGGAGCGGCATCCGGAGAAGGCCCAGGAAACCGACCCCGACCGGGCGAACGCTAGCAAGTGATTGACGATGCGCTATTTGGTTTTAGTGACCGACTACGATGGCACGATCGCCACCGGCGGAAAGGCGGCTGAGTCGACGCTTTCAGCGATCGAACGGCTGCGGCGGTCCGGCCGCCGTGTGCTCTTGCTGACCGGCAGACGCGTCGATGATCTCTTGAAGGTTTGTCCACGGGTTCAATTGTTCGATTATGTCGTGGCGGAAAACGGCGCCGTACTATACGAGCCGCGAGCGCGCGAGGAGACGCTCCTCGGCAAACCGCCGCCGAACCAATTTATCGAGCGGTTGCGGGAGCTCACCGGCAATTCGCTCGATGTCGGCAAGGTAATCATAAGCACGAGGCTGCCTCATCATATCGCCGTGCTCCAGGCAATTCAGGAAATGGGCTTGGAGGTTCAAATCATCTTCAACAAAGATGCGGTGATGGTCTTACCCGCAGGCGTCAACAAAGCGACCGGTATGGACTATGCGCTGCACAAGCTCGGCTTATCGTCACATGAAGCGGTGGGAATCGGCGACGCCGAGAACGACCATTCATTCCTCGAACGATGCGAATGTGCGGTAGCCGTCGCCAACGCCGTGCCCGCAATTCGCGAGCTCGCCGCATTCACAACAAAAGGCGAGGCAGGACATGGGGTTGTGGAGATTGTCGATGAACTGATCGCCGATGACTTGTCGAAAATGCTCGGCCGGGTCAGGAAAAACCTCCTGAGCATTGGGCTGGCTCCGGACGGGATGCCGGTTACCGTTCCACCATACGGCCTGAATATCCTGATCGCCGGACCGTCCGGGAGCGGCAAATCCACCGTCACGGCCGGTATCGTCGAACGACTTATCGAGCAGGCCTACCAAGTCTGTATCGTCGATCCTGAAGGTGATTATGGAACCTTGGCGGAAGTGCTCACTCTGGGAAGCACACGTTATGCCGTAACTGTGAACCAAGCGCTCGCGGTTCTCGAGGATCCCAAGATGAATCTGAACATCAACTTGCTGGGAG